>JAFUPA010000059.1 GCA_017481575.1 Clostridia bacterium | reverse complement strand
TTTCACTCTCATATTGTTGAGAAGCGGCATTACAATCGCATTGAAAAGAATGATTACCGCAAGAAAAATGCCGTAATAGAACATCATCGGCTTTTTCGGTGTTTTAACTTCGTTCATAAAATACCCCTTTATCACTTTATGACGCAATTATAAAACTCTTTCTTCAACTCTTCTTCAACTGAAGTTCAACAATTGTTGAGATTTATGACGGTCTTGAATTTAATTTCATGCAGGTGTATAATACTTTGAGATTTTAATTCAGGAGATAAGTATGGATAACAACAAAGAATTTCTGGGCACGGAGCCCGTTGGCAAACTGCTTTTCAAGCTCGCTGTGCCGACAGTCATTGCCCAGCTCGTAAATATGCTCTATAATATCGTTGACCGCATTTATATCGGTCACATTCCCGGAGAAGGAAGTCTTGCTCTGACGGGTGTCGGCGTTTGTATGCCGATAATTATGATTATCTCGGCTTTTGCGGCTCTTATCAGCTCAGGCGGTGCGCCGAGAGCATCAATAAATATGGGTAAGGGCGACAAAAAATCCGCAGAGAAAATTCTCGGCGGATGCTTCACGCTTCAGATTATTATTTCAGCCGTTTTAACTGCGGTTTTGCTGATTTGGAATAAGGATTTACTCCTTGCCTTCGGTGCAAGCGAAAACACAATCAGCTATGCAACAGATTATATGAACATCTACGCCGTCGGCACGGTTTTCGTTCAGCTCACACTTGGTATGGGTGCGTTCATCAATGCACAGGGCTTCACAAAAATCGGTATGATAACCGTGCTTATCGGTGCTGTCAGTAACATAATCCTTGACCCGATATTCATTTTTGCATTTGATATGGGTGTCAGAGGTGCGGCACTTGCAACCATTCTTTCGCAGGCGATTTCGTGCGTATGGGTAATCTCTTTCCTCTGCGGCAAGAAAACATATCTTAAACTCAAAGTGTCGGATTTGAAAATTGATGCAAAGCTTGTTTTCCCCTGCGTTGCTCTGGGTCTTGCGACCTTCATTATGCAGAGCAGCGAGAGTGTGATTTCCGTTTGCTTCAATTCGTCACTTCTCAAATACGGCGGTGATATCGCCGTCGGCGCAATGACAATTCTCACAAGCGTTATGCAGTTTGCAATGCTGCCTATGCAAGGCATCGCACAAGGTGCGCAACCGATTTCAAGCTACAACTACGGTGCAGGAAATGTTGACAGAGTAAAGAAAACATTCAGATTATTACTCACTTGCTGCCTTACATATTCAGTTGTTTTTTGTACACTGATTATGATATTTCCGCAGATATTTGCAGGAATATTCACACCCGACGCATCACTCATTGATTTCACGGCAAAGGCACTCCGTGTTTACTGCGGTGCGATGTTCCTTTTCGGAATACAGATTGCCTGCCAGATGACCTTTGTTTCAATGGGCAACGCACCGTGTTCAATCATCGTTGCAATTGTGCGTAAATTCGTGCTTCTTCTGCCGTTTATCTACATTATGCCGAATCTGGTTGCTGACAAAACAATGGGCGTTTACCTTGCCGAACCTGCCGCAGATTTTCTTGCGATTGCTTTCACGTCAATACTTTTTGCGGTTCAGTTCAGAAAATCAATGAGGAAGCTTGAAGAAAAAACAACAGCATAAACAAGAACAGCAGGCAACATTCTTGTGTGATGTTGCCTGCTGAAAAATTATCTCATTTCGGATAGCGGGGTGTAGTCCGTGCTGTTTCTTAAATATCCTTCCATTTTACCGCTGAGCAATAATTCAACATAACTCAAAGGCTCATTATAGATGAGATAATCAAGCGCTGATACTTCGTACATATTGTTTGCATATTCGTTTTCAACGGCAATACAATCGATTGATACCATTGAGCCATCAGTTAATTTTACTTCAACACAAGCGGTATCAATGTTGAATTCGCAAGATAAAATATTGTTTTTCATAATTTGCAATTGCTTTCAGTTGTTAATAATAGCTTGAAACAATGTGTGTTTAACCCCGTTAACAATTTATTCATTGAATCCGTTATGAACACTCGTACCAATAAATGCTGTAACCGTCAGGTTGCGGCATTTATTTTTTGGTGCCTTTAGGTGTGGAAATAAACCCCGGTACAGCCGGGGGTGAAAAAAGACTTTAGTAAAGCCAAAACGGGCGAGCTTAAAGCAAGCCCAAAAGGCTTG
>JAFUPA010000058.1 GCA_017481575.1 Clostridia bacterium | reverse complement strand
ATATGTGACGCCGTTTTGTTCAAATAATGATTTTGTCATTTTCGTAATCCTCCGTAACATGATTTTTTCTTACAATTCAATCATTTTGGCTGATTACAAAAGCCTAAGGGAGACAACTTCCTTACGGAGTGTCTCCCTTGTGCGACTCTTTCTTTTGGCGGAGAGCAAGGGATACACCTGCTGTCGCAGGTTGCGTCCTCGGCGACCGTTGCATTGCAACAGTACCCGCCTCAGACTTCGGAACTAAAAACAGTCCGCTGGACTGTTTTCTTAACGTTCCTCACCCCCACGGGCTTCGAATCCCTTGCATTTTTATCTGCAAAAAGAAAAGAGCCACACTCTTGTGCGACTCTTTCTTTTGGCGGAGAGCAAGGGATTCGAACCCTCGAACAGTTTATGGCTGTTACACGATTTCCAATCGTGCTCCTTCGGCCAGCTCGGACAACTCTCCGTATTTAGTTTGATAGCCTAACTATTATAACTAAATACGTAATAAAAATCAAGTATATTTTCAAAATTATTTGTTGCGGTGTAAAAACGCACCTCTCATACTGAAAGGTGCGTTTTGATTATTTCATAAACCAGCCATAAGCGTTTGGGTCGCTGTAAACACTTTCAAAAATCGGTGCACAAGTGTCAATTACTGACTGAATTTTTTCTCCGACTTTGAACGCAAAGTTGAATTCAATATTAAACTTTGCAAGGTCACCGTAACCCGGGTCTGTTTTGCTGGAAACCTTAACCGTATTACCATTGAATACAAATGTAAGGCGTCTTCTTTGCGGTCTGCCTGACGGGCAGATGAAGAGCTCGAGCGAGCCGTCGTTGTTCCACGTTGCCTGTGCGTCGATGACAACATCCGTCTCTGCAAGTCTTACAACGTTGCGGATGTATTCTCCTTTCATTCCTGCTTTTATTACTGTTCGTCCGCAGTTTTTCTCTTTGAACGAGAATTCAAGCCCGTCTGCCGAGAAGTTAAACTTAAGGTCGTTGAGTTTGCCTATCTTCTTGCGCCACATAAAGTAATTTACGGCGCCGAGAACGCTCAGGTTTTGAGGAGAAACAAGCTTAATCATTCGGTTGTTGATTTTCTTCTCCATTGGTATATTTCTTCTGGGAGAAGCATTTTTAAAGTCTGGTGAAATACGTCTTGAATCAAGATATTTATTAAAAGTGTTCAACTTCTCGCTGTTGCACTCTTCTTTTGCTTCAATGAATGCTTTGGGATAGTGGGCATAAAGAGAATGAATTGACTCGTCGTCACGGTTGTCGCTCGCAGTTATGACAACTGCGGCATCGTAGTCGGGGAACATAAAGATAAACTGACCGTAAAGACCCGTAAACCTGTATGTTGTGTCGTCATTTTCGTGGTCAATCCATATCTGATATCCGTACTCTGACTTATCCGTAAATACGGGGTAGGTTTTCTCGGTGTACGGTGTTGTTGCAAGGTTGTACCACTCTTCGGAGAAAATTCGCTTGCCGTTATACTCACCCTTGTTGAGGTAAAGGATTGCAAGCTTGCAAAGGTCCTCCGCAGTGAGCATAAGTCCCCAACCGCCTGCATTAACGTCCTGCTGATTTTTTTCCCAGAAAGGCACTTTGATTCCCATTGGCTCGTAAAGTCGGGGTGTGAGATATTCGGTAAGATTAAGTCCCGTTTCTTTCTGAATAATCCAGGAGAGTAAAAATGCGTTTTCGCTTATGTATTTGAAATCCGTACCCGGCTCAAAGGTTATCTTTGAGTCAAGAAAAGCCTGAAGCCAATCTGTGTTCTTTTCCTTGTCGTCAATGATTGGAGTTACAACGCCTGCACGCATTGAGATAACATCGTGAATGGTCATTTTCTCTGCCCATTCTCTCTGCTTGTCCTTCATCTGATTGAGCTTGTGCTGAAAGTACTTGGGATAAATCTTTGTATTAAGGTCGATTATACCCTCGTCGTATGCAATGCCGATTGCGGTTGACACAATGCTTTTGCTCAACGAAAACATATCGTGCGGAACTTTAGCGTCAATAGGTGTCCAATGACATTCGCATGCAACCTTGCCGTGGCGGAGAACCACATAGCTGTCCATACGCATTCCAATGGATTCAAGATATTTGATGTGGCTTGTAACAACATCGGAGTCTACGCCAACCTGTTCAGGGAAAAGAGCTTTTTCTAACATTTTACTTCTCCTTTTTACAAATTCCTAACATTTTAATTATATCAAAACAGAATTTACAAGTAAAGAATTTTTTGCCAAAGGTGTTGATATTAAAGACTTTTTTCAATCAAATTGTTTATTTTTGCTCTTATGCCGAGCATTGCCGCCGTGCCTCTCGGGTAGGAACGGAACTTGATTTCGCCAAAGGAATATTCAATTTCTTCTTTAACCTTCTCTTTGCCTATGAGTGTTTCGAGAAACTGTAATGCTCTCATATCCTGCCACGCTTCAAACAAAACCTCCGCACGCACGGACATAATGGCACCGTTATTATACGGATAAACCGTGAAAGCATCGCCCGACGGGAATGCGCAGTCGGCATCGGTTATCTCATAAGGGCTGATGTGGCGGAGTGAGTGGGCAGAATTGTAGAAATTGAAGCCCCATTGCAAAAAGCCTTTGATATCGTGAAAATAAAGCTGTGTGCCGATAATTCTTGTTGCTGAAAGCGGCATTGAGAAAAATCTGTTGCTCAGGTCGCCGCCCTGACCGCAGCAGTAGTATGTCCAGCGGTTGTAGAAGCCTTTTTCGATAAACTCTTCGATGCTTGTGGTTGAGGGAATAGGTTGTCTGATAATTCCTTTTTCATAAAAATCGTATTCGGAAAGTGCATCGATTATCGGGAACTCGTGAAGAAGGTCTGCGATAATTTTTTTTGCCTTTTTATAAGAGCCAATCTGCTCACTGTTCGGCTCGTCCGAAACGTGGAAATATGTAGCATTTTCTATTCCGAGTTCTTTTATCACCTTGATAAGCTCGGGCAAAAAAGCGTGAAGAAATGCCGAATATGCCTTACCTGATGCTTCAGTTTCCCAACCGAAAATTCTTGTGATTTCGCCGTCAACCTCTGCCATAACCTTGGGTGCGGCAAATGCTCCCCACTGTGAGAAAAGATGAGAAATCTCAAAATATTTTATTCCGCATTTCTTTGCAAGCTCAACCCAACGGCGGAATTTGTCGAAATTAAAGGTGTAGCTTTTGCCGTTCTTCTTCACATCGACAAGCTGAACGGTTGTGCGTTCGCTGCCAACCTTTGTATCAAGAGGCGGTGTAAAAACAGGAGTTAAAATCAAATTGTTGCCGCACTTTGCAAAGGCGGTCATATATTTTTCAATAAGTAACCAATGCTCCTCGGAGAAAACGGGGACATTAAAGTAGTCTGCAATACAGTCCGTGTGGAACCATTGAGTGCTGATGAGTGTCTGCTCGGGCAAGACAGCGTCAATAACGGTGAGTGTGAGAGTTTTTGAAACAGACTCACCCTCTTCGTTACTCAATTTTACAGTTATATCATAGTCGCCCGCTTTAATTTCGGACGGGATTTCAGCCGTAACCCAAAGAGAAAACCAATTGTCGGGCTTTATGAAATGAGTATCACCGACGGGAAACAGAACGTCGGGGAAAAGTCCCGGCTCGCTTCGTTCACAAAATTCGGTTCTGTCAGGGTAACAAGGAAGCTCTGACGGTACATTGCCGACAGCACGCACGCTGATGCAGTCGCCCAGGGCTGATTCAACACTTACCTTTGCCGTAAATCTGTCTTCCGATTTGTACGCAAGCTGATAAGAATAGCGTTCGTTTTTGAGAACCTTTGCTTTGTCAATTTCGGTAAATTCGCACTTGCCGTCAAGAAAAACTCTGTTAAGAGAAGATACCTGTCTGAATTCAAAATCCATACCATTGCCCCCTGCTGTGTTTTTCTATATTTTAACACAGTAAAGGGCTGTTGTAAACTTTATTTACGTTTATTGACGGCAACAATTCCGCCGATTGCAGAAAAAAGCACAACCACAGCAAGAAAGACCCAACCGATTAAGCCTATGCCGCTTTTTGAAACGAGTGTTGAAGTCAGAATAATTGCAAGGTAAGTAGGCAAAGCACTCAACGCACCGACGGCAATTCCGTTTTTCCTTGTAGGACGTACGGCAACAAAACCGCCGATAAAGCCTGCGACAGCACCTATTATGAGCATTATGTATTTAAAAATCTCGCTGTCAGCATCGGTTTTCCAAAGCGCAAATGAAGCAAGTGCCGTGAGAACAAAGAATAAGCCAAGACCGACAGCAGAGCCGATTAACGCTTTGATTGCAACTGTTTTTATATCACCGTTTGCCTGCGGCTTTGTTCGTCTTTTTTTGAGCATAAAAAATCCCTCCTCAATCAATCTTATGAGGAGGGGTTTTGTACTATTACTGATTTCGTTTGATTTTTGCGGTTGTGGTTTTTTCAAATTCCTTTTCCATAATTTCAAAGTTTTTGATAGCCTTGTAACTCACAACCTGGTCGTTGACACGTCGGATTGCATCAGCAACCTCTTCGCCAATCTCTTTTTCGGTAAGAATTCTGTTGCCGTTTTCCTGCGAAAGAGCCTGTGCATCAGGGAAGATTTTTGCCATAACTATTGAGTTGTCCTTGTCGTCCTTTGACTCAACAACCATACATTCCTTAACTGCCGTTTCTTTCATAAGCAGAGCTTCAAGCTCCTCGGGATAGACATTTTTACCGTTGCTTGTGACGATAACATTTTTGCTTCGTCCGCAGATGTAATAAAATCCGTCCTTATCAACGCTTGCAAGATCGCCCGTGTGGAACCAGCCGTCGTAATCAAAAACAGCGTTGGTTGCCTCTTCGTTTTTATAATAACCGAGCATAACCATCGGACCCTTGACACAAAGCTCACCGATGCCGTTTTCGTCACAGTTTACGAGCTTTGCTTCCACTCCGGGTATGGGTCTGCCGATTGAGCCGTGCTTGCTGTCCTTGTCCGAGTTACAGATAACAATGGGTGAGCACTCCGTAAGACCGTAGCCCTGAAAGGTCTGTATGCCGTACTTGTTCATATTTTCGATGATTGTCGGGTCAATGCCTGCCGCACCCGAAATTATGAGACGGATGCTGCCGCCAAAGGCTTCTTTAATCTTGCCGAAGAAAATGTCGCTTGTGTCGATGCCGACCTTTTTGGTAGCCTTGGCAATTCTGCTTGCAATGCCGATTTTGAGCTTTGCACCCTTTTCTTTTTCAAGAGCTTTTTGAATTTTTGCATAGAAAAGCTCGATAACACGGGGAACAACAATAAGAATGTTCGGCTTGTATTCCTGCAGATTTTTTGTGATGTATCGAAGTCCGTCGCAGAAACAGATTGAAACACCGCCGTAAATACAGCAAAGGAATGTAACCGTACACTCGTAAGTATGATGAATGGGCAAAAGCGAAAGAATACGCTCGCCCTTATTGATTTTTACAACGCCCATAATGGACATAATGTCCGAACAGATATTGCGTGCGCTGAGCATTACAGCCTTTGACATTCCCGTTGTGCCTGAGGTAAAAAGAAGAACACCGAGCTTGTTGCTGTCGGGCTTTATATTGATATAGTCCTCGTTGCCGTCGGAAATGAGACGTTCGCCGTCCTTTACAAGCTTATCAAAGGAAAGTATGTCGCCGTCGTCCTCGGAAATGTCCATAGAGATGAAAATAAGACCTTCGGGAAGCTCGTCACGGTGCTCGAGGATTTTTTTGCCGAACTTCTTGTCAAAGATAATTGCCTTTGACTCGGAAACCTCGAGGATGCTCTTGATGTCGGCGAACGGAAGCTCCTTATCTGTCGGAACAACTACGCCTGCACCGCAGGCAACCGCCATATAGCTGACGCACCACTTGTAGCTGTTGGCACCTGCAACGGCAATTCTGCAATCCTTAAGACCGAGAGACAGCAAGGCTGTTCCAAGTGAGTAAACCTCATCGTGGAACTGATTGTAGCTGATATCAACAATCTGACCGACTGCGTTTTTAACCTTGAACGCAGGACTGTTGCCGTAGATTGCCATGCTCTGTGTCAGCAATTCTCTGAAAGTGTTAAATTCTCTAACCTTATATAATGGACGAGTCATTGTTTTTTACCGCTTTCGTAAATTTAAAAGTTTATTTATCGAGAAGTTTTTCAACTGCCGCAAGCTTGACGCAAACTGCAAGAAGCTCAACAGCCTTTTTGAGTTCGTCAACATCGGGGAAGGACGGAGCAATTCGGATATTGCTGTCGTCGGGGTCAATGCCATACGGGTAGGTTGCACCTACTGTTGTGAGGGTAAGACCTGCCTCTTTACAAAGCTCACCGACTCTCTTTGCACAGCCGTTCATAACAAAAAGGCTTACAAAATAACCGCCGTTCGGATTGTTCCAGCGTGCGATGCCTGTGCCTTCAAATGCCTTTGTCAAGCCTTCGGTAACAGTATCGAACTTCGGCTTGAGGATTGCGGCATGCTTCTTCATATGCTCCTTGATGCCGTCAAGGTTTTTGAAATATCTTGCGTGACGCAACTGGTTCATCTTATCATGAGAGATTGTCTGAACAGTCATTCGGCTCTGGATAGCCTTGATGTTTGCATCCGAAGCCGCAAGGGCAGAAACACCTGCACCCGCAAAGCTGATTTTTGATGTTGAGCAAACCTCGATAAACATATCCTCACTGCCGTATTCTTTTGCAACGTCGAAGATATTGAGAAGCTCGTCGGGTGTGTCGTTGATACCGTGAACGAGGTATGCGTTATCCCAGATAACTCTGAAATCCTTTGCGTGAGGCTTGAGTGCCGCAAAACGACGTACAACCTCGTCAGAGAATGTGATGCCATCGGGGTTTGAATACTTCGGTACACAGAAAATACCCTTGACACTACTATCCTTTACCAATTCCTCGATGCTATCCATATCAGGGCCGTCGTCATTCATTTTGACGTTAATCATTTCAATGCCAAAATGCTGGAGGATTGAGAAATGTCTGTCGTAACCGGGAACGGGGCAAAGGAACTTGACGTTACCCTGCTTAATCCACGGCTCGTCACCGCAGCCGAACATCATACACTGTGAAATGTAGTCGTACATAATTGTAAGGCTTGCTGTGCCGAAGATGATTGTATTTTTTGCAGGAACGCCCATAAGCTCGCCGAAAAGCTCTTTTGCCTCGGGAATACCTGTGAGTATTCCGTAGTTTCTTGTGTCTGTTCCGTCAACCGACTTGACGTCGCTTGTTGAATTGAACACATCGAGGATAGCACTTGAAAGGTCAAGCTGTGCCTTGTTGGGCTTGCCTCTTGACATATCAAGCTGTAAACCGAGCTTTTTAAACTCCTCGTACTGTTTTTCAAGCTCTGACCTGAGTGAAAGTAATTCTTCTTTTGATAAATTCTTGTATTCTGCCATAAATAATCTCCAAATTTAAAGGGCACATTTTGTGCCCTTTTTATTATGCTGTAACTGTTTCTTTCTTGTCCATATGCTTTGCAATGAATGCCTTGATTTTGTTTTCGTACTCTTCCTTGGCATTGTAGTAGCTGAAAGCGTGAACTGTGTTGGGTACCCAGAGGAAATCCTTTTCTACCGTGCAGGCATCGTAAAGACGTTTGCCGTGCTCAAATGGAACGAAGGTGTCGTCCATACCGTGAACGAAGAGAATCGGATTTTTAGCTTTATACATATTCTTGAGCGGATTGCTCTCGCCGAAGAAATAGCCTGCCTTAAGCTTTGCAAAAACGCTGCCGAGCTGAACCATGGGCATAAAGCCGAAGCCGATTTTATCCTTAAGAGTGTTGTTCATAATTTCAGCCGCAGATGTAAAGCCGCAGTCCTCAATAATGATTTTAACCTGGTCGGGCGGTGACATTTCGTTACAGTTCATAACTGTTGCCGCACCCATGGAAATACCGTGGAGGATTATCTCGATATCCTCGCCGAAGCGGTTTATAAGATAGTCTACCCACAAAAGGATATTTTTTGCATCGGGTGCGCCGAAGCCTATGTAGTCACCTTCACTTCTGCCGTGAGCCGTAAGGTCAGGAAGAAGGTAGTTGTAGCCGAGCTCGTTGTGATAGAACGGTGCAAAGTGGCTGAATTCGTCAGGGCCATTGCACTTGTAGCCGTGAACGCAGATAACAAAACGCTTTGACGGCTTCTTTGCAGGCAGGAACCAAGCCCTCATATTGTGACCGTTGACACTTGTAAGTGAAAGATCTTCAGGGTTGCAGTCGTAGAAATTCTGATTGTTTCTTCTTCTTATCTCCGCACGCTTTTTGTAAACCTCACGCATTTCAGGGTCTTTTTCCTTGAGCGGATCGGGGCGCTTGATTGCATAATCACAGGCAAGGTTACCTGCAACAGCAGTAACAACAGCGGCACCCAACGCAATCTTTGCGGCTGTACCTTTCTTACTCATAATATCATCTCACCTAAATTATTTTTTCTCACCGAGGAGCTTTGCAAGCTCATCCATAAATGTGTTAATATCCTTGAACTGACGGTAAACCGAAGCAAAGCGGACATAAGCTACCTCGTCGGTATCCTTAAGTTTATCCATAGCAAGCTCACCGATACGTGTTGCGGTAACCTCACGGTCAAGTGAATTCTGGAGTGTGAGCTCGATTTCGTCAACCATCTTTTCAATCTGATCAATTGAAACGGGGCGCTTTTCGCAAGCTCTCAAAAGACCGTTGAACAGCTTTGCACGGTCAAAGGACTCTCTTGACTTATCCTTTTTAACAACGATAATCGGCACACTTTCGATTACCTCATAAGTTGTAAATCTCTTTCCGCAGCTTGTGCATTCTCTGCGGCGGCGGATGCGTTCACCCTCATCTGTCGGGCGGGAGTCGATAACCTTACTTTCGGAAAATCCGCAAAACGGACACTTCATAGCCAGTCACTTCCTAACACTTTTTGCATAATAGCATATTATTAGATGTATTATATCACATAAATACACACAATTTCAACATATTATTACACTTTTTCTAAATATGCCTTTGCCGCTCTTAATTCCTCAGCTTCGCCGAAGTTCTGACGATAGAGCTCAATTATAGCGCTGTCGTCGTAGCCTGCTGCTTTGAGCGCAGTAAAAAGACGGTTGAAGTCGTATTCACCCGCACCGGGCGCAAGGCAGGTTTCATTACTGAGGCAGTCGCTGATATGCACCTGAAAAATCCTGTCGCCGAGCAACTCTATAAATTCAAACTCACTCACGTTACAGCGGCGGCATTGCTTGATGTCAAGCACCATTCTGAAATTCTCACCGACCAGATCGGCAACCGCTTTCATAAACCTCGGGTCGCCGCAATGGTGGTTGTGTACGTTTTCGTGCGCTATATAAAGTCCGTTTTCAATTGCGGCATTGTTTAAAAGAATGTAGTTTTCGGCATACTTTTCGGTAGTAGTCTGTGCGGCAGAAAATCCGCCGTGAAGAACAACCATTTTCGCCCCAAGCTCGTTTGCCGCCTCAAAATACTGCTCATAAAACTCAATGCCGTCAAAGGTGCGACGCTTGTAATCACTGAAAAGAAGATATGTTTCGTAAGCCGAGGTGAACGGATGAAGTGAACGCACATCCATACCGTAATAATCCTTTATCGCTTTGAGCTCCGATAATATCGGCTTTTTCAGCTCGGAGGGAGAATTTACAAAAATCTCTGCCGTTTTTACCCCGAATTCGCCCACCGTGCGCAATGCCTCTTCGGTCTGCATGGGGTAAAGGCAAGAGGAGGATATACCAATCTGCATCAAATCACCTGCTACATTCTGATTAGGTTTATAATATCACTATTTTTGTAAGTAGTAAAGAAGCAAAAATGAACATAAATATTATTAAATTGTTAAATTTTTCAAAAGGGGTTGATTTTTTCCGAAAACAGGGCTACAATAGATTTAGCACTCGAAGAAAGAGAGTGCCAAATTTATGTTTAATGTTTTTTCATAGGAGGAATTTTTTATGAATATCAAACCACTTGCAGACCGTGTTGTGGTTAAAATGACAGAACTCGAAGAAACAACCCAGAGCGGTATCATCCTTGCAGCTGCTGCAAAGGAAAAGCCGCAGGTTGCTGAAGTTCTCGCAGTCGGCCCCGGCGGCATTGTTGACGGTAAGGAAGTTGAAATGTACGTTAAGGTTGGCGACAAGGTTATCACAAGCAAATATGCAGGCACAGAGGTTAAGCTCAACAAAGAAGAGTACATCATCGTTCGTCAGAACGACATTCTTGCTATTGTAGAATAAGGGAGGAACAAATCAATGGCTAAACAGATTATTTACGGCGAGGAAGCTCGCAAGGCGTTGCAGACAGGTATTGACAAGCTCGCCAATACAGTTAAAATCACACTCGGACCCAAGGGCAGAAACGTAGTTCTTGACAAGAAGTACGGTGCTCCCCTCATCACAAACGACGGCGTTACAATTGCAAAGGACGTTGAGCTTGAGGATCCGTTTGAGAATATGGGTGCACAGCTCGTCAAGGAAGTTGCTACAAAGACAAACGACGTTGCAGGTGACGGTACAACAACCGCTACACTTCTTGCACAGGCTCTTGTACGTGAGGGTATGAAGAACGTTGCCGCAGGCGCAAACCCGATGGTAGTTAAGAAGGGTATCAAGCTTGCAGTAGATGCAGCTGTTGAGGCTGTTAAGGCTAACTCAAAGCCCGTTACATCTACAAACGACATCGCACGTGTTGCTACAATCTCTGCCGCTGACGAGGAAATCGGCACAATTATTGCAGAGGCTATGGAAAAGGTAAGCGCAGACGGCGTTATCACAGTTGAGGAATCAAAGACTGCTGTTACAGATTCCGACATTGTTGAGGGTATGCAGTTTGACCGTGGTTACATTTCACCTTACATGGTAACCGATACAGACAAGATGGAGGCTGTTATTGACGACGCTCTCATCCTTATCACAGACAAGAAAATCTCTAACATTCAGGAAATCCTTCCCCTTCTTGAGCAGGTTCTCAAGGGCGGTAAGAAGCTCGTTATCATTGCAGAGGACGTTGAGGGCGAGGCTCTTTCAACAATCCTTGTTAACAAGCTCCGTGGCACATTCACTTGCGTAGCTGTCAAGGCTCCCGGCTTCGGCGACAGAAGAAAGGATATGCTCCGTGACATCGCTATCCTTACAGGCGGTGAGGTTATCGCATCCGAGCTCGGACTTGAACTCAGCGAAACAACTCTTGATATGCTCGGTCAGGCTCGCCAGGTTAAGATTTCAAAGGAAAACACAATCATCGTTGACGGTGCAGGCGACAAGACAGAAATTGCAAACAGAGTTGCACAGATTCGTACACAGATTGAGACAACAACATCTGACTTTGACCGTGAGAAGCTTCAGGAAAGACTTGCAAAGCTTGCAGGCGGTGTTGCAGTTATCCGTGTAGGTGCCGCAACAGAAACAGAAATGAAGGAAAAGAAGCTCCGCATTGAGGACGCTCTTGCCGCAACAAAGGCTGCTGTTGAAGAGGGTACTGTTGCAGGCGGCGGTGTTGCACTTCTTAACGCTATCCCCGCTGTTAAGGCCCTTCTTGACAACACAGATGACGCTGACGAGAAGACAGGTATCAAAATCGTGCTCAAGGCACTTGAAGAGCCTGCACGTCAGATTGCCGTTAACGCAGGTCTTGAGGGCTCGGTTATCGTAAACACAATCACAACAACCGAGAAGGAAGGCTGTGGCTACAACTTCGCAACAGGCGAATTTGTTGATATGTTTGAGGCAGGTATCCTCGACCCGACAAAGGTTACACGTTCTGCTCTCCAGAATGCCGCAAGCGTTGCATCAATGGTTCTTACAACAGAGTCACTCGTTGCTGACAAGCCCGACCCGGCAGCAGACGCAGCTGCTGCAGCTGCTATGGCAGGTCAGGCAGGCGGAATGTATTAAGAAAAAGTTCAGGGTCTGCGACGCTGTTTATATTTAATTCAATTCAGTGGGCTTGCGAAAAATCGCAAGCCTGCTTTTTTTCAATTATTTTACAATTTTTTCTGTATCCGTGTTTACTTTTATAAAAAAAGTTGTTAAAATATCTCTATCATTGTTTTGAGGTGATATTATGAGTAAAAAATTAAATGTTGCAATCATCGGTTGCGGTAACATTTCAGGTTCACACATCCCGAACTACCTTAAGCTTGATAATGTTGAGATAAAGTATTTCTGCGACATTATCCCCGAAAGAGCAGACAAGGCTGTTGAAAAATACGGTTGCGGTACTGCTGTATATAATTACAAGGAGCTTCTCGGCAAGGACGATATCGACATCGTTTCCGTTTGCACACACAATGACTTCCACGCTCCGATTTCTATTGACTTTATGCGTGACGGTAAGGACGTGCTTTGCGAAAAGCCTGCCGCAAGAACTCTTGAAGAGGCTCTTGAAATGCAGAAGGTTGCTCACGAAACAGGCAGAATGCTCCAGATTGGTGTTGTTAACCGCTTCTGCGACAACGTAAATCACGTCAAAAATCTTATTGCTTCGGGCGAGCTCGGCGAGGTTTATCAGGTTTATGTAAGCTTCCGTGCACACCGTTCAATCCCCGGTCTCGGTGGTGACTTTACAACAAAGGCTGTTTCCGGCGGCGGCGTGCTTATCGATTGGGGCGTTCATTATATCGACCTTGCTCTCTACTGCCTCGGTGACCCGACTCCCCTCACCTGCTCGGGTGAAGCCTACTGCAAGCTTGGCAAGGATATGAAGAATTATGTATGCACAAGTATGTGGGCTAGTGATACAGTTGACCTTGAAAACGGAACATATGATGTTGATGACTTCGTTTCAGGCTTCGTCCGTACCACCGGCGCAAACATCACACTCAACGGTGCGTGGGCACAGAACATCGGTCAGTCAGAAACCTTTGTTGACTTCATGGGTACAAAAGCAGGTGTTCGTCTCTACTACGGCGGCAAGTTCACAATGTACTCCACAATGAACGGTATGCTTACAGAAATCAAAACCGATTTTGCAACAACCGGCTTTGATTACGGTGCAGAGGTAAAGGCTTTTGTTGAATCTGTTGAAACAAGAAAGCCGAACCAGGCTCACATCGACAACGCTGTTATCACATCAAAGATACTTGACGGTATCTACAGATCTTCAGACGAACACAAGGAAGTAACATTATAATCCGGAGGACGAAAAAATGGAAACCAGAATTTTTGAAAATGCAGAAGAAATTGCAGTTGCTGCTGCCGAGCTTTACAAAGAGCTTATCAACGAAAAGCCGAACGCTGTTCTCGGTCTTGCAACAGGTGCAACCCCCGTTCCTACATACCAGAACCTTATAAAGATGTATGAAAACGGTGAAATCAGCTTCAAGGACATCACAACCTTTAATCTTGACGAGTATTGCGACCTTGACAAATTTGACAAGAACAGCTACTACACCTTTATGCACGAAAACCTTTTCTCAAAGGTTGACATAAACGAGGACAAGGTTAACTTCCTTGACGGTAACGCTCCCGACTGCGATGCAGAAAGCAAGCGTTACGCAGAGGCTATCAAAGCCGCAGGCGGAATTGACCTTCAGCTTCTCGGTATCGGCACAAACGGTCACATTGCTTTCAACGAGCCTGCTGACGAGTTCACCGACGAGGCATTCAAGGTTACACTTACACAAAGCACAATCGACTCCAACCAGAAGTATTTTGGCGACACTCCGATGCCGAGATATGCTATGACAATGGGTATCGGCTCAATTATGCGTTCAAAGAAAATCCTTCTTATCGCAACGGGCGAGGCAAAGGCAGAGGCTATCAAGGCTCTCCATTCGGGCGAAATCACACCGAGAATTCCTTGTTCAATCCTCAACCGGCACGACGATGTTGTCATTATGCTTGACAAAGCCGCCGCAAAGCTTCTCTAATTTTTCACAATATTTCAGCCGTCTTATCCGACAGATAAGGCGGCTTGTGTTTTTTATCTGTCATTTTCAATCGTTCAAATTTATACACATTGACGATTTTGTATCATTGTTATTGCCTTTTTTTAACTGCTATGATATAATTTATATAATTACGATATAGGAGAGGTATTTTTATGAAACCTATGAAGGCTAATGTTGCGGGCAGAAAGTGCCCCAAACTCCCCGATTTTAAAACAGCTAAAGAAATTGTACTTTACGGTGCGCAGGCAGGCGGCGACAAATTACAGTATAAATACTACAACTTCGCAGGTGAGGTTGAGGATAAATCTTTCAATCAGGTTAATTATGAATTCAGAGGTATCGGTGAATACCTTTACAAAAAGGGTCTTGCAGGCAAGAAGGTAGCTATCCTCAGCGAAAACTGCTACTATTGGATTGCGGCTTACTTTGCAATCATCACAGGTAATATGACAGTTATTCCGATGGACCCGAAGCTTCCTGACGAAGACCTTACAGACGTTATTGTAAGAAGTGATTGCGACGCTATCATTTATTCAAAAGACTTTGTTTCCTCAATCGAGATGATGAAGAATACCGAAGGCGTTGTTCTTACAGAGTACATAAAATTAGAGGATTATTACGATATTATCGAAGAAGGTCACGCTTACGCAAAGGAAACAGGCAAATCTTACCTTGACGAGCCTGTAAACGAGGATGACGTTGCTTTCATCGTTTACACATCAGGTACAACAGGTAAATCAAAGGGCGTTATGCTCACACAGGGCAGTGTTGCCGCTGACGCTATTGCAGGTGTTAAATCTGCACCCAGCGGTCACGCAATCGGCTTCCTTCCGCTTCACCACACATATTCATGGGTAAGCGCACTCTTTACTGGCTGTCTGCTTTCCGAGTGGGGCTTCATCTGCAGAAGCATCAAGGACATTCAGAAAGACCTTGCAGAGTATCATCCGCACAACTTCGCAGGTGTTCCTCTTGCAGTTGAGACAATTTACAAAAAAATCTGGTTCACGGCAAAGAAAACAGGCAGAGATGAGGTTCTTAAAAAGGGTCTTAAGATAAGCAACTTCCTTATGAAGTTCGGCATTGATAAGAGAAGAAAGATTTTCAAGACAATCATTGACAACCTCGGCGGTGAGCTTGCACTTATCATCTGCGGCGGTGCATACCTTGATGAAAAGTACGAGCGTGGTATGTACGAAATGGGTATCCACATTGTAAACGGTTACGGCATCACAGAGTGTTCACCCGCTATCACAGCAAATAACCCGGACCACTTCAAGTTCGGCAGTTGCGGTACTCCGCTTGAGTGTAACG
The DNA here is from genome assembly GCA_017481575.1 of Clostridia bacterium. Lineage (GTDB taxonomy): Bacteria > Bacillota > Clostridia > Oscillospirales > Acutalibacteraceae > CAG-488. The sequence goes on along the minus strand of JAFUPA010000058.1, from coordinate 626 downwards.
AAATCAAAATCCACGAGCCTGACGAAGAAGGCGTTGGTGAAATCTATGTTCGTGGTAAGAACGTTATGAAGGGCTACTACAAAGACCCCGAAGCAACTGCAGAGGCATTTGACGGTGAATGGTTCAAGACAGGCGACTACGGTTACATTGACGAGGACGGCTTCCTCTTCTTCCGTGGCAGAAAGAAGAACCTTATCGTTCTTAGCAACGGTAAAAACGTTTCTCCCGAAGAAATTGAGGACAAGCTTTCAACAATCGAGTACGTTAAGGAAGTTGTCGTTTACGACGAGGACGGCTTTATCACCGCCGAATTCTTCCTTGATACACTTGAAGTACCCGATGCAAAGGACAGAATCAAGGGTGACGTTAACGAGATTAACAAAAAGCTTCCCGGCTACAAGCAGGTTGCAAAGGTTAAGACACGTGACACAGAGTTCCCGAAAACAACTACACTTAAGATTCTCCGAAACAACAGAAAGTAATTTTAAAGGGGCTGTAAAAAAACAGCCAGAAAAAAATCCGAGATTCGTGTAAAAGCGAGTCTCGGATGATTTTTTTGTGAAAGATTGGTTAAATGTGGGAAAATGTTGTCTTTTGAGGTACACCAACCAAGCCGACGAGTTTTT
>JAFUPA010000057.1 GCA_017481575.1 Clostridia bacterium | reverse complement strand
CCTGTTTCAGTATCGTAATAATAACCACGGTAACGAATAGGGTTACGATGTCCCCAGTCTTCAGGGTTAGTTACTACGTTGCCGGTTTCGTCTAAAACACCGGTTACATTGCCCCAAGCATCATACGTATACTGACGCCAAAAGTTTGATGTATAGTCATACAAGCCAATGACATCGCCCTGAAGATTTTTGACATAATAGAAGAATCCGGTATAAGTTTCATAATTTTCGGTATCTTCATCATATATGGCGAATCCGATAGGCTCGCCGTCCGGAGAGTATGTAAATCGCAACCAATATTCACCGTTATACTGTGCAACAAGCAAATCGCCGGCATAATAATATTCGGTTGTCTTATCTCCGACTACTTTTTTTGTTCTCAAACCCGAGCTGTTGTAATCGTAGCTTACATTGAGATTGTTTCCGCTGATTGACGAAAGCTGTCTTCCCTTTTCCCAATCGTAGGTGTAGCCGTCATAAGAAACAACATTTCCTATTTCGTCGTAAGTAACAGGAGTGCCGTCAAAGGAAATCATCTGATCTTTCCATTCAGAGGAATATCCCATTACTTTTATTCCCTGCATATTGCCTAACGAGCCGGTTGAATATGCGTACTCATAGATACCACATAAATTACCGTTATCGTAACTGTAGGTATACGATTTTTCAGCTTCTGCATCATCATGACGAATAAGCTGATTTAAACCGTCGTAGGTATATGTATGTAATAAGGTTGAACCGCTTACGTTTCCGTTATAATCGTAGTCGAGTTGCGTGACTGTTTTAATGTTTCCGTTTGCATCGTATGTATATTCAAAAGTTACATGATACAGTCCCATATCAACTACGCCTTCGCCTTCAAGTGTCCACTCTGTAAAATGCGTCATTTTGGAAACCAAACCGGTTTGGTTGACTTCATCGGTACCGTCCACTTCAGATGCAATGTATTCGTAATCAATGTATGTATTTATATCATAATATTCAAGAGCGTATATAGGATTGAATATGGTTTCCCGTGTCACACGGTTAAGTGAATCATACTCATAAGAGAGAACCGAGTCACCAAAAACATGCATATCGACTGTGTCAATCAATCCGTCTTCCTTGTAGGTATACTCATTATCAGCAAGGACAAGGTCACCCTTGGTAACGTAAAGGTTTTTGATGTTGTTGCGCTCGTCGTAGGTGTAGCTTGAACGCAATCCGTTTGACGAGGTTTCACCGACAAGACGGCGGGCAAAGTCGTACTCGTAGTTTTTAGTGACGTTGTTCTCGTAGTCGGTTTCCCTTGCAACAAGACCTTCCTTATTGTAATCGTACTCAAAGGACTTTACACCATTATAACTGTTTGAAACGACACGGTCAAGAGAATCGTAAGAATAATTTACATAATCTCCGTTACCGTAGGTTGATTGACTGAGCGTTCCGTTGGTGTTATAGGTGTGACTGATGAGGGTCTGGTCTGCAACGGTGGTTGATGTCACTCTGCCGAAGCTGTCATAATTGAAGCCGTAGTTAAAGCCGTTATGAGTGATTGCGGTCAACCTGTCGTTAGTGTAAGTATAGGTGTTGGTTATCGCAGTATCGGTTGACGAGGTCTGTCCGCTTGTGGAGAGTAACGCATCCGTGTTCGGGTCGTAGGTGTAGGTTGTGACATTGCCGTTGGCATCTGTTACGGAATTAAGAACACCCTTTACCGTGTCATAAACGTACTTTGTTGTTCCGTTACGGGAGTCTGTGACCTCTTCAAGATAGTTATAGTCATCAGAATAGGTCATAGTACAGCTTGACTGCAATGTACCGTCTGAATTCTTAACAGTTACCTTTGTCGGATTGCCGTAGGTTGAGCCCTCGTCTGTTGGTGTTTCGTAGCTGTAAGCTGTTACGACTCCGCCCTTTGTTGTTTCGGTCAGAAGATTGTGATTATCATCATAAGTATATGTGCAACTTTCCTTTTCTTCCCCGTCAAACTTCTGACTGATTTTTGTAAGGTCGGGCCCGTCATAGGTGTAGGTTATACCTTGTCCTGTACCGTCTTCAACTGCAACAAGCTTGCCGTCCTCGTCGTACTCGTAGGTTGAGCCGTAAGTGTCGAGATAGAAGCACGCATCGTCAAAGATAACGGTGTTTACATCCTTGTAATAGGTCAGATACAAGCGAATGGATTTACAATCTTTTGTGAGAGTGTATGACGAGCAGATGTATTGAGGTTTATCTACATCAACGTTGAACAGTTCGCTTGAGTAGGCTCTTGTATCATCCGTATAAACAATGGTGAGGGTTGCTTTGAATGTGGTACTGCTTGTGCTGTTGCTTTGTCCTGCGGCATTAGCCTTTGCCCACGCACCGTAAACAACAGTTGCACCCGATTTGCCGTTAATCTGCACATCCTGGTAGATGTTTTTGTTTGCAGACGGTGAGCCGTAAAGACGTACACCCTTGCCGTTGATGCCTGATGTGATTATACCGTCGGACGAGGTACTGCTGCTGTATGCCCAATGAAGATTGTTGTAGTCAAAGCCGCTGTTGTCGAGAAGATTGTAGCGGTTCATTGTGGAATTTGCTTCAAGCTGAACACCGTCAAAATAGGCTGTGCCTGCACGGTCAAAAAACGCAAGCATTATGCCCATATTGCCCATTGCATCCGACGGAAGAGTGAACGTGAAGCTCTCACGATGCCAATCCTGCTGGATGGTGATATAGTCACCGTGGACGGTCTGCCAAGCACCGTTGACATCCTTATAGCAGAACGCAAGTGCGACACCGCCCGTACCGTCGCCCAAGGCTTCGGGGATTTTGACATAGGCTGAAAGAGTGTATGTCGTACCCGGTGTGCCCGTGAACGCCTGACAGTAATTAACTCTGCCCGATGTACCCGTACTGTTAACCTTAAAGGATTTGTAGCCGACATAGGCTTGCTCCGTGGTAATTTCGGCACTGCCTGTTCCGCCCGAAAGCTGCTGATACCACTCGCCGTTGTCCGTAAACTCTGCGCTGTTATTTTTAGCAAGGTTGTTTATCGGTGCAAAGGTGTTCGACTGCAGGGCAAGTGTGTTTGCCTTGTTACCGCTTGAATTGTACTTTGCATAGCTTGTGTTGGACTCGTGGTCTCTGACATTGACCGTGTGACCTGTGTTGTCAAAGTAAATGTAATTTGTCTTGCCGTACATATCGGTTACTTGGGTTTCGCCGTTGTTGTAGGTGAATGTCAGTTTGTTTTCGGTGGTTTTTACTCCCGAAACAGGTGCACCTCTGCGAGTCACCGTTTCCACACGGTAGAACGTTTTGCTTTTGCATACAACATCTTTAACCGAGAAAACAACATCACTTGAATCGTGTGCAATTATCTGAAACATCCTGCCGCCTGCGTTGGAGTTGTAATAGAAGGTTGTTGTTTTGCCGTCGGGGTATTGGATGCTTCGCAGATAACCTGTTTGTGTGCCGTCATCTTGAACAGCAAAATTAAATGTGGTTGTCCTGCCTGCAGGGTCGGTTATTCCTGTGAGGTAATTATCTGTGTAGGTAAATGTTATTTCTTTACCTGCACCGTCAGTAACTTTTGTGATTTGGTCGTTTGAGCTATAAGAAATCGTGACAGAATTTAAATTAGAATCAAGAATTTTTAAAAGGAATCCGCCTTTAGAAAAAATCTTTTGGTTTCCTTCTTCGTCACTCATTATATATTGACCGCTTGTCTGTTTTGTGATAATCAGCTTTTCGTTAAATTCGTGTGCATACTTGTTTGTAGTGTCGGTTGTCTTAAAGTAATGCACCGTGCCGTCACCATCAATGAATTTCAGTCTGTAGTCAGCATCATATAAGGCAGTTGAACTGTCGAGCTCAATGACTTGTTCCATAATGTCAAGTCGATAACCGACACCAATTTTCATATTACCGTAAGTGCCGCCAAAATAAGTTCTGTCGTTTGAAAAAACGTGGCTGACACTCGCAGGCATTCTGTTACCCGAGGTGGTTACGTCGTTGTGAACATAGGCAAGAGAGCCGTTGTAATCGCATACATATACAGCACCTGAACGACCTAAATCAACGGTTTTGTATGTCCAATAGTCTTCAATGCCTGTGTTGTTGACGTAGCTCACCACTACTGAGGGGAAGAAATCGCTGTTGGTTGAGTATTCAGAGGAGCAGAAACGACTCTTTTTAGTAATGCTTTCGTCTGCAGAAGCCAGCATAACGCCGTTATTAATGCCGTTCTCATACCAATTTTTTGCGGCTTTTGTGATGTCAAAAATATACTGAGCGGCAGTTATTGTTGAGCCTGAAGTAGTATTGTTGACATACATCTGATAGTCCAAAACTGTATACTGAGACAAATCAGTTTTGCTCATAGGCTGATTGTTCCAGTTTATCGTTTCACTTTCCCAACTGTTTGTTCCACAATCATAGGCATATATATAGTTTGTATCTCCGCTACCCGGATCATGTTCATACTGCTGTAAAACAAGAAATGCCTCTGCAACAATACTGCAATCAGGTAAGTCCGGAAGATTGTATTTGATATATGTTCTTGTTGTTCCCAGACTGTTTTTGCCGACATAGAGATAGTGGGAGTACATATGACTATATGTCGGGTCTGCTGTGTCAACGTAAACGTCATTGATATCCGCACGACTGACATCGAGCTTTACCGTCGGGTCAATAACAACAGGGAATTCACGGGATTTATCGTTTATCCATTCCTTATCTGCCGTAACGGTTACTGTGTATTTGTCGCCGTTTTGTTTAAAAGAAAGAGAAATATCCGTCGATGTTTCGCCTGCGGCATCGTACATTATCGGTGCTTCGATGAGAATTACAGGTTCAGTCGAGCCTTTACTTGTATCGTACAAGCCGATAACACTTTCGCTTTCCAGTTTTGGAACAAGCTTACCGAAATCTGCATTGAAATCATAAACATATTTACCTGTCTTTTTGTTTACAATGATATTTTCTTTAACAGTTGACGGTGTGACAATGTATTCGATATCTGCATCGCTGTAAACATCGTTGTATTTCACACCGGCCGTCTTATTTTTAGACGCCATTTTCTCGGCTTTCTTTTCAGCCTTTGCCTGTTCTTTCATTAACTTTGAAGACGTTAAATCCTCAACATCCTTTTTCTTGCCGTTGGATTTCTTTTCACCTATCGGAGTTAATGAAATTTCATAGCCGTCTGAATCCTGAATTTTGACAGCTTCATCTGACAACACCTGCGAAAAAGCAACTTTGTTTGAGGCTTTTTCGTTGACATAATAGTCTGTGCCGTCTACTGTTTTTTCAACAAGAGTATTGTCGATTTCTTCCCATTCGCCGTCCACCATATAGTGAACAGGCTCGGGATATGTAGCGGCCATGAATGTGCCGTCCGACATTCTGAAATGCTTTGTATTTTCCGTGCGTTCGCTTTCTATTTCACCGATTATTGTCGCTTCTTCGATTTCGGTGTCAGTAGTTGGTACTTCAAGATTTTCTAACTCTTGTGCAAATACCGACATAGGGAAAATTTCAATAATCAGGAGAATTGACAGAATGGTTGATAAAATTCTCAGCCACATTTTTGTTTTCATAAATTACGTCCTCCTTATATTTCTTTTAGGTTTTAGAACACAATTACATCTGCATTTTGACCACTTCCTTTTTATCAAACAAAATAAGCTACGGAAAACCGCAGCTTATTTTTAATCGATATGAGATTTATATTGCTGCTTATAAATATTCAGCTTTTGTGGTGTTTGATTTAGTCTTTTGCGATAAATTTTGTAAATAATTGTATTTACATCTATACATATACAATATTATGTAAAAATATTTTCTGCAATATATCCTGCAAAAACGCTCCGATTTACTGCAAAAACGTTATGATTTGAAGTTCGAATATTATTTTATCTATACATTAGACTAACCTCCTGTTATTAGGTAAAATTAAGCTACCAAATAACAGGAGGTTTTTATATGAAATCATCATTTGAACTCAACAGTGGAACATTCAGACAAGTTGGTGATTACAGGATATCTAATCTTGCATTACCGACCGAAGAAGCAAGCATCAAGCTAGGTAAATGGGAAATGTTGCACAAGGATTATCTTATTAACCATTTATCTTAAAACGATATAGAACCTATATACATTTTCCTTAAAAAGACAATAACCTTTTTTTAAACACTTATATATCAACTATCTTCATTTTCTCATCAACATTACAATTCAGTTTTGATCTGTATCGAACGACGGAGTCGGCCTGGTCTTGGTTGACTTTCTTTTTTAGTTCCTCGGCATCTTCTTTTGTTTCAGGATAATTGACAATTATTTTTAAATTTTGCCGAGGAAATACAGTTATCAATAGTCAAAACACGAATCCGATGAAAGGATAAAATATTTCAGACTTTTAAGGAATATGAAACAAAGTGAAGTTTGTGAATACATCGGTGTTTCAAGAAATACATACCTGAGTTATGAAAATCCCGACAGGACAAGTTATCCGGAGGGTTTACTGAATAAGCTTGCGGAGTGTTTGGGGGTTAGTGTTGAATCTCCAAAATTATTGTCAAAGAACCTGTTTGTAAAAAAAATCGCTCCCATAAACATGGGAGCGAAAACCTTTGTATTATATTGTCGTTTCGATGTATAACATTATGTCCTATTTTAAAACCGCAACTGCATCGCTGATTGTTTTTTCAAATGCTTCTTTGCCGTATTTGTCGACTTCGGATTTATTCTTTTCGCCGTGTGTAAGACATCCTGCACCACCGATGCATCCGCCTGTACACGCCATTCCTTCGATAAAGTTTGCGTCAAGGACATTTTTACTCTTTTTAAGAAGTGCTGTTTTGCAAGCTTCAATACCATCGCAGACAGCCGATTTCACTTTGAAATCAAGCTTCTGTTCTGTGAGAGCCTGAACAACTGCATCCGAAAGACCGCCTGAACGGGCAAAAATTCTACCGAAATATGATGCATTATCAAGAACATCTTCGAAGAGAGTTGTGATATCAATATCCTTACTGTCAAAGAGAGCCTGTAGCTCTTCAAAAGTCAGGACTGCATCAACATACGGTTTGACAGTTTCAAGCTGTGCTTCTGCCTTTTTAGCAGTGCAAGGTCCTATAAAAACAACCTTTGCTCCTTCGCTTGTCTCTTTAATATACTTTGCAAGCATCGCCATAGGTGACAGATTGTGAGAAATATACGGTACAAGTGAAGGGAAAGCTGACTTGATATACTGCACGAAAGCAGGACAACATGAGCTTGTGAGGAATTCCTTTTCACTGAGCTCTTTTGCTTCGCTCATCGCAACCATATCGGCACCGAGTGCAGCTTCAACAACAGTGAAGAAACCGAGTTCTTTAAGTCCGGAAATAACTTGGCCAAGCTTTGCATAAGTAAACTGGCTTGATATAGACGGAGCAACTACAGCGTAAACCTTGTACTTTTTATTATTCTGACTTTTTTTCAGGATATCAATAACATTGAGAATATAGGATTTATCGCTGATAGCTCCGAACGGACACTGATAAACACAAGCACCGCACTGAATACATTTGTCATTATCAATTTTTGCGGCATTATCATCATTTATAGACATCGCCTTCACCTTACAAGCAATCTGACAAGGACGCTTGCGATTGACAATAGCGGCAAACGGGCAAACCTTTGCACACTGACCGCACTCAACACACTTTGACTTATCAATGTGTGCAACGTGATTATGATCAAAGGAAATTGCACCACGCTTGCAGACATCCTCACATCTGTGAGCAAGACAGCCACGACAAGAATCTGTTACCTCGTAACCTGCAGCGGGACATTCATCGCAAGCAATGTTGATAACCTCAATAACATTGGGGTTTTCTTTGTCACCACCCATTGCAAGCTTAACACGCTCACCGAGAATTGCACGCTCCTTATAGACACAGCAACGCATTGTTGATGTTTTACCGGGAACTATCATCTGCGGAATATCAAGAAGATTCTGAAGAAGTGTGTCATTCCATGCCTCGTGAGCAACCTGACGCAAAACCTTATATTTAAGATACTGTACCTTGGTGTCAAATTTTCTCATATTACACACTCCTTAAAAATAACTTACTTTAATTCGCTTACCCATTTTTCTCAATGCCTTTGAAAGCTCTTCAACAAGGTTCATTTTGATATTGAAGTTTATGGGCAGGTCAGGATTCTGGTGAGCAGGATTGATAGCCCTACCGACATAGAAATTGATGTCGGTTGCCTCTTCAAACAAAAGACGGCAGATAAGGGATGCACCGTCTCTTTTAAAGCTCCAATGCTCGTAAAACTTGTTTTCGCCAAGGTAATCGTTTGCATACTCGACAACCTTGTTGACTGTGATAACACCTTCCGTTACCAGATCAACCCCCTCCAACTCCGCTGTTGGAGGAACATCGCTCTGCTCAAATATAAGCGACGGCTTGAGAGGTTTTCTCAAGAATTTTGCGGCGATAGAGGAGGTTGTTCCGCCACAAATAATGTGCTTGCCTTCTTTGGAGAAGAAGAGCGACATCATTCTGTCGGCATCATCACGGTTTGACGGAGGTCCGAAAAGCATATTCATCGGCACTCTTTTTCTGATTCTGACAACACAGGCAGTTGCATCGTCGCCGGGCTTGTGACCGTAGAGCTTGTCGCATTCATCCACAAGCATTGTTGAAAGCGTTTTTGCCGTATAGCCTGCAGGCACAAGAGTTTCGATAAAATCGATGATATCTTCTCTTTTCCAGCCGAAATTGTAAGACATACCTATTCCGGCATGAGGACAACCGTCACTCATTGCAACGAAAACATCGTTTTCCTGCAAATTTATAACAGATTTGAATATCTTTTTTCCGCCGATATTCATTTCTGTTTTAGGATAATCCCAATTTTTTTCATCACGAATGACAATCGCATGAGGATTGTCGTATTGAATGAGCTCGGCAGTCTGATTGTTCTTGAGATGAATGATTGTGAAGGTTGAATATGCAACACCTCTGACCGAACATACGGGCAAGGTTGCCGCAATTGTTTCAACACATTCTTCAAGAGACAAGCCTTCTGCAAGCATCGTTGATATAATTTTAGATGTAAGCGTAGAAAGAATACTGGCCTTTACTCCGCTACCGAGTCCGTCAGACAGAACGATAACCGTGGAATCGTCGCTCGGTTCAACTATGTCAACGTGATCTCCGCAAAGCTCTTCACCGTGATGATTTATACTTTTATATCCGATGTCAGCACATAAATCATTCATTGGTTATTGACTCCTTCAGCTTTGCAAGAGCAATTTTTGTTTCCGCGGCAGTTTCACCTAAAAGTGATGCAATTTCCTGAACGATACGCATCTGCTTTTCGACAACCTTATCCGCAACCTCAACAGTCTGCTTACTGATATTGTCCTTTCTTTCCTTTGCGTACTGTTCATCTGTTACGTCACGCATAATACCTACCAGAAGTCTTGAATCACGGTCATACACGATTGTCTGTTCAACATAACGCTTATATTCTGCAAGGTATACACGCTCGTTGTGTATTTCCCTGCCTGTGTCACGAACTTTCATAAATGGTACTGGATCAAGAATTCTGATAACCTGTGTACCGAGAACATCCGAAGCGTAACGAATGTTCATAATTTCTCTTGCAGCTTTATTAATCTGCTGAACTTCAAGCTGGTCATTAAGAACGATAAGACCGTTGGGAGAGCTGTTAACAATTGTGTCAGAGAAACTTTCCGCCTTATCTTTAAGGAACGGCAGACACATTGAGCTTTCTGCCTTACCCTGAATGATTGCAATTGCCTTTTCACGGCAGGTATTGTATCCGCAGGATCCGCAGTTAAGCTCCTGTGACGGTTTGAACTTGCCCATCTGACGAAGAACACTGTTTATTTCCTGTTCTGATGGCAACGGAAGACGCTGTTCGATAAATTCAAAATGCTTCTTCAATTCGATTGCCTTAGGCTGAGAAACATCAAAATCCTTTGTACCTGCATACTTTGCGATGGTAATATAATCCTTTACGGTTTCAGTATGGTGATATTTTTCCATAACAGGACCGCCCATACAGCTACCTACGCAAGCAGACATTTCAATAAAGCAGTTGTGAATTCTTCCGCTTTCAATATCTTTAAGCGCAGCGATACAATTTTCAACACCGTCGAGTGCAAGATATGTATATCCTGTGTTTTCCTGAGACATTGTTTTGAGCACACCGCCTGTTGTCGGGAAGAATCGTGCACGTGAGCATATGTCATTGTCCATTTCAGGTTCAATCTCAATGTTTTCGCTCTTTAACCACTCTGTCAACTCTTCAAAAGTGAGAACAGCATCAACAATACCGTCATAATGCTCTGCCTCATCTTTTTTTGCAACACAAGGTCCGATAAAAACTGTTTTAGCATTTTTGTAACGCTGTTTTATATCATTGCAATGTGCCTGCATCGGAGATACAACATCGGCAAGGTATTCAAGTGCAAACGGGTAATGCTTCTGTATAAGGAGATTTATAGAGTGACAGCAGGAAGAAATAATAACATCTCTCCCTTCTTCCTCTATCATTCTTTCATATTCATTTTTTACAATTGTTGCGCCAATTGCAGTTTCTTCAACATCATAAAAGCCGAGCTTTTTGAGAGCCTTTCGCATTGCATTGATACCTGAGCCGTCATAATTTGCAACAAAAGACGGAGCAAGAGATACAATTACCGGATCTCCCGACTGAAGAAGAACCTTTACCTTTTCGGTTTCATCAATAATCTCTTTTGCATTCTGTGGGCACACAACAAAACACTGTCCGCAAAGAATACACTCGTTGCCTATAATATGTGCCTGATTACCCGAAAAACGGATTGCCTTTACGGGACAATGGCGGATACATTTATAGCAGTTTTTGCAATTTGATTTTTTAAGTGTCAGACAATTAGGCATTATCCGTTACTTCCCTTCTTTAAGTACATTAAGTACATTAAGTACATTCTGTTCAAAAAACTCTTTGAAGCTTTCTTTTGTAACACCGGTGTGAATATCATCATCAATCTGGACAGTAACGCCAATGCGGTTACACTTGCCGATGCAGAAACTGCCGGCAAGTGCAACCTCGTCCTCAAGATGATAATCACTGACGGCTTTTTGCAGAAGCTCCACAATTTCGGGAGAACCCTTTAAGTGGCAGGAGCTGCCTACACAAACCTGAATCAGCATATTATACCTTTTCCTTTACATTCTTGTTGAAAAATTCTTCTACTGTTTCGGGAGTAACTGAATAGAAATCGTTATCTACTGTTACACAAACACCCTGCTGACATTTACCCATGCAGAATGTACCTCCGAGTTCAACTTTATCACCGAGATTGTTTTCGCTGATAAGATACTGAAGCTGTTCTACTACCTGACGTGAACCTTTGATATGGCATGAAGAGCCGATACATACTGTAACTTTCATTTTAATATCTCCTTATTCGTAATCTACAACGTCAACCCATGAAAGAAGGAACTCTCTTTCTTTCTCGTTACCCTTTACTGACTGTGAAGCTGCAACAATCGGCATCCACTTCTGAACATACTGCTTTGCTGTATTGCTCTTACGGCAGAACATATCAAGATATGTCTTTGCGCCTTCAATATCACCATTAAGCCAGAAGAGAAGATAAGTTCTTGCGGCGTCTGCTGAAGCGTTACCCTGTGTAGCGTGTGACCAGTCGAGGATATACGGTGTGCCGTCTTCTGCGATGATGATATTGGAGGGATTGAGGTCGCCGTGGCAGACTTTCTTGTGCTTCGGCATACCCTCAAGACGGGTATGAAGGTCGTAGCGTGTTGTTGCATCAAGCTCGCTGATACCGATTTTTCTGTTCATCTTATCTTTAAGCTTGTTGAGGAGTGCACATTCCTTTGAGTGGATTTCAAGCTGAATGTCAACAAGAAGCTCGATGTATTCATTCTTCTTTTCTGCGTCTTCATCCATAAGCTGCTGAAGAGTCTTGCCCTTAATATATTCTGAAACTATTGCCCATTTACCGTCGAGCATTGTTACTTCGAGAACCTTGGGAATATTAAGACCTGTTTCTTCGATACGAGCCTGATTGAGAGCCTCGTTGAGAACATCTGCCTTTGAATAATCTTCGTTAAAAACCTTGACGCACTTGTCGCTGTCACGGTAGATTGTTTTGTTGTTTCTTACTGCAATTACTCTGTCAAGTTTCATTTCGGTTACCTCCCTCGATTATGCCTTTTTACCTTTACGGTATGTTACTTTTACTTCGTCAACCTTTGCGCCATCTTCAATGTCGGCTGCTGTGGGCATTTTCTTCTCAACGAAGTGCTTGCCGTAATAAGCATTGAGATACATCTGCTTAATTTCGCTCATAAGAGGATATCTGGGGTTAGCACCTGTACACTGGTCGTCAAATGCCTGCTCAACCATTTCGTCAAGGTTGTCAAGGAATACCTTTTCATCAATACCGTAGTCCTTGATTGTAGTCTTGATACCAACTGTTGCCTTAAGCTCGTTGATAGCCTTGATAAGGTTTTCAAGCTTCTTACTGTCGTTCTTGCCGCCGAGTCCGAGGTAATCTGCAATTTCTGCATAACGTGCAAGTGTGTGCGGGTGGTCATACTGTGAGAATGTGCCCATCTTTGCAGGAGCTTCTGATGCGTTGAAACGAAGAACCTCTTCGATCATAAGAGCGTTAGCAACACCATGAGGAAGGTGGTGGAAAGCACCGAGCTTATGAGCCATTGAGTGACATACACCAAGGAATGCGTTTGCGAACGCCATACCCGCCATTGTTGCAGCATTAGCCATCTTTTCTCTTGCTTCAACATCTGTCTGACCGTTTTCATATGCACGGGGAAGATATTTGAAGATGTTCTTGAGAGCCTGGAGTGCAAGACCGTCTGTGTAATCTGTTGCAAGCATAGCTGCGTAAGCTTCAACTGCGTGTGTTACAGCATCGATACCTGATGCTGCTGTAAGTCCCTTAGGAGCTGACATATGGAAATCAGTATCAATAATTGCCATGTTCGGAAGAAGCTCATAGTCAGCAAGAGGATACTTGACACCTGTTGCTTCGTCTGTGATAACTGCAAAAGGTGTAACTTCTGAACCTGTACCTGCTGATGTGGGAACTGCGATGAAGTATGCCTTCTCACCCATCTTCGGGAATGTGTAAACTCTCTTACGGATATCGATGAATCTCATTGCCATATCCATAAAGTCTGCTTCGGGATGCTCATACATAACCCACATAATCTTTGCTGCGTCCATTGCAGAACCGCCGCCGAGTGCGATGATTGTGTCCGGCTTGAATGCTGCCATCTGCGCCGCACCCTCTTTTGCGTTGCCGAGTGTCGGGTCGGGTTGAACATTGAAGAATGTTGTGTGTGCAATACCCATTTCGTCGAGCTTATCTGTAATAGGTTTTGTATAACCGTTTTCGTAAAGGAAGGTATCTGTTACGATAAATGCTTTCTTGGAACCACGAACTGTACGAAGCTCATCAAGTGCAACAGGTAAGCATCCTTTCTTAATGTATACCTTTTCAGGTGCACGGAACCAGAGCATATTTTCCCTTCTTTCTGCTACTGTCTTGATATTGATAAGGTGCTTAACACCAACGTTGTCTGATACCGAGTTTCCGCCCCATGAACCGCAACCGAGTGTAAGTGACGGAGCAAGCTTGAAGTTGTAAAGGTCGCCGATACCGCCGTGTGATGACGGAGTGTTTACCAGGATACGGCAAGTCTTCATACGAGCCGCAAACTCGTTGAGCTTCTCTGCTTCTGTAACTTCGTTGAGGTAAACGGAAGATGTATGACCGTAACCACCGTCAGCAACAAGGTGTTCAGCCTTGCAAAGTGCATCTTCAAAATCAGTTGCTTTGTACATAGCAAGAACCGGAGAGAGCTTCTCGTGAGCAAATTCTTCGCTGATGTCAACACTTTCAACTTCGCCGATAAGGATTTTTGTTCCTTCAGGAACTGTTACACCTGCAAGTTCGGCAATCTTCACTGCGGGCTGACCAACAATCTTTGCATTAAGAGCACCGTTGATGATGATTGTCTTTCTTACCTTTTCTGTTTCAACAGGGTTAAGGAAGTAACAGCCTCTTGTTGCAAATTCGGATTTTACAGCATCATAAATGCTTTCAAGGACGATAACTGACTGCTCGGAAGCACAGATCATACCGTTATCAAAAGTCTTTGAATGAATGATTGAGTTAACAGCAAGAAGTATGTCTGCACTGTCGTCAATGATTGCGGGTGTGTTACCTGCACCAACACCGAGAGCCGGCTTGCCGCTTGAATAAGCAGCCTTAACCATACCCGGACCACCCGTTGCAAGGATGATATCGGCTTCCTTCATAACTGTGTTTGTCATTTCAAGAGACGGAACGTCAATCCAATCGATAATTCCGTCAGGAGCACCTGCAGCTACTGCAGCTTCAAGGACAAGCTTTGCAGCTGCGATTGTTGAATTCTTTGCTCTGGGATGAGGAGAAATGATGATTGCATTACGTGTTTTAAGAGCAATAAGGCACTTGAAAATCGCTGTGGAAGTGGGGTTTGTTGTGGGAATAACTGCCGCAACAACACCAATGGGCTCTGCAACCTTTTTGATACCAAAGGCCTTGTCTTCTTCAATAACGCCGCAGGTCTTTGTTTCTTTGTATGCATTGTAGATGTACTCTGCAGCATAGTTATTTTTAATAACCTTATCTTCAACAACGCCCATACCTGTTTCTGCAACTGCCATTTTTGCAAGAGAGATTCTTGCCTTGTTTGCGGCAGATGCTGCTGCAAGAAAAATTTTGTCAACCTGCTCCTGTGTGTAGGTAGCAAACTTCTTCTGAGCTTCTCTTGTGTTTGAGATAGCTTCCTGAAGTTTTTCAACGCTATCTACGATTGCGTAATTTTTAGTTTCCATTTGTATCCTCCTGAAAATAAATTATTTGTTTATCTGATTTTTTAAATGCGCCAGTGACAGCGCAAGGTTTTCGTTTTTAATTACTACTCCGTCCGGCACGTGCAGATTGCACGGTGCGAAATTAAGTATTCCCAGTATTCCGCATTCAACCATTTTGTCGCACACTGTCTGTGCAGAACCGGCACCGACGGTTATTATACCAAGCTGTATACCGTTGGATTTACAAAATTCTTCAAACTCGCTTATCGGCCGGACTTCGATTTTTCCATTCAGACTTATAACCTTATCGTTACTGTCAAAAGCCGCCGCAATCCTGATTCCGAATTTTTCGAACTCGTCATAATCAAGCAAAGTTTTCCCCAACTTTCCGGCTCCGACAAGAACAGCAGGGGCAAGATTATTACCTCCCAGAAAGTTTTCGAGATTTTTGATAAGCTCCGTCGTTACATAACCGAGCTTAGGCTTGCCTGCACCGCTGATTGATGCAAGATCTTTTCTGACCTGAACTTCACCAAGTGAAAGTTTTCTTGCGATTGCCGTTGCCGATATGTGTTCATATCGTTCTTCGGGCAAACTTCTGAGTAATTCAAGATATGACGGTATTCGGCTGAGTGTTGCTTTTGAAATACCGTTTTTACACATAAGAAAACCTCCCTCGTCTGACATCGTTAATATTTTAACAGCGCAATTAAGATTTGGGAATTCTTAAAATATATAATCAGTATTATCATTATCGATAACACTTTTATCGAATACTGAAAACAAAACCCGACCTCAATTAAGAGATCGGGCTTAAAAACCTTGTATTAAAGATATTTTCTTTTGGCTTCACACAGTTCGGTGATAAACTGCCTGTCAAGTTTTGATAATTTGTAACCATTTTTGTAAATCAGAACATCCTTATATATTTTCTTGTTATCCACACATTTTCTCTGAACAAGGTTATATCTTTTCAGCAAACTTTCAGGTGCAGGAGACACCCACATAAATGTTTCAGGATTATTTGAAAGCAAATCAAACTGACTAGCTCTCTCAAAAATAAATATACGGCGGTCAATATTATCCGGTAGCTCTTCCTTAACCACCTTTGAAAGCGGCATTGACGGCACATAAGGATCAGCGTGAGCAATTTCAATATAATCTGCAAGATCATCAAAGGTAATTGAATCCTTTAACGCTAAAGGATTATCTGCACTCATTATCAGAGAATAACTGAACTCTGTTACCAACTCGTAACAAAAACCTTTTTCTTCGAGCATAGACTTGAAATATTTATCATAGTTTTCTGCATATCTGATAATACCGAGCTTATAATCGTGCTCAAGCATATTACGGATAGTACGTTGAGAATTCGTTTCCTTATAAAAAATCTCTGCCGCATCTTTTGAAAGCGACTTAGAAAATTGTGAAAACGCTTCTGAAATATAGCAGGCACGAGGAACGGAAATGGAAAATTTCTGTTTTTTAGATGAGCCTTTTTTATAATAGTTTTCAACCTCATCAATCTGTGAAAGAATGCCTTTTGCATAGTTTATGAATTCTTCACCCTCAGGGGTAAGTTCCATACCTTTTGCGGTACGGTCAAAAATCGAAATTCCGATATCAGCTTCAAGTTCCTTTATGGAACGGCTGACATTTGGGGCGGCAATTAGTAACGATTCAGCAGCTTTATTCAACGAACCTGCCTTGGCAACCTCAACTGCATATTTCATATGTAATATATTCACAGATACTCACCTCATTTCAAAAGTATCTTGGAGCAATTATACACCTTTTTAGATTCATATTCAACATATATTGAAAAGTTTTGTAGATAGATGGTAATGCTACATCGTTATATTTGCAGAGTTACAATAACTGCCTATAGCATTGTTATCATCAGATTGACCAACACTATACTGTAACTTTGAAATCACAGCTTTATAATCAAATTGCAAACAGATGAGAAATACATACATTTTTCTAAAAAACTTAACATTTATTTTTATACCATCGGCTATCGTCTTTTTCTCGTCATTATTACAATTCAATTTTGATATACGTTGAACAACACTTTTGCAAGGGCTTGGGCGACTTTATTTTTAGTTCCTGGGCATATTCTTTTGTCTCAGGATAATTAAAATTATTTTTAATTTTGCCGAGGAAATACAGTTATCAATAGTCAAAACACGAATCCGGGCGGCATATACTTGATATGGACGGTGATTTTATGATTATTGAAACGGTATTAAGTTCTTTGTCAAATCTTTTGTTTTTTGCGTTGCATTTGTCGAATGCGAGTTCATTTCCTCCTCCACTTTCGGCGAAAGAAGAAAGAGATTGTCTTATTGCTTACAAAAATGGTGATTTGAACGCTAAAAATAAGTTAATTGAGCACAATCTGCGACTTGTGGCGCACATTATTAAAAAGTATTATTCTAATTCCGCACAGCAGGATGACTTGATTTCAATCGGCACTATAGGGCTTATTAAGGCGATAAATACTTTTGATGCTGACAAGGGTACAAGACTGGCTACATATGCGGCGAGGTGTGTTGAAAATGAAATACTAATGTATTTTCGTTCGCAGAAGAAGACGGCGCAGGATATTTCGGTGAATGAGCCGATTGACACGGACAGCGAGGGAAATCCGCTGACGCTGATGGATATTATTTCTACAGAGGATGAAATTATTGATGACATTTACAAGATGTCAATGATTAAGAAATTGCGTGAAGAAATACAGAAAATCAGTAACCCAAGAGAGAGAACGATTATAATTTTGCGGTACGGGCTGGACGGAAACAATCCATTAACTCAGCTTGAGGTTTCAAAAAGGCTGAACATTTCCCGCTCGTATGTTTCAAGGATAGAGAAGAAGGTGCTGACTCGGTTGCGTAAGGCTTTGGAGGGATAGTAGCAATGTCGGTGACATTGCAGTAATATCCCTGCTTCGCAGATGTGATATTCGCCTTTCATCGAGCTATGTTTTGCCTCGCAAAGTGATATTTGCCGTTGGCAAAAGTTGAGAGTCTGCGACGCAAATTGTATTTCACGGTTACAAGCAACCTACACCTCATTCTAGTTGCTTCGCAACCCACCTTACCCTCGTAGGGAAAGGCGATGCACAAATTATGTTTTGCGATGAAGTCTTTAGACGTCGAGGGTGCTGTCCACTACGGATTAGATGTAAATATCTATTAGTTATTATCAATTTAACTTTTAGCTGAAATATATTTTTCTCTCCCTCCGTCAAAACCTTCGGTTTTGCCACCTCCCTCGTCAGAAGGAGGCTGTTTAGTCTGTGCAAAAATTAAGCCGTAGCAGGATTTTTCTCTTGCTACGGCTTTGGTTGATTATTCGGTTTTAATTTGTTGAACACGGAGAACCGTCCCATATATATACTATTAAGAATTTAATCTTTCAAAAAGCTTTTTTAGTTTATTCACAGTTATAGTTTCATCATAATGCATACCTTCGTAGGTAGGATGAAGCACAGGATATTTAGGATGTTTTGTTTTCAATATAAGATGGTTTTCAATCAGCCATTCTATAATGGTGATTAAATCATCACGACGAACTCTTTTTAGCTTTCCATACTCCGGCAACTCGTCCAATTCGGCATCTGTAATACGCTTGCTGTTTGCCCCACGAAGTACATCTGCTAAAACGTTTATGCCATAATACCGCTTTTCACTAATATGAGAGAGACATTGCAAAATGGTATAAACAATATCATTCAAATCGTTTTCTTCGAACATAACCGCTTTAACATTTGCTCTCTTTATTGCTGTGCTTTCTTCGTGCCGAGGTTGAGATTTTACAACTTGAGTTTGTGCCGATATTTTAGATATTGCAGCAGGAAATTCTTTTGCAAGTGCGGAATCGGGATCGAGTTTGAACATTTCATAATACAACTTTGGCACTATGAATTTTCCGCACCCAGTACCATCTTTTTTATAATTGGTGCAACCAAGAAAATAATTGTTTTCTTTTCCCGGTTTAACAATAAGATAGCCGTCTCTGCACTGGTCGCATTTCAAAATAGAGAGTTTCCCCGCTTTATATTCATTGGTCATAAATCCACACACTTCCGGCTCGTTTGTGCAAATATGTAACCGCAGACCATATGCATTCTTATAGCGGAACTGCATAGGGTAGCCACAGATGGGACAAGTTTTCTTTGCGATATTATTTTGCGGCGGTTCCTCGCTCCAATTACCACGAAGAACAACATTCTTGTAATCTCGCTTTATTTCAAGCAAAAATTCAGAAGGGTTCTGTTCTGGTGCTATAAAATAAACACGATTTTTAGTTCTTGTCATTGCAACGTAAAACAAGCGGCGTTCTTCCGCATAATCAATAGAACGATCGCCCTTGATTACAAAAGCAAGAACGGGATCATCCTCAATTTTAGAAGGAAAACCATATGTTTCATTGCGCCCATTTACAACAATAACATTATCGTATCCCAAGCCTTTAGAGGCGTGAGTTGTCATAAATGTGATGTTAAGCTTTGGATATTTTACACTTTTGAGTTTACTTCCTCGATCAATGTATTCAAACAAACCTGATTTTTCTAATTTATCGCCGTCAAAACCAAATCTACCGAGCAACAGGATAGAAGAATCTTCGGATTTCGCTTCCTTCTTGTTAAAATCAATGATCTGTTCGAGTGCAACTTCAACAGCGTGCGCAATTGCGTAATTTGCACCGCTTTTATTATCGGCATTCAGTTTTTTGGGACTTCCATCATAAGTGTAGATAATGACAGGATCAACGATGTTTTTAGGAGACTTTAATTCTTTTGTAATTTGTGATTCGTTTTTCTGAATGAAGTTGCCTGCAATATCAATTACTTCCTGCGAGTTGCGATAGGTCTTTACGATCTTCAAGAGTTTGGCATAGCCCATTTTCTCTTCAAACTTCGTAAAGAGAGTTATGTCGGAACCGCTAAACGCATAAATTGATTGCCAATCGTCACCGACAGCAATTATTTTAGCATCGGTAACTTCCGATAAGGCTGTTACTAAGTCAAATCTTTGTCGAGAAATATCTTGATATTCATCTACGATGATATATTTGAAATCAAGTTTCTTTTTCATTTCTTTGACTTCTCGGAGAATACGTGAAGATTCATTTATCATATCTTCAAAGTCAACGGCATTATTTTCCTTTAGATAACGCTCATATTCCAAATAGCAGTCGTTGCAAATATCCAAGAAAAGTCTTGTACGTACATTTTGAGTAGAATAGTACATACGGCTAAATTCATCCGCAGTAAAGCCATTTGTTTTAAAGTTGGTAATAAAGCGACAAATCAAATTGACAAGTTTTCTTATATAACGATTTTCTTCGGTGGATACGAGTTTTTCCATTACCTCTTTGTTGGAACGGGGATGCAACTCAAAACCGTTATTTTCCAGTTCCTCTTGCAAATGTTCTAAGAGAGATCTACGGTCAGAATACTGCGAAAAGGTATATATAAGTTTTGTACCGTGTTGCCTATGTAGATTGATTTTGTCATTTATAGCCTTTTTATAGGCTTCAAGCTGATCATCGCTAAAGCGATCATTTTTACCATCTTGCGTAATGCCAAAATGTTCAATATAGGCGACTTTATCACCCTGTCGAATAATAAAGTCAGGAGTATAGGGCTTTTTTGAAAAAAGAATATCATACTTATACATCGGCTCATATTCATAGTCGATGTTATTTAAATACAGGAAGTTTGCAATTTCCACCTCTTGATGAGAACGCATTACTTCACTTTGAATTGTTACAGATTTTTTTGTACGAATATCAATAACTTGTTGCTTAAACTCGTTGAGATCGCTTCGCATTGTAGCAAAATTCGACTTTGCGATTTTATTGAAGAAACTATTGAGATCTTCACCTTCATACGGAGCATCAAAGTACGAAGCAAAAAACATAATCAAGTTATTTACAAGACTTTCATTCTTCAATATAGAGCTTTTGAAATAATCCTGCAAAACAAAGTATAACTTTGAAGAATCAACAATATTAAGTTTGTCCGATGACTGTTTTCTCAATATAGCATTACCGGTTGAATGAAAAGTGGCAATAGGACAATCTATCGATAAATCTCGATTTAGTTTATCCCGAAGTTCTTGAACAGCCTTATTAGTGAAAGATACAACAAGAATTTGAGAAGGTTCCACACCCTTTTTCTCAACTAAATATTTAACTTTTGCCGCAACAGTAGTGGTTTTTCCCGCACCTGCACCAGCAATAACAAGGCAATAATCTTCATCGGTCAGAATGACCCTGCGCTGATCTTCATCCAATTTGATTTTGGAATCGACATCACGAAGAATATTATCCAAATAGTGTTGTTCCTCAGTCATCGCACGACGAATAAAAGAATCATTATGCTCGTCTACAAGAGCTTCAAAATTTATGTATTTTGATAATGTACCTTCGACAGCAGAAAGCGAAAGACCATTGTTTTTGCAGAAAGTATCTAACAATCGACTGCTTTGAAGCACATCAAAATACTCAACGGTTTTCTTCCCGTCGAGCAACCTTGCACGATATTCACTTTTTGAAATATAACGGTTATGTGATAATATAGCATCCATATAAGCCTTTAAGTCCCACAATTCTTGGCATTCGGGACTCTCAAATGACATATTATCCGTGACGTTATTCGCTATCGTTTCTTTCTTTTTAAAGAGTTTAGAAAACAATCCCATATATATGCCTTTCTTCTCAAACAATATTAGTCGGCATAAGCACCCTGTTTAATCCAGTTATCAACTTCATCAATTTTGAATTTCCATTGTCTACCCATTTTATGTGCAGATATATTTTGGTTATCAATCCATTTAAAAACTATATCTCTGCTTACACCAAGATATTCGCATATTTCTTTTAGATAACACAAGCAAAGATTATGCGTTTTCGTTTACTACAAGGTACATCTCCTTTTCTTGGATTATATCATAACGGCTTTGGGGTGTCAAACAGCAGAAGTAAAAACGGACACGCTTCGGTGAAGTGTGTCCGTTAGTGGGTTATTTAATTATTCGCCCTTCTTTTTGATGATGTCGTTAAGGATCACATAGAAATCCTCATCATCAACTGCACCCTTTGCCTGTGCGGGCTTCTGTGCACCGTTTACAACGGGAGGCTCGATAGGAGCTGTTGTTGCTGAACGGATGGGAGCAGCAGGAGCTGCTGTTGCCTTAAATGCGGGGATTGAACCGAAGTCAACGTCTGTGCCTGCATCAAAACCTGTTGCAACAACTGTGATAATAATTTCGTCTTCGAGCTTTGAATCGAATGCAACACCCCAAGTGATGTTTGCGTCCGGATGTGCCTTATCTGTGATGGACTCACAAGCTGTTTCAATCTCTTCAAGACCGATGTCAGGTGAAGATGTGATGCTGATGATAACACCCTTTGCACCTGCGATTGATGTTTCAAGAAGCGGGCTTGATGTAGCCATATCTGCTGCCTGAAGGCTCTTGTCCTTACCCTTAGCAGTACCAACACCCATGTGAGCGTAGCCTGCGTCTCTCATTACGCTGCAAACGTCAGCAAAGTCGAGGTTAACAAAGCCGGGAACCTTGATGAGCTCTGAAATGCTCTTAACACCCTGTGAAAGAACTTCGTCAGCAACAAGGAATGCCTCTGAAAGAGTCTTGCAACGGTCGCTGAGGAGCTTAAGACGGTCGTTAGGAATAACGATAAGGCTGTCTACGTGCTCTGAAAGACGTGCAATACCCTGCTCTGCAAGTGTGCTTCTCTTCTTACCTTCAAACTTGAAGGGCTTTGTAACAACACCAACAGTAAGAACGCCCATTTCCTTTGCAATCTGAGCGATTACGGGAGCTGCACCTGTACCTGTACCGCCGCCCATACCTGCGGTGATAAATACCATATCTGTGCCCTTGAGAACTGCTGAAATCTCTTCCTTGCTCTCTTCGGCTGCCTTTTCACCAACCTCGGGTCTGCCGCCTGCGCCCTGACCACGTGTTGATTTTTCACCAATCTGGATTCTGTGAGTTGCCTGTGAATTAACAAGAACCTGCTTGTCTGTGTTTACAACGATAAACTCTGCACCCTGCATGCCCTGTGCAATCATGGTGTTAACAGCGTTTCCGCCGCCGCCACCGACACCGATAACCTTTATCTGAACGGTGCTTTCAAAATCGTTATCAATTTCAAATGCCATTTTAAAGACCTCCGTTTTAAAAATCTATTTCGCTAGTGATAGACACTAGTTATAATATCACATTTCGTCTGCCATTGCAAGCACTAAAAACTAAAAAGGTTAAATTTTTTGTAATAATTTATTTCTGATTTGGAATAATATGTATTTTTATTCGTCATTGCTGTTTTCTTCGTCTGCTTCGGTTGACAATTCTGTGGTGTTTACATCTTCATTTGTTGAAGTATCTGCTGAAACATCGGTAGTATCCTCGTCCGTTGCGGTGGTGTCCTTGGTGTCGGATTCAACTTTCTCTTCGTTGAGAGAATCAAGAGGATTTACAAAAACCTTTTTGGGAATTGTGAGGTTGATTTCAGCAACAGTTGTCGGGTCCTTGCTGTCCTCTGCCTTTATGGTTTCTAAACCGCCCTTAAGCTTGACTTCAAGCTCATCGACAGAGCCGAGCAAAAGTCTTAATCTGTTCTGATATTCGAGTTTAATTGACGAACGGTCGCTGATGTCAATTGCCGTAATATTTTCAAATATGCCGAGCGTTTTCAACTGCTTAACAAGTTCATCGTAGAGTGCTTTTTCCTCTTCGTCGGCAAAAGAGAATATTTCGCCCGGGACAGCTTCAAGAGCGTTGCTTGTTCTGATAACCATAAAATTAGCTTCTTCGGGAACTTCCTCAAGAATTTCAAGCACCTTACCGTTGATGTCCGCTACGGCATAGCCCTGACTTGCTTCTATAAAAATTGCCGCAGTTGTATCCTTGATACTGATTGTAACCTCGCCCGAGAGTTTTTTGGTGACAATCGCCTCGAGGACGTAAGGAAGATTTTTTTCGATACGCTCGCAAACTTTGTCAAAGTCCGTGCGAACCATATTATCACCGTTGTTTAGTCCCGATGCGCTGATGATTTCGTTAGCAGAATAAATTGCACCCGTTTTTGCAACCTTGATGTTTGTTATGTTAAACAAAACCGTTGTACTCAAAACAACCACAACCAACAAAGCAACAAGGACGGTGCAGAAAATGGTCAGAATTCTTCTGTTTCTCTTTACCGCCTTGAGTCTTGCTTCATATCTTTGACGTGATTCGGGTCTTAATTTTGCAACCTGTTCGGGTGTGAGCTGTTTCATTTTGATTTCCGTTAAGCGTTGCGCTTAATCCTTCCTTTTTATCTTCGCTCCCATTGAAGAGAGGTTTTTCGCAAGGGAGTCGTATCCCCTGTCTATATAGCAGATTGAATCGACCGTTGTAACACCGTCCGCACAAAGTCCTGCAAGAACCAGTGCCGCACCTGCACGCAAATCTGTTGAGTGAACACGTGTACCCTGCAAGCGTGATACACCGTTAACAACCGCAACCTTGTCGTGCACACGGATATCCGCACCCATTCGGTTGAGCTCGGCAACGTGTTTGAAACGGTTTTCAAAAATATTCTCGTTTATAAGTGTAATGCCGTCTGCCACAGAGGCAACGGACATCATAATAGCCTGACAGTCTGTCGGAAAGCCGGGGTATGGCATTGTGCGGATTGTTTCGGGCGCACGAAGCCTTTGAGGAGAAGTTATGCGTATTTTATTGCCCGCAGTTTCTATTCTGCATCCCGTCTGTTCAAAGCACGAAAAAACGGGTACAAGGTGCGAGGGTATAACCTCGTCGATGATTATTGACGATGACGTTACAGCCGCCGCAGCCATATAAGTGCAAGCAACTATTCTGTCGGGCATAATCGCATACTGAACAGAATGCAGCCGTTCAACACCCTCAATAACAATGGTACTGTCCCCTGCTCCCGAAATTCGGGCACCGCAGGAATTAAGAAACATGGCAAGGTCAACGATTTCAGGTTCCCTTGCCGCATTTATGATTGTGGTTACTCCCGAAGCCTTGACGGATGCAAGGATAATATTCTCCGTTGCACCGACACTCGGGAAAGAGAGCGTGATTTTGTTACCACGGACTTTTTGACACGAGCATCTTATCTGACCGTGCTCTTCGGTCACCCTTATGCCAAGCTTCTGCATTGCCGTAAGATGCAGATCAATAGGTCGCAAGCCGATATCGCAACCGCCCGGCGCTGTCATAACAGCCTCGCCTGTGCCTGAAATTAAAGCGCCGAGAAAAATTATGGACGAGCGCATTTCACGCATAAGAGTATCGCTTATGCAGTTTGAAGAGATATGACTGCTGTCAACGGAAACCGAGCCGACACTTCTATGTACTTCGCAACCGAGAGATTTAAGTATTTTTACTGTAGAGTCAATGTCAGTCAAATCCGGACAATTATGTATAACACACGGCACACCAACTGCAACGGTCGCCGCTAAAATCGGCAAGGCGCTGTTTTTAGCACCCTGCACCCTTACACTTCCGTAAAGGCGGTTGCCGCCTTCAATCATATACTGCCCCATAGAATCCACCCTTTCGGAAAATATCAATTCGTTTTCAGTTTATGATATTTCCGAAAAAGTGTTAATATATTAAATTATGTTGCAGATGCAGGAAACTATGCGTTCGGTTGCATCGTAAATTGCCATTTTCTTTGCATTTTTGCCGAGAGTTTCAACTCTTTGCTTATCTGCAAGCAAGGTGTCGATTTCTTTGATAAGTCTGTCGCCTGTGAAGTCTTTTTCCTCAATAAGGATTGCCGCATCATTTTTTACAAGCTCCATTGCGTTGTAATACTGATGATTTTCGGCAGCATAGGGGTAAGGAACGAGGATTGAGGGCTTGCCCATTGCCTGAATTTCGCTCAAAGAGCTTGCACCTGCACGGCAGATAACAAGGTCTGCCGCCGCCATACAGCGGTGCATATCGTTGATGTATTCACGAAGCATTATATGCTTGTTTTCGGAAAGTGAGATACCCTTTTCTTTTTCAATAACATCAAACATTCCTACACCTGCCTTGCCTGTTGCATGCAGGAAGTAGCAGTTTTTACGCTCATATCTTTCTTCAATAAGCTGTGTGACAGCCGTGTTGATAACTCTTGCGCCGAGACTGCCGCCCATTGAAAGGATTACGGGTCGGTCGTCAACACCGAGCTCTGCACGGGAGAAATCTCTGTCCGCAGAGATAAGCTCGCCTCTTATCGGAAGTCCTGTTACAACACAAGGATTTTTAGGCTGCATATATTTCTCTGCCTCGGGCGCTGTGAGCATAACACAGTCAACGATTTTTGCAAGTGCCTTGTTTGTTACACCCGGGAATGCGTTTTGCTCGTGGATTGCTGTCGGGATGCCCATTTTGCACGCTGTGCGGAGAACAGGTCCGCCGACATATCCGCCGAAGCCGAGAACAACGTCGGGAGAGAATTCTTTTATAATCTTCTTTGCCTGGGAAGAGGATTTGAGGAGCTTGACAGCTGTACCTATATTCTGCTTGATTCCGCTTAAGGTAAGGTCACGGCTGAAGCCCTGAATGTCGATAGTTTTAAAATCGTAGCCTGCTGCAGGTACAAGCTGTGCTTCCATTTTGACGGCTGTACCTACAAAAAGGATTTGTGCCTTCGGGTAATTTTCTCTTATGTAACCTGCAACTGCGAGTGCCGGATTGATGTGACCGCCTGTACCGCCTGTTGCAATGAGTATTTTTTTATTATTCAGCATTTTTCTTATCCTCCGGAAGTTTAGCTTTTCGTGAGCCTGTTCGTGAAACACCGAGCACAAGACCCATTTCTGCAAGAAGTATCAAGAGTGCCGTACCGCCATAGCTGAAAAACGGAAGTGAAATACCTGTGTTCGGAATCATATCCGTTACAACAAGGATATTGAGAACAGACTGAATTCCAACCTGAAGCGACACACCGAGAACAAGCAGTCTTTCGTACATACTCTTTGTTCTTTCGGCAATTATGAAGCCTCTTGCAACCAATGCAAGGAATAAAAGAATTATAACAACGCTTCTGAAAAATCCGAGTTCCTCGCCGACGATTGCAAAAATGAAGTCGTTGTGAGGCTCGGGGATATACATATATTTCTGCCTTGAATTGCCGAGACCAAGACCGAAAAGTCCACCCGAACCAAGTGCATAAAGAGACTGGTTAGTCTGCCATCTTGTATCCGTATCCGTATAGTCTTTTACAAAGAAGCTGTCTATTCGTTCGTTCTGATAAGGGCTTAATATCTGCTCCCTGAGTGCAAAAAATGCAACTATAAAGACTACACCCATAATACCGAGAATGATAAACCAGCGTCTGTCCATACCGCTCAAAAAGAGAATTCCGATGCCCATTGCGAATATCATTACAAAAGCGGAAAGGTGGCTTTCGGCAAAGACGAGCAAGGAAACGACCACAACCACACCGAAGTAAATTGCGGGTGCCCATATTTTTGTGTCAAGGAGCTTTTTGCCCTTTTCAAGACCCCACGCAAGACCGATAATCATTGCGACCTTGCCCACGTCTGACGGTTGGAAGGTTTTGTTTGTGAAAGGAATTGCCATCCAACGCTTGATGTCGGGTTTGTCGGGAATTTCCTCGTAATAAAAAAGGACGAGAACAAGAAGCAGAAAGCCAATTACACTTATGACAACTGCCATCTTTTTGAAAATCTGCGGATTGATTTTTGAAATTATAAACATCGCAATTACGCCTACGACCGCAACAATGCCCTGATTGACAATGTAGTGATACGGGTCGTCGTTGTGGAACTTGCCCCAGACGTAGCTCGCAGATGCCATCATTACAAGACCTGTTGTCAACAAAGCGATAACCAGAATAAAATATATTATATCAAAGCCACCGCTGACAAAAAGCCTGTTGCCGAAAATTGTTATATTTTCAAGCTTTTTGAAAAAGCCGGACTTTGCCTTTTGCTTTTCTCGTGCATTTTGAGTCAAATCTGCTGTTGACATCAAATCTCTCCTTTCCCGAAGGATTACAAAAAATTATGAGTTAAAGCCGCCTAAATACATTACTGCAACACCTATTATTCCCGCAATGAGGTTAACTGTGCAGAAAACGGCATCAATTTTTTTCTCGCTCCAGCCACTCATTTCAAAGTGGTGGTGAATGGGAGCCATTTTGAAAATGCGCTTACCCTTTGTGATTTTGAAGTATCCAATCTGAATAACGTCTGAAAGAGCTTCAATAACATAGATAAAGCCGATGAGTAAAAGGATAATCGGGCAATCAAGTGCGTAAGCGATAGCTACGACCATACCGCCAAGGAACATTGAGCCTGTGTCACCCATAAACACCTTAGCAGGGTGCTTGTTCCAAAGGAAGAAACCGATACATCCGCCAAGAAGTGCCGCCGCAACTATACCGACACCGAAAAACTTATGAATAACAGCAATTGCAACAAAGCAAGCGGCCGCTGTTGCTGTTACGCTTGAACAAAGACCGTCGATACCGTCGGTGAAGTTAACCGCATTGATTGCGCCGTAAATTACGCAAACACCGAGAATCCAGAACCATACACCAAGTCCGACATTGCCGACAAACGGAATGAACATATAAGGGTCCTTACCCATTGCAAGGTAAAGGCTTGCAAGATAACCGCCACAGATAACGAGCTGTAAGACGGTTTTCTGAATGATTGAAAGACCGAGATTTCTCTTTTTTACAACCTTTATGTAGTCATCGGCAAAGCCGACAAGACCGAACATAAGAGCCATTATTATGCCTGCCCAGAGCTTTGTATTCATATCACCCGTAAGACCCATTTTGTTACCTGTGAGAGTGTTAATGAGCAAAACGAGAGCCGCAGAGACAAAGATGCCGATAATAAACATCACACCGCCCATAGTGGGTGTGCCCTGCTTGTTTTTATGCCACTTCGGACCTTCTTCAAGAATGGTCTGACCGAACTTTAATTTGCGAAGCCACGGAATTACGCCGAAGCCGAGAATTGCAGTTATGCCCAAAGATAAAACTGCACTTATGATGATAGCAAGAATACTGTTCATTTTGTTCACACGTGTGCAAAAAGCACACTACCCCTTCCTTTAAACTCAATAAATGTTTTTATTATTTTATTCGCTCATACAAGCTGTTTATTACATCCTCGAGAGCCATTCCTCGGCTTGCCTTGAACAAGACCGCATCACCCTCTCCGAGTGTTGAGTAAAGTGCATCTGCAAGCTCTGTCTTATAAAGGAAGCTCTTTACCTCGGGAACACCGCACTCCTGTGCTCTTTCGGCTGTTGCCTGTGAGCGTTCACCGTAGGTCATAAGAACATCAATTTTATTCTTTGCCGCAATAAGTCCTGCGTTGCGGTGTGCCTCTTCGCTGATTGCTCCAAGCTCGAGCATATCGCCGAGAACAGCAATCTTACGCTTTGCATTGACTGTTGAGAGCATTCTTAAAGCCGCCTGCTGTGAGTCGGGACTTGCGTTGTAGCAGTCTTCAATAAAACGAATTCCGTTAACTACCTTAACTCTCTGTCGCATACCCGAGGGCTCGTATTTCATAAGACCACGTGCCGCCTCTTCGGGTGTTACACCGAGCTTAAGACCCGTTGCAAAAGCCGCAAGAGCATTATAAACATTATGAATTCCGATTGTGGGAATTGTTATTTTTTGCACCTTATCGCTGTCATAAATTACGTTAAATGTTGTGCTGTCGTCGTGCTGTTCGATGTCTGTGGCCTTGAAGTCACAGAACTTGTCGTTTATGCCGTAATAAAAGACGGGATGACCTTCAATTTTGGCACTAGCAAGGTAGGGATCGTCGCCATTGAGCATAATCGGACAGCCTTCACGCAAGCCGTCAAGAATTTCGAGCTTTGCCGCACAGATATTTTCTCTTGAGCCGAGGCTTTCCATATGCGACACACCAATGTTGCTGATGATTGCAATTGTGGGCTCGGCAGTTTTTGAAAGAACGGAAATCTCGCCCTTATTGCTCATACCCATTTCAATAACAGCCGCCTGCGTGTCCTCTTCAAGACGCATAAGAGTACGGGGAAGACCGATATCGTTATTGAGGTTACCCTCGGTTTTGATTGTATTATATTTTTCGCTGAGCACTGCCCAGGTCATTTCTTTGGTTGTTGTTTTGCCTACACTGCCCGTAAGTCCGACAACGGGAATATCAAAGGTTGAACGGAACCAATGAGCAAGCTTTAAAAGTGCCTGCCTTGTGTCGTCAACTCTGATAAACAGACCCTCGCAGTCAACATCGTGGTGAATTATTGCAGCGGTTGCACCGTTTTGGAATGCACTTTTTGTAAAAGTATGACCGTCAAAATTTTCACCGTGAATAGCAATGTAAAGTAAACCTTCCTCACAAAGTCTGCTGTCGATACAGATACCGCTGATTTCAGCTTCACCGTTTGCAACTCCGCCGACTGCCTTTGCAATTTCACTTACCATCAATTTTTTCATTTTAAAACCTCGCCTTGTCTTCCAACAGTTTTCTTATTATTTCTCTTTCGTTAAAATATATTTTCTGTGTACCTAAAATCTGATATTTTTCGTGCCCTTTACCCGCTATAAGAACAGTATCCCCTGCCTTTGCGGAGTAGAGAGCTGATTTAATTGCCAGCTTTCGGTCTGTTATTTTAAAATACTTTGTTTTATCAAGACCTCTTGTTATGTCGTTTATAATCTCCTCGGGATTTTCCGTTCGGGGATTGTCGGAGGTTACAAACACAAAATCCGAATACTTACACGCAACCTCGCCCATTAAAGGACGTTTCTCTTTATCTCTGTCACCACCGCAACCAAAAACAGTTATCAGCTTGCCTTCGTAAACACTTTTCAAGGTTTTTGCGGCATTCATCAGAGAATCGGGAGTGTGTGCGTAATCAATGATTATATTAAGTCCGAAGGAGTTTTCAACCTTTTCCATTCTGCCGAGAATACCGTCAAAGCGTGAAACTGAACGGATTGCTCTGTCGAGGTTAAGCTCCATAACCTGTGCCGCACTCAATGCAGCCATAGAATTGTAAACCGAGAAAATTCCGATACTGTCGAACGAAACGTGATATTCGTCCGATTTATGCGAAAGCCGGTAACAGACACCGTCAGCAGTCATTTTGATATTGTCTGCGTGAAAATCAGCTGTGTCGCTGACACTATATGTAACGGTTTTGCCGACAGCGTTTTCGAGCATTTTTAAAGCATATTTGTCGTCGGCATTTATAACTGAAATCTTACTTGCTTCAAACAGCTTTGATTTTGCTTTAGCATAGTCTTCCATATTTTTATGGTAATCAAGATGCTCAGGAGAAAGATTTGTGTAAATTGAGCAGTCGAAATTGATGCCGTACACCCTATCCTGATCAAGCGCCTGTGAGGAAACCTCCATAATACAGACATTACAACCTGCTATGTTCATCAGCATAAGGTAGCGATGCAGGTCAGTGGGGTCGGGAGTTGTGAGGTCAGCAGGATATTTCTCCTTACCGATTACGACATTAACAGTACCGATCAGTCCTGTTTTATAGCCTGCGTCCTCAAAGATTTTTTTGAGAAGATACGACGTTGTGGTTTTGCCGTTTGTACCCGTTACACCAATCATACGCATTGTTTTGTGACAGTTGCCGTAAAAGGCGGCGCAGATTTTAGCATAAGCCTTGCGGCTGTCCTCAACGATTACCGAGTTTTTTATACCGAGGTCACGTTCACAAATCACGACCTCTGCTCCCTTTTCGAGTGCTTTTTGTGCAAAGTCGTGTCCGTCAAATTTATTGCCCTTAATACAGACAAACAAGCCCGAACGACGTATTTTGCCCGTATCGTCCGATATGTTGGTGATATCCGGGTTTAAAGTGTAAACACTTTTTGTTTCAACATCCTGTAACAAAGCCTGAAGCTTCATTCAAAACGCCTCCAAAAATATTCTGTTTACACTTCCTTTGTTTTAAACTTTATTTAGTGGTCGGAAACACCCGATGTTGTTCGGAAATATACCGTAACAGTTGTGCCGCACTCGACTTCCTTACCCTCCTGTATGCTCTGGCGGTAAGCGGTAAGTCCCGAGCCTGTGAGTGAGTTACCCGAAATTTTAACATTTATGCCGAGTTTGACTGCTTCATAATTCACCTGTGAAACGGTCATACCCGTGAAATTCGGAACGGTTACTTTTGTTTTTTCTTCACCTTCATCCGTATAAACCACTACAACACCGCCCTGCGGAATGTACTGGCTGTATGCAGGCATCTGTGAAAGAACACTTTCACCACTGCCGACAACTTTTATTTTAAGTCCGATCTCGCTGAGTGCAGACCTTGCTTCCTTTACAGTTTTACCCGCAAGGTTAGGCACCTGCTCATCGAGCTTATCTTTTTCGGACTCGTTATACTGTCTTTCAACATTGAGATATGTGAGAGTTTTTTCAATAACCTCTGCCGCAACGGGAGCTGCAACAGCACCGCCACCCGTTTGTCCCTGAGGCTCGTTTACAACGATGATGATTGAAATTTCGGGGTCATTTGCGGGTGCACATCCTGCGAAAGAAGCAATGTATTCACCTGTTGCTCCGTTTGGTCCGAGAACGTCGGAAGTACCCGTTTTACCTGCCACACGGTAGCCTGCAACATAGGAGTTCTTTGCAGTACCTGCAGTTGAAACCTCTTCCATTGATGCAATAATCTTATCCGATGTTGATTCCGAAATAACCTGACGCTTTACAACCGGCTGTGTTTCGCTGATTACGTTGCCGTCTGCATCAAGAGTTTTGGCAACTATGTACGGCTGCATAAGCTTACCGTCATTAACAACAGCATTGATTGCGTTGAGCACCTGAATGGGTGTTGCCTGGAATGACTGACCGAACGAGGAGCTGGCAAGGTTAACCGCCGTCATGGTTTCGTCAGTATAATAGTTGATGTTCGCAACGGGATATGCTTCACCGTTGATGTCTATGCCTGTTTTTTCGGTAAATCCGAAGGCTTCAAAGTACTTATAGAAGGTTTCTGCGCCGAGACGCTGACCGATTGTGATAAAGTACGGGTTGCAGGAATTCATAAGACCCTGTGTCAAGGTCTGTGTACCGTGACCCGAGTGGTTGTGACACCAATAATGTCTGTCGAGAATTCTTATTGAGCCCGTGCAGTTGAAGGTTTCGTCGTATTCGACAACGTTTTCTTCAAGTCCTGCCGCCATTGTGATTACCTTAAAAACTGAACCTGGGTCGTAAAGGTCGGTAACACCACGGTTTTTCCATTGGCTGTACATAGCGCTTGTGTATGCCTTTTTGCGCTCTGCTTCGTCTTCGATTTCGTTTAAGTTAGTAACTGTTCTTTCGTCATAAACTGTGTACGGATCGTTTGAGTCGTAGCTCGCTTGTGTAGACATTGCAAGAATTGCACCCGTATCAACGTCCATAACGATGCCCGTCGCTGAAAGGCAGTTACTTGTTTCGTAACACTCAGAAAGAGCCTCTTCAAGATAGCGTTGAATTGTCTCGTCAATTGTAAGAACAAGGCTTGTGCCCTGTGTCGGCTCATAAAGTGTCTGATATGCAATGCTCTTCATAACGGCATTGTTGGCTTTTGTTGAAATGAGTCTGCCGTCGATGCCCGTAAGTATGTCGTTGTATTTGTACTCGAGACCTGAAAGACCGTTATTATCGCTACCGATACAGCCCAAAATCTGTGAAGCGAGAGTTGAATATGGATAGTAACGCTTAACGTCGTCCTCAACGCTTATTGCAGAGGCATAATAAACCGCATCATCGTCTTTGTTGCCTGTTTCATACTTAGTTTCAAGGAATTTGAGTACCTTGTCTCGCATTTCTTTTTCGACCTTGCTTTTAATGGTCACGTTATTATAGCTTGTATAAGATGCTTTTTCTTCGATAACCGAGCGGTCAATTTCGAGAATGCGTGAAAGTGCGGAGATTGCGGTTTCTTTTGCTTCGTCCGGAAAATCCTTGAATCTGCTGGGATTCATTGTGATTTTCCACACAGATGCACTCTGTGCAAGGACGGTCATATTTCTGTCGTAAATCACACCTCTGTTAGCAGGAACAACTGTGTCATTAAGCTGTTGCTGCTGTGCAAGAAGCTTGAAATAGTCACCGTTTATAATCTGCGAATTCACAAGACCTGCAACCGGAAGAATGAAGCCGACAGCAAGAAAAAGTGCAAGGATGCCCCAAATTCTTGACTTAACGCCTTTTGTAAGAATTTTACGAGGTTTGAACACTTTTTTTCTCTTTATCTTAAGTGGATTGCTCAACGCTTACTCTTCCTTTCCGTAAAAAAATCGAATTTAAATTTATCTCTATAAAATCACTCTAAGGGCGGATAAAAATCCGCCCTTTTTCATCTCATATAATGATATGTTCAGAATAACTTGTACTATACATCATCATTGTGTTAACTGAGCTCCGCCCTCATCGGAGATATCAAAATAGCTTATCTGATAGCTTTCTCTTTTAACCATACCCAGCTTTGACTGTGCGTACTCCTCCACCTTATCAATAGACATCATTGAATTATATTTCATCTGCAAAGCAATGTTTTCGCTCTGTGCAATGCTCAATTCGCTCTGTGCGCTGTTGAGATCCAATTGATAATTGGTGTATTCAACACGGCAGAAGATAAGCGAGCCAATCATCAGAAGTGCAACAAGAGCAAATGTGCATGCTCTTACTGCCATCTTACGGCTTTCACGTGTCTCGCTCTCAACTTCAGCTCTGCTAACGGGCTTTGGCTCAAGGAGCTTCGGCTTTTGTATTTTAATTTTCGGAGTTTCCTGCTGAGGAACATATCCGCTTTTTTGGACATCGAACAAATCAAGATCAAGTGCAAAATTCTCGTTTGCCATGACCGTCAGCTCCTTTCTGAATTTAAACTACTTTTATTTTCTCTTCCTTAAATTTTCTCTACCGAGCGAAGTCTTGCACTGTGAGCTCTGAAATTCTCGTCAACTTCAGAGACTGTCGGTGCTTTTGACTTGAACGGTAATTTCCCTTTCGGCTTTTTGCCGCACACACAAACCGGAAACTCTGACGGACAAGTACAGCCCTCGCAAAAGGTATTGAAACGTTTTTTTACTATCCTGTCCTCCAGAGAATGGAAAGTGATTATTGCCAATCTGCCTGAGGGATTGAGCACATCGAACATATCGTCGAGTGCCTTGCTGAGCTTATCAAGCTCTCCGTTGACTTCAATTCTTAATGCCTGGAAGGTTTTACGGGCGGGATGGCCGTCACGCTTTGCTTTCATCGGCATAGAATTTTTGATTATCTCAACCAACTCAAAGGTGGTTTCTATAGGCTTTATCTGCCTTGATTTTACGATATTTTTTGCGATTGACGGTGCAAATTTTTCCTCACCGTAGGTATAAATAATGCGTCTTAATTCGCTTTCGGAGGCGTTATTTACAATATCCTTTGCGCTGATACCGCTCATTGACATTCGCATATCGAGCGGAGCGTCTTTATGGAAAGAAAAACCCCTGGCATCGGTGTCGAGTTGATGGGAACTAACGCCCAAATCCGCCATCACACCGTCGACACCGATGATGCCGAGGTTGCTGAGAACTGATTTAATGTTGACGAAATTGTCGTGAACAACGGTTACCTTCGGATTATCCGCAAAGCGTTTTTGCAATGTAGCAATTGCTTCAGGATCCTGGTCGATTGAAATAAGTCTGCCTGTTGTAAGCTTTTCGGCAACTGCGGCACTGTGTCCGCCGCCCCCTGCTGTGCAATCGACATAAATTCCGTCGGGCTTTATGTTAAGCGCATCGACAGTTTCACAAAAAAGAACGGGAATATGGTTGAAATCTGACATCAGAACGGCAATACAACATTAACAATCTTATCTGCTTCACGAAGCTTCTCTTCATAAGCCTGCTTATCCCAGATTTCTGCTCGGGGACCGATACCGATTGTAACGATTTCCTTTTTTAGTCCTGCCGCCTCGATAAACTTGGGTGGAATAACAAATCTGCCCTGTGCATCGAGATCATATTTTTTTGAATTAACTGAAAAATGCCATTGAAGATCTGTTCTGTCAACCCCGTCATCGGCATAAGCAATCTTGTAAACCATATCATCCCACTCGGAGGTGATATAAAGTCTCAAGCATTTTTCGTTGGGTCTGTGGTAAATGGTAAAGCCTTGACCGTTGAGGGCATCTTTGATTTTTGCAGGCATAATTACACGATTGTTCGAGTCAATCGAATGGAAATACTCGCCATTAAAGTGCATATTTCGCTTTTCCTGCATCAAAATTCCTCCATTTCATATCAAATTTAATGCTAATTACTCCATTTACATCCATATTATAATGCCTACACATCCAATTGTCAATAAAATTAAGAGGATTTTTACGAAAATTTTTTGCTAAAATATTTCTAAAACAGGAAAAAATTGGAAATAAAACAAAAAAACACCATACCTCTTTCGAAGTATGGTGTAAAAAG
The DNA here is from genome assembly GCA_017481575.1 of Clostridia bacterium. Classification (GTDB taxonomy): domain Bacteria; phylum Bacillota; class Clostridia; order Oscillospirales; family Acutalibacteraceae; genus CAG-488. Next base: position 28,374 of record JAFUPA010000057.1, on the reverse strand, counting down.
ATATTTTTATTATTCAATAGGAAGAAGGTCTGCCATTACTGTGTTGGGAGCGTCTTCCTTTTTCTTAAGCTGTACCTCGGAGTAGCACTTCATACCTGTACCTGACGGAAGAAGCTTACCGATGATAACATTTTCCTTAAGTCCCATAAGCGGGTCTGTCTTACCCTTGATAGCGGCATCTGTAAGAACACGTGTTGTTTCCTGGAAGGATGCTGCTGAAAGGAAGGACTCTGTTGCAAGTGAAGCCTTTGTGATACCCATAAGTGTCGGGATGCATGTTGCATAGTTAGGCTCCTTACCCTCGGCTTCTGCCTGTGCCTTAACCTTGTCGTTAGCTGAATAGAACTCGTGCTTCTCAACAACTGAACCAGGAAGGAAGTTTGTATCACCTGCGTCATCAATCTTGACCTTACGCATCATCTGACGAACAATAACCTCGATGTGCTTGTCGTTGATATCAACACCCTGTGTACGGTATGTTCTCTGAACTTCACGGATAAGGTAATCGTGAACAGCCTCAACGCCACGGATAGCAAGAATGTCGTGCGGGTTGGGAGCACCGTCTGTAAGTGCCTGACCCTTTGTAACCTTGTCGCCTTCCTTAACGATTTCACGGAAGCCGTAAGGAATAAGATATGCCTTTGATTCGCCGTTTTCGTTATCTGTGATAACAACGTGGCGGCTCTTCTTGATTTCCTCGAAGGAAACAATGCCTGAAATTTCAGAAAGGATTGCAAGTGACTTGGGCTTTCTTGCTTCGAAGAGCTCTTCGATACGAGGAAGACCCTGTGTGATATCGCCTGCGTCCTTGGCACCACCTGTATGGAACGTTCTCATTGTAAGCTGTGTACCGGGCTCACCGATTGACTGTGCGGCGATGATACCTACAGCCTCACCGACTGTTACAGGCTCACCTGTTGCAAGGTTTGAACCGTAGCACTTGATACATACGCCGTGCTCTGCCTTACAGGTAAGAAGTGAACGGATAACAACGGAAGCAACTGAACCTTCCTCTGCCTCGCCTGCTTCAATTTTAGCCTGTTGCTTTGCCTTTGCGTGGTCAGCAACAATCTTTGCCTCGACGTCAGTCATCATCTTATCCTTTGTCATGATAACTTCGCCTGTATCTGTATCGATATAATCGTTAAGAAGATAACGGCCTGTGAGACGCTCTGCGAGGTCAACAATCTTTCTGTTGCCGTGGAAGATGTCGTAAACCTCAATACCTTCGTTACATCCGCAGTCTTCATCGTGGATGATACATTCCTGCGAAACGTCAACAAGACGACGTGTAAGGTAACCTGAGTCAGCTGTACGAAGAGCTGTATCGGCAAGACCCTTACGAGCACCACGGGAAGAAATGAAGTATTCAAGAATATTAAGACCTTCACGGTAGTTAGCCTTGATGGGTACTTCGATTGTCTTACCTGCTGTGTTAGCGATAAGACCACGCATACCTGCGAGCTGACGAAGCTGTGAATCGTTACCACGGGCACCGGAGTCAAGCATCATATTGATGGGGTTGTACTTGTCGAAGTTTGCCTTGAGTTCCTTAGCAACCTCCTGTGTACAAGCCTCCCAGACTTCGATAACTCTGTCTGAACGCTCGGAGTTTGTGATAAGACCACGGTCATAGTTTCTGTTGATTTTATCAATCTTTGCTTCTGCTTCTGCAAGAAGTTCAGCCTTCTTCGGCGGGATTGTAGCATCACATACGGCAACGGTGATACCGCTTCGTGTAGAGTGCTTGTAACCCTGTGCCTTGATGTTATCGAGCATTTCTGCAGCAACTGCTGTACCGTGAACACGGATACACTTGTCGATAATCTTACCGAGGTTACCCTTCTTAACAAGGAATTCAACCTCAAGGCGGAACATACTGTCGATATCTTCGGGATTACGCTCAACAAAGCCAAGGTCCTGCGGAATGGGGTTGTTAAAGATAATCTTACCGAGAGTTGTCGGAACAAGTCTTGTGTACTCAACACCGTTGATTGTCTTTGTCATACGAACCTTGATTGAAGAGTGAAGTGTAATTGTTCCGTCGTCGTAAGCCATAGTTGCTTCATCAACGCTGCGGAAAGCCTTGCCTTCACCGGGTTCGCCCGGCTTTTCGAGTGTGAGGTAATATGAACCGAGGATCATATCCTGTGTCGGAACTGCAACAGGACGTCCGTCGGAGGGTTTGAGAAGGTTGTTAGCAGCAAGCATAAGGAAACGAGCCTCTGCCTGTGCTTCTGCTGAAAGAGGAACGTGAACAGCCATCTGGTCACCGTCGAAGTCAGCGTTGAAAGCTGTACATACAAGCGGATGAAGTTTGATAGCTCTGCCCTCTACGAGAACGGGCTCAAATGCCTGAATACCGAGTCTGTGAAGTGTCGGAGCACGGTTGAGCATTACGGGATGGTCTTTGATAACAATTTCAAGTGCGTCCCAAACCTCGGGATGTGCCTTTTCAACCATCTTTCTTGCAGACTTAACGTTACCTGCCTTTTCAGTTTCAACAAGACGCTTCATTACGAAGGGCTTGAAGAGTTCAAGTGCCATTTCCTTGGGAAGACCGCACTGATAGAGCTTGAGCTCGGGACCAACAACGATAACCGAACGACCTGAATAGTCAACACGCTTACCGAGAAGGTTCTGACGGAAACGACCCTGCTTACCCTTAAGCATATCTGAAAGTGACTTGAGTGCTCTGTTGCTCGGACCTGTAACAGGACGTCCACGGCGGCCGTTGTCGATAAGTGCATCGACAGCCTCCTGGAGCATTCTCTTCTCGTTGCGGACGATGATGTCGGGTGCACCGAGCTCAAGAAGCTTCTTAAGACGGTTGTTACGGTTGATAACACGGCGGTAAAGGTCGTTAAGGTCTGATGTTGCGAAACGACCACCGTCGAGCTGAACCATAGGTCTGATTTCGGGCGGGATAACGGGAACTACATCGAGGATCATCCACTCGGGCTTGTTGCCTGATGTACGGAATGCCTCGATTACCTCAAGACGCTTGAGAGCCTTTGCTCTCTTCTGACCTGAAGAGCTGTTGAGCTCCTCACGCAGTTCCTGTGAGAGAGCTTCAAGGTCAACCTCTGAAAGAAGTTCCTTAATAGCCTCTGCACCCATACCTGCCTTGAAGTCGTCCTCATATCTTTCACGGTATTCCGTGTAAGCTTTTTCATCAAGAATCTGCTTCTTCTCTAGCGGTGTGTCACCGGGATCGGTAACAATGTATGATGAGAAATAAAGCACCTTTTCAAGATTTCGAGGTGTTACGTCAAGAACAAGACCTATTCTTGACGGGATACCCTTAAAGTACCAGATGTGTGAAACGGGAGCTGCGAGCTCAATGTGACCCATACGTTCACGGCGAACCTTTGCTTTTGTAACTTCAACGCCGCATCGGTCGCAGACAATGCCCTTATGGCGTACTCTCTTGTACTTGCCGCAGTGACATTCCCAGTCCTTTGTGGGTCCGAAAATTCTTTCGCAGAAAAGACCGTCTTTTTCGGGCTTAAGGGTACGGTAGTTTATAGTTTCGGGCTTTGTAACCTCACCGTAAGACCATTCTCTTATCTGGTCAGGTGAAGCGAGTCCGATTTTTATTGATTCAAAGGTATTGTTTTCCAAAATGACTGCCCCTTTTCCTTAAATCTATGTGAATTCTACTCTTAAAATACAAGCGTGGGATTATTCGTAATCGTAGTCGCCTTCAGCATCCATACCGTAATCTTCGGTTTCGTAGCTTTCTTCAAACATATCTGCGAATTCGTCTGTTTCCTCTTCGCTTGCGATGGGATTACCCTCTTCGTCCTCAAGCTCGTAGCCTTCTGCACTCTCGGCATCGTTTACATGAGTGAATGCCTTGTCATCAGAAGGAGCAAAGCCCATATCGTCGTCGAAGTTCTGCTTAAGGTCAATCTCCTGCTGGTCCTTATCGTATACACGAACATCAAGACCGAGTGACTGAAGCTCCTTAACAAGAACCTTAAAGGACTCGGGGATACCCGACTGGGGAACATTGTTGCCCTTAACAATAGCCTCATAAGTCTTAACACGACCAACAACGTCGTCAGACTTAACTGTAAGAATTTCCTGAAGAGTATATGCTGCACCGTAAGCTTCAAGTGCCCAAACTTCCATTTCACCGAAACGCTGGCCGCCGAACTGAGCTTTACCGCCCAAGGGCTGCTGTGTAACAAGTGAGTACGGACCTGTTGAACGTGCGTGAATCTTATCATCAACAAGGTGCAACAGCTTGAGGTAATACATTATACCTACTGTAACAGGGTTATCAAATCTGCGTCCTGTACGGCCGTCAATAAGGATTGACTTACCGTCTTCACGAAGACCTGCTTCACGAAGTGCAGCTCTGATATCTTCCTCGTGAGCACCGTCAAAGACAGGTGTCATAACCTTCCAGCCGAGATGACGTGCTGCAAAGCCGAGGTTAACCTCGAGAACCTGACCGATGTTCATTCGGGAAGGAACGCCGAGGGGGTTAAGAACGATGTCAAGCGGAGTGCCGTCCTCAAGGAAAGGCATATCCTCCTGCGGAAGGATGCGTGAAACAACACCCTTGTTACCGTGACGACCGGCCATCTTGTCACCGACTGAAAGCTTACGCTTCTGTGCGATGTAGCAGCGAACAACCTTGTTGACGCCCGGGCTCAACTCGTCAGAGTTTTCTCTTGTGAACACTTCAACATTAACAACGATACCGTACTCACCGTGCGGAACTCTGAGTGAAGTGTCACGGACTTCCTTAGCCTTTTCGCCGAAGATTGCACGGAGAAGTCTCTCTTCGGGAGTAAGCTCTGTTTCACCCTTAGGTGTAACCTTACCAACGAGGATGTCGCCTGAATGAACCTCTGCACCGATGCGGATGATACCTCTGTCGTCAAGGTCCTTAAGAGCGTCATCACCGACGTTGGGGATGTCTCTTGTAATTTCTTCAGGTCCGAGCTTTGTATCTCTGGACTCTGTTTCGTATTCTTCAATGTGGATTGATGTATAAACGTCGTCTCTTACAAGCTTTTCGTTAATGAGAACGGCGTCCTCGTAGTTGTAGCCTTCCCATGTCATAAAGCCGATGAGAGCGTTCTTACCGAGTGAAATCTCACCGTGGTCTGTAGCGGGGCCGTCTGCAATAACGTCGCCTGCATCTACGTGCTGACCGATTTCAACAATAGGCTTCTGGTTGATGCAAGTACCCTGGTTTGAACGCATGAACTTTGTGAGATTATATCTGTCAATCTGACCGTCCTCGTCCTTGCGGATTTCAACGTAATCTGCATTCATGTGGATAACTGTACCTGCGTCACGGCAAAGAACAACAGTACCTGAGTCAACTGCTGCCTTGTACTCCATACCTGTACCAACGATGGGAGAATCTGTTTTGAGAAGAGGCACTGCCTGACGCTGCATGTTTGAACCCATGAGGGCACGGTTTGCGTCGTCGTTCTCAAGGAAAGGAATCATAGCTGTAGCAACAGAAACAAGCATCTTCGGTGAAACGTCCATGAAGCTGACTTTTGAATTGTCAATCTCGTGGAATTCGTCACGGTAACGAGCCATTACCTTTCTGCGTGCGAAGCTGCCGTCCTCGTTGAGAGGCTCGTTAGCCTGTGCAACGATGAACTCGTCCTCTTCGTCTGCTGTCATATAAACAACCTCGTCAAGAACCTTGCCGTCAACAACACGACGGTAAGGAGCTTCGATGAAGCCGTATTTGTTAATTCTTGCAAATGTTGCAAGGTAAGAGATAAGACCGATGTTGGGTCCTTCAGGAGTTTCAATGGGACACATACGACCGTAGTGGCTGTAGTGAACGTCACGAACCTCGAAGCCTGCACGGTCACGTGAAAGACCGCCGGGGCCGAGTGCTGAAAGACGACGCTTGTGAGTAAGCTCTGCAAGCGGGTTTGTCTGGTCCATAAACTGTGACAACGGAGAAGAACCGAAGAACTCCTTGATTGCCATAAGAACAGGACGGATGTTGATAAGAGACTGCGGAGTAATCTTATCCTCCTCTTCCTGTGCCTGAAGAGTCATACGCTCACGGACAACTCTCTCCATACGTGCAAGACCGATACGGAACTGGTTCTGGAGAAGCTCACCGACTGAACGGATGCGACGGTTACCGAGATGGTCGATGTCGTCTGTTCTGCCGACGCCAAAAGCAATTGAGTTAACATAGTTGATTGAAGCAAAGATATCATCAATTGTGATGTGGTTGGGAATAAGGTCGTTGCAACGCTCCTTAAGAGTTGCAAGAAGAGCCTCATCGTCACCGTCGTAAGCTTCAAGAATTTCTGAAAGAACTGCGAAAGAAACCTGCTCGTTGATGCCGATTTCATCAAGCTGTTCCTCTGTGAACTGGGGAACGTACGGCTGAATGTCAACCATACCGTTTGAGATAACCTTGATTTCGTTATCGTCAGCAACCTTAACGTAAACAACATTTACGCCTGCCTGCTCGATGATGATAGCCTTATCCTTTGAAACTACCTCACCCTCTTCAGCAAGGATTTCGCCTGTGAGAGGAGCAACAACCGGCTGTGAAAGGGTTGTGCCTACGATACGGTCAAAGAGAGAAAGCTTCTTGTTGTACTTATATCTGCCGACTCTTGAAATGTCGTAACGATACGGGTCAAAGAAGAGGTTGTCGAGGTGAGTCTGTGCTGTTTCAAGTGTAGCAGGCTCGCCGGGACGAAGCTTCTTGAACACTTCCATAAGAGCTTCTTCTGTGTTCTGTGTTTCATCCTTTTCGAGTGTTGCCTCGATTCTCGGGTCGTAACCGAAGAACTCACGGATTTCAGTATTTGAGCTGAGACCCAATGCTCTGATGAAGGTTGTGATGTAAATTTTTCTGTTTTTATCTATACGGACGTAGAAAATATCGTTAACGTCTGTTTCGTATTCGAGCCATGCACCACGGTTGGGAATAACTGTGTTTGTGTAAAGCTCCTTACCTGTCTTGTCGTGGGTCATATCGTAATATACACCCGGTGAACGGACAAGCTGTGAAACAATAGCACGCTCTGCACCGTTAATGATGAAAGTACCGCTTTCAGTCATTATCGGGAAATCACCCATGTATACTTCACTTTCTTTTACGACACCTGTTTCCTTGTTAAGCAAACGGGTCTTAACACGCATCGGTGCAGAATAGGAAGTATCACGTTCCTTGCACTCTCTGATAGAATACTTGGGTTTGTCGTCCATACGGTAATCAACAAACTTAAGCACCCAGTTACCTGTGTAATCGGTAATGTCTGCAATGTCTCTGAAAACCTCTTTAAGGCCGACATCCAAGAACCACTGATACGAGTCTTTCTGGATTTCAATGAGGTTTGGCATGCTCATAACCTCTTTGATTTTTCCGAAACTCATTCTGGTCTTGCTACCCCTTGCAACGGGAGAAACATTCACCATTGACTAACCACTCCGTTCTTTTTATTTTCGTCCGTGTTTATTAGGAAAAGCACTTGCAAAAACCGACTGAAATTGCCCGATTTTTCAGCGTAGTTCCCCCTACCCCAAAATACTCGAGGACATTTCAATCCATTATAATAGTTGTAACATTATAGTACAAGTTCAAAAAGATGTCAAGCGGAAATTTGAAATTTTTTACAATTTATTTTTATTTGAATATATGTACCCTTTCTAGTATTCCCCTTTTGGGATAAAACAAACAGTTTTTGGAAAATAAAAAAGCAGAGATTGGTAAATACCTTTCTCTGCTTGGGGTTATTCTGTTATCTTTACAAAGTCATACATTTCTTTTGTATTATCTGTACCCGTGTGAATTGTAACAAGGGAACTCATTGTTTTGGTCTGTGATGTAATATGGTAATAGGTGCCATTGTAAAAACTGCACTTGTTTTCACTCGGATGAACATGACCCATAGAAACAAGTCCTACACAGCCTGCACGCTCGAAAACTTCATCAAGCGGCTTATTTTTAGGAATGTTGTATTTTTCCTGCACCTCGTCAAGTGTTGAATATCCATCTTGATATGCCTCACCGTAAAGTGCAGCTTCGGCAAACGCAGGTGTATTTTCGTGAATAAACACACTCATTGAAATATCGCTGTACTTTCCGAGCTTTGCGTTTATTTCGTTTTCGCACCATTTGACCTGGTCTGCGTGAACATAGCCGTAGATGTGTTCATCGTCCTCGTTATCATAATCCATTGTGTCAAGGAAAATGAGCGAATGAACTACAGTGCCATTATTTTCGATATCTATTGAATACTGTGCTCCGCCCGAAACATCCCGAACATCAGCACAAAGGCAGTATTCAAACTGCGAAAGATATGCAGTTACATCTGCCGACGTGCCGTGTGCCATACCGTCGTTGTTGCCGGGGATATATGCCCAATACTGTTCAAGCTCATCAAACATTGTACCGACTTTGTCAAGAACAAATTGTTTATTGAAAGCTCCCGACTCACCGTCATCAATCATATCTCCGAGAACAATTACCAGATCGGGGTTATACTCCTTGACCTGTGACTCCATTTTCTTAATAACAGAAACATCGTTATACGAAATTCCTGTTGTGAAGTGAGTATCGGTAAACTGGAGAATCGTGAAGTCTCCGTTTTCGTCGGTTGAAAGTATTGGTAATTCTTTATCGGCCTTTACTGTTTCGCTGTAGCCCGTTATGTCACCTTTATTCATTAACTGACACAAAGCTCCGTCAGTTGTGAAAAAGTTAAAGACTGCTACCAAAGTTGCAAAAAAGATTGAGAAAAACGCTTTCATTTTTATACTTCCTTTAACCTATAAACTTTTCAATCGGGGTTATGTCGAGCATATCGAAAGTTTTGATGAACTCATAGAAATCCTTTGCGATTTGCATTACACCTCCGACGGTGTTGCTTTCGATATTAAGGGGCATTATCGGGTCGTGGACACTGAGGCGGAGAAGAAGCCAGCCGTCTCCGTTTTCCTTATCTGCGGAAATTCGCATACCCTCTCGGTTATCGTCAGCAATTGTCCAGCCGTTTCTGCCGCTATAGTGCTTTTCAAGCTTTGCGATAACGTCTTCGCCGTAGGCTTTGAAATCTTCACACTTGATTGCAAAGCGAAGCTCCTTTGCTTCTTCGGGTTCACGAAGAGGTGCAAGGATATTCTGAATTGCGTTGCCTGTCTTATCCCTTGCAAGAAGAATGACGATTTTCGTCATAAGGTAAGCGCCGTCGTCAAGGTAGTAATTCTCTTTGAAGGCGGCATGACCCGAAGTTTCGATTGCAAGCGGGCAGAATATGCCGTTATTGTTAAGCTCAATCTGCTTGTTGATTACGTTTCTGTATCCCCTCTTGTAGCGGTAATGCTCACCGCCGATTGACTCGATATAAGTCTTGAGTCCGTCAGAGGTTACAGAGTCAGTTACAATAACCCCGCTGTCGTGACCCTCCATTGCAATGTAAGAAGCGAGAGCAACAAGGCGGTTGCGGTTTATCTCTTCGCCGTCACGGTCAACACAGCCAGCACGGTCAACGTCGGTGTCAAAGATTATTCCAAGGTCAGCCTTGCTGTTTGTTACGGCAGAGCAAATAGATTCCATTGCTGTGGGGTTTTCGGGGTTCGGTATATGGTTGGGGAACATTCCGTCAGGGTCAAGGAACTGACTGCCCTCAATGTCTGCACCGAGAGGCTTCAACACATCTTCGGCATAGAAGCCGCCGACACCGTTGCCTGCATCAACTATGATTTTGAAGCCGTCAAGGGGCTTGTCGTAGTTTTCGGCATTGACTCCCTTTTTAATCATCTCACGAAGCCGTGCGGCATAGTCGCTCATATAGTCAACTTCGGAGATTTTTGAAGTGTCGGGATTTAATTTGCTTATATCAATATTTTCAGCGTTTGTGAGAAGCTCTGCAATATCAGAGCCTTCAAGTCCGCCGTCGGGCGTAAAGAATTTGAGACCGTTTCTCTCCCACGGGTGGTGGCTGGCGGTAATCTGCACAGCACCGTCGCACTTAAGGTCAAGTGTTGACATAAACATTGCAGGAGTTGATGCAAGTGAGCAATTTTTAACCGTAACTCCGAGTGCGGAAAGCGTGTCGGCAACTGCACCGACTATTCTCGGGCCCGAAACACGTGAATCTCTGCCGACGGAAACAGTAAGGTCTTTATACTCCTTGCCGTTTCGCTTGCAAAGCCAATCTGCAAAAGCAACGGCAATTTTTGAAACAGTCTCATTACTCAAATAGAGTTTTTCGTTTGAATAATCCTCAGCACCGTAGCCTCTTATATCCGTGCCGCTTTTAAAACCCATTAAACTCATAACATCGCCCTTTCATCGGAAACTGATTTTAAGAATGAATACATACCCGAAAAGCTTTTATAAATTTCCTGAAGCTCGTCAATAAGTGCTTCGCTTTCGAGTGTTTTGAAGTCTGTGCGCTGTGCCATAAAAGACATATATTTTATATTGTAATAAGGCTCGATTTCAGGTATCGGCTCGCCCGGCTTCGGCTTTTTGTAAAACTCGGGACAATACATTGCACCTGTTTTTTCGACATCTTCAACTGCCTTCAAAAACTCCTGCGGACGTTCGATAAGCGCCTTGCGGTAAAGCTCGAGATAGGTTGCATCCACCCAAAACATTCCGACACCGTAAGACCAGAAATTCTGCGTCACCTCAAACCACATACACGGATATTGCTGCCACTCATGCTTGTTGCGCATAAACATTATCCACATATTGTCTCTGTAGAGGTGCTTATATTTTGAATAGCGAGTATCACGGAAAATGCGTGAAACCATTTTAACGGGGTCGGTCATAACCTTGTCGTCAAGCTCGTAAATCTGCGGTACGATTTCTGCCGCAATCTGACGCATAGGGATTGTGAAGCCGTCCTTGAGCTCCTGCTTATGCTCCTCGTAAAAAGCACGGCTGTTTTCAAACTTATTCTGTGCCGCAAGGAAAAGTATATCAGGTTTTATTCCGTTGTATGCCAATTAAATCAATCCTCTTTCTGCCATCTTCTGTGCGGCAAGCATTATGCCCATTTTTGCGCTGTGGAAATTAAGTCCGCCCTGCATCCAAGCAGCATAAGGCTCACGAAGCGGTGCATCTGCCGAAAGCTCAATTGAAGCTCCGCCGATAAACGCACCTGCCGCCATAATAACTTTATTGTCGTAGCCGGGCATATCCCACGGCTCGGGAGTAACAAAGGCATCAATAGGTGCACCTGACTGCATACCCTGACAAAAAGCAATGAGATTTTCTTCATTGCGAAGCAGAACGCTCTGCACGATATCAAACCTCGGGTCGGTAGACTTGGGGGTAGTTTCAAAGCCGAACTGTTCAAAAAGTCCTGCGGTGAAATATGCCGCCTTTATTGCCTCGCCTACCGTGTGCGGAGCAAAGAAAATGCCCATAAACAGTTCACGGCTCATACCGAGTGTTGCTCCTACCTCTCTGCCGAGACCCGGAGTTGTGAGTCGGTAGGAAATCTTTTCAACAAGGTCTGCACGGCCTGCGACATAGCCGCCTGTTCTGGCTAGTCCGCCGCCTGCATTCTTGATAAGAGAGCCTGCGATTATATCTGCACCGACTTCGGTCGGCTCAATGGTCTGTGTAAACTCGCCGTAGCAGTTATCGACCATAATATCAGCATCAGAATTCGCCTTGACTACATTTGCAATCTCGCCGATTTCCTCGCAAGAAAGGCTCGGACGAAGAGAATAACCTCTTGAACGCTGTATGTAAACTAACTTGATTTTTTCTTTTTTAACAGCTTCTTTAATTGCTTCAAGGTCGGGCTTGCCGTCCTTGAGGTCAACCTGCTTGTAGATTATGCCGTAATCTGCAAGTGAGCCGTCGCCCTTGCCGTCTATTCCGATTACGGAATGAATTGTGTCGTAGGGTGTGCCTGTAACGCAAAGCATTATGTCACCCGGACGAAGCATACCGTAAAGGGCAACTGCAAGAGTATGTGTTCCGCAGGTGAAATTGTGACGGACAAGCGCATCCTCCGCACCGACAATTTCTGCAAAAACTCTGTCGATAACCTCACGGCCTCTGTCGCCGTAGCCGTAGCCCGTGCTTTCTGCAAACATACTTTCGCTGACATTGTTTTTAATAAAAGCTGAAAGCACATTTTGCTGGTTGTATTCGGTAATTTCATCAGTAACGGCAAACTGCGGTTTCAAGGCTTCGAGTGCCTTTTGTGCCGCATCGCTTACCTTTGCATCTATTTTAAAAAAGTTTTGTTTCATTGGTAATTAAACTCCATTCATCCACTGCTTTAAAGCCGATTGATTTGTAAAAATCGACAATGCTGTCGTTTTTGCAAAGAAGCTCTGTCCGTCTGCCCGACTTCAGCTCTTCGTTTGCAAGACGGGTTACAAGAGCACGGGCAATTCCCCTGCCTCTGAACCTCGGTACAGTTGCAACTGCGCCGAGCAGAGCCGCCTTGTCGGTACGGAAAAGTACCATTGCACAGCCTGCATTTTCGCCGTCAGCCTCTGCCAAAAGAGGTTGCGCGGTGTTGCGGTTGACACGGAAGGTCGTGTCCGAAAGCCACGGCAGAAGCTCACCGACACCCGTCAGATTTTCGGCTTTGATTATAGCATAAATCTCTTTAAGGTCAAAATAACTTTTAAGACTAATATCAAGGTTTTCTTTTTCGTTTTCAAATCGGACAACATAGCCCCACAGGGTTTCGTCCGAGGTGAGATTTTGAGCAACGCTTCGCTTGCATTGAATAGTATTGAAGCCTACAATTCTGACAAACTGTAAAAGCTCCTCGTAATCTGTATTTTCGGCGGTGAGGGTCATATCCCCGTCAACACGGCTGATTGCCGCCGTTACATTTCCGCTGTCGTCAAGCTGTACCCAGAATTTAACAAAATCGTAGTCCGTCGAGTAGCAGTTGAAATACGCTTTTATCCGTGTACCGAACACATCACGGTCACAAAATGAAAGAAAAGCCGTATCGTTTTTTTCAACACTTTTAATCATTTGCAAGCTCCTCTGCAAGCACTCTTATAAGTCTTGCACTTTCGGTAATATCATCAACCTTTAACACGCACGAGGGCGAGTGAAGATAACGGCAAGGAAGAGAAACTGTGATTGTTTTGACACCGCCTGCGGTTTTGTGAATTACACCTGCGTTATTGCCGCCAGCAACCATTGACTTGACCTGTGCTTTTATTCCGTGCTTTTCAGCAAGCTCAAAGGCTTTGTCGAAAAGGTCTTTCGGGTAAATTGTACGTCTGTCCATAAAGGAAATGACACCGCCGTCACCGAGTGAGCATACCTTTTTGTTTTCAGGCACATCGGCAAGGTCAGCCGCAGTTGTTGTTTCAACTACAATTGCATAGTCGGGCTGAACTCTGTAAAAGGCTGTTGCCGCAATACCGAAGCCGACTTCCTCCCCTGCCGCAAAGTTAAAGTACATATCATAAGGCAGGTCGGATTTTATCATATCAATAAGGATTGCACAGCCTGCTCTGTCGTCAAGCGCTTTGCCCTTGATAAATCCGTCTCCGTACTCAACAAACTCGGAATTAAAGCAAGCGTAGTCACCGAGACTGACAACCTTTTCGGCATCCTCTTTGGTATCAGCACCGATATCGATATACATAGTTGACGGCATATTGAGCTTTTCGGAGGCAGACACCATATGCACAGCCTTGACACCGATCACACCGTTTATTTTCTTCTCGCCGACGGTTACGGGTTTGCCGAGCATAACACGCTTGTCAATACCGCCGACACATTCAAAATCGAGTGTACCGTCAGAATTTATATGCGTTATCATCATACCGACCTCATCCATATGAGCATCGAGCATAACTTTGTTTTTCGAAGTTTTTGCACCCTTTTTGAACACAATAAGATTGCCGAGAGGGTCAGTTTCAATGCTGTCGGCATAGGGTTTGATTTCGTTGATTATATAATCACGTACAGCGTGCTCTCTGCCCGAAACGCCGTCGAGCAATGAAAGCTCTTTGATTGTTTTAAGCATCAAGACCGCCTCCTAAAATATATTTTGCAATAAGCCGTGCACAGTTTTCAACGTCTGCAACACTCACAACCTCAACACCGGTGTGCATATTTCTTAAAGGAATTGACACAAGTCCCGTTTTAATGCCGCCTCTTGAAAGTGCGATGTGGTCGGCATTAGTGCCTGTGGCATCACTCATAAGCTCAGGCTGGAAAGGAATCTTATTTTGCTTTGCAACAGTTTCAAGCTTACGGCTGATTTCGTAAGAAAGCACGGGAGAGAAGCCAATCATCGGGCCCTTGTCGAGCTTGCCGCATTTTTTAGACGGCATATCGGGTGCGTCTGCAAAGCTGACGTCAACGCTTATACATTCGTCGGCATCAATGTTGAAGCTACCCGTAACGGCACCTGTTCCGCCCGTTTCCTCCTGCGCAGAAAAAAGAAGCTTGAGATTAGGTGCTTTTTCGGACTGCGCAATTATTTCAGCCGCTCTGATTATTACCGCACAGCCTGCTCTGTCGTCGAGTGCGGCACACGAAATTCTGTTATTAAGAAGCTCGGACACAGGGCTTTTGACCGTGATTCGGTCTCCGGGAGAAATGATTTTTTCTGCTTCTTCCTTTGAAAGACCTGTATCTACAAGCATATCGTCAAAGTCCTTTGCCTTGCCTGCATCGTCCGCACTCTGAAGATGTGGCGGAGTTGAGGTGATAACACCGTAAACGGGCTTCTTGCCCCAGACGGTTACATCCTGCGCCGCAAGCACTCGGGCATCCATACCGCCGCACTTTGCAACACGCAGAAAGCCGCCGTCAGTAACAGCCGTGACAATGAGACCGATTCTGTCGGCGTGCGCATCAAGAAGATAGGTTTTGCCCGTACCCTCAAATGTTGCAATGACGTTGTTGTTTTTATCCTTTTGAGCCGTCATTCCTTCGGGCAGGAACTCGACAATTTTTTCTGCAATCTCATTTTCGAGACCCGGAGTTCCGTTTGCCTGTGACAGCGAGATTATCATATCTTTAAGTTCTGACATCAAAATCACCTTATCAAACAAATATATTTTATTATACATTTAAACTTTAAAATGTGCAATATGTTGATTTTCTTTTTTCAATAATGTATAATACTATATGTATAAGGAGGTATAAAAATGGACGAGAATAAGTATCAGGTTATTGACCCTGAAAACGATAAATACAAGTTAACGGCACAGGATATCCTCGACGAGGACAAGCGCCGCAAATCAAAAAAGAAGAAAAAAGGCGCTGTAAGGGTGCTGACAGCAATAGTGCTTGTGCTTGCTTTGCTTGTGGGAAGCGGTGCTGTCTTTGTGAACAGTTACCTGAGTAAAATGAATTACGGCGATGTTGAGGGCGAAATTGACCCTGAGATTGATAAAGAAGAGCAGCTTGTATTTGACGAGCAAGCCGATGCCGATGCCGACATCCGTGCAAACTTAAGTGATGACGTGTTGTGGTATGATGACAGAATTTATAACGTTCTTCTGGTCGGTGTTGACTACGGTGACCGTGTAGACGGTAAGTATTCAAATTATCTTACACGTTCAGACTCGATGATTCTTATTTCAATCAACACAATCAACAACGTTATAAATATGGTTTCCCTCTCACGTGCGGTTTATGTAGCTATCCCCGGTTACGGCAACAAGCGACTGAATGCCGCACACGCTTACGGCGGTGCAAGCCTACTGATTGAAACTATTGAAAAGAACTACAAGATACGCATTGACAAGTATGTTACGGTTGACTTCAGCGGTTTCCAGAACATCATCGATATTCTCGGTGGTGTTCCGATTGAAATGACGGCACAGGAGGCACGGCTTGTTGTAGGCAAATCCAAAGCCGGTGTTTATGACCTTGACGGTGAACACGCAATTGCTTATGCAAGACTTCGTTCAATCGACTCTGACCGTAAGAGAACAGGCAGACAGAGAGCTGTGCTGAATGCCATTGCAGGCAAGCTTCGCACATCGTCTGCATCAACACTTCTTAAATTGCTTGATGACGTTCTTCCGCTTGTTACAACAAACTTTACAAAGACAGAGCTTATCAGCCAAGTTGCAAATGCCCCGAAATATCTTTCGATGGAAATTCACGAGGATATAATTCCGCATACAGCACATCCTCTTACAATGAGGGACGGCAAGGAAGTGCTTATTCTTAACTGGGCAGAAACAAACAAGTATACACACGATTTGCTTTATCCCAATATGATTCCGCAGTCAGCTGAAAAATAATAAAAGAATATCCACTCACTTCGTTCGAGGTGAGTGGATATTCTTTTATTCTTCAGTTGTTTCTTCGTTAATTTCTTCTGTTACCTCTTCGGGTGCGTCGAGTTTAATCTCGTCGACAGCTTCCATTACCTCGTGAGGTTCTTCATCTTCAACGAGCGTGCCTTCCATAAGCTGCTTGAACTTTTCGCCGTCGATTTTCTCATGCTTAACAAGGTAATCTGCAAGAGCGTCAAGCTTGTCTCTGTGCTCTGTGAGGATTTCCTCTGTACGCTTATAAGCATTTGAAATGATGCTCTTGATTTCGTCATCAATAGCTCTTGCTGTTGACTCGGAATAGTTCTTTGCGTGGCCATAGTCTCTGCCGAGGAATACCTCGTCGTTTGAGCCTGCATAACATACTGTGCCGAGATTGTCACTCATACCGTACTTTGTTACCATATTTCTGGCAACTTCTGTTGCTCTTTCAATGTCGTTGGAAGCACCTGTTGAAACGTCGCCTCTGACAATCTGCTCCGCAACACGTCCGCCGAGAAGTGAAACGAGCTCATCGAGCATTTCACTCTTATAGCGGTATGATTTATCCTCTTTTGGAACGTAGAGCGTGTAACCGCCTGCCATACCTCTGGGGATGATTGAAACCTCATGGACGGGGTCCTGTGTATCAAGATAATAGCTAGAAACTGCGTGGCCTGCTTCGTGGAAAGCGGTCATACGCTTTTCTTTCTCGCTCATCTTGTGAGATTTCTTCTCTGTACCGATTACAACCTTACGGGTTGCTTCTTCAATCTCTGACATTGTAATTGCCTTTTTGCCTCTGCGAGCTGCAAGAAGTGCCGCTTCGTTAAGGAGGTTTTCAAGATCAGCACCGACAAAGCCGACAGTTGAGTTTGCGATAACCTTAAGGTCAACGTCGGGAGCAAAGGGCTTGCCCTTTGCGTGAACTTTAAGAATGGCCTCTCTGCCCTTGGCGTCGGGATAACCAACAGTTACCTGACGGTCAAAACGACCCGGACGAAGAAGTGCAGGGTCAAGAATATCGGGGCGGTTGGTTGCCGCTATGATGATAACACCTTCGTTTTTGCCGAAGCCGTCCATTTCAACAAGAAGCTGGTTAAGGGTCTGCTCTCTTTCGTCGTGTCCGCCGCCCATACCTGCGCCACGGTGACGTCCGACAGCATCGATTTCGTCAATAAAGATAACTGACGGGGCTTCCTTTTTTGCCTGATTGAAAAGGTCACGTACTCTTGAAGCACCGACACCGACATACATCTCAACAAAATCTGAACCGGAAATGGAGAAGAACGGAACATCTGCTTCACCTGCAACTGCTCTGGCAAGAAGAGTTTTACCTGTACCCGGAGGGCCTACGAGAAGCACACCCTTGGGAATTCTTGCACCGAGTGTGTTAAACTTATTGGGGCTTTTGAGGAAATCAACCATTTCGCTGAGCTCTTCCTTTTCCTCGTCTGCGCCTGCCACCTGATCAAAGGTGGTTTTTTCTTTCTCGTCCTTCTGCTTTTTAGCATTGATTTTGCCGAAGTTGAGTGTTCTGTTCATATCCGAGCCTGCAGAATTCATTCGGCGCATCATAAACAGGAACAAAAAGATAAGGACGCCCATTGTGAGAAGTGACGGAACAAGATTTAAAAGCCATGAGCTTGTTGAGCCCGAGATAAACTCGTACTTAATCATATCTTCTTCGCTTGTTGCCGCCTTGTTATGCTCACGGACTATATCGTTAATGTCATTTACAAAAATGTTGACATTGGGAACACGGTATTCTTTTTGCTTTTCGCCTTCACCCTCGAGGGTATACTTCAAGGTACCGCTGCTCAGGTTAAGCGAAAACTTATCAACCTTACCCTCATCAAAATACTGAACAATCTCATAGTATTCGACTTTATCCGCTCTGTCGGATGCAGTTTTACCTGCGATGCCGATTGCAACGACCAGCATTAGAGGAATAAGGATATACGGCAAGTAAGACATAATTCGTCTTTTCATCTGGTCATTCTTGTTGCCGTTGTTTTTATTGGGACTATTATTCAATGGTTTCACTCCTGTGTGTTGATGAATACGGGGTATTTATCAGTTGTTTTCGTAGATTTCGGGTTTGAGAACACCGATGTAAGGAAGGTTTCTGTACTTCTCGGCATAGTCAAGACCGTAGCCTACAACGAATTCATTGGGCACAAAGGTGCCTGCATAGTCTGCTTTGATATTTGATTTGCGACGTTCGGGCTTATCAAGCAGAGTGCATATCTTAATACTTGCGGGGTTTCTTGTTTCAAGAAGCTTGCAGACGTAAGAAAGGGTTACACCGCTGTCAAGAATGTCCTCAACAAGAAGAAGGTCTTTACCCTCGAGATTGATGTCAAGGTCCTTGATGATTTTAACGTTACCCGATGCCTCGGTACGGTTACCGTAAGCCGAAACACACATAAAGTCAATTTCACACGGTACTGTAATTTCTCTCATAAGGTCAGCCATAAAGATAACCGAGCCCTTAAGGATGCTGACAAGCAGGAGGTTTTTACCCTCATAGTCCTTGCTTATCTGTGCACCGAGTCTTTTTACGATAGCTGCCAATTCTTCTTTGCTGAAAAACACTTTTTCAATATCCTTCTCAATCATTTTGAACATCTCCCACTACAAGTATATTTTTTGTATTCTGTGTAATTTTTGCCCTGTCGGCACAGCCCAATCCCTGAACCCATAATATTCCGAGTTCGTCCGCAAGGATTAACAGGTTGTTTCTGCCTTCAAGGTGTTTCTCGTTAAAAAGTTTTTTTAGTGTTTTGGTACATGAACTGCCTGCAAGACGCATTTTGTCGCCTGCACGTCGGTTTCGCAGGACACAATTGCCGACGATGCTGTCATAGTCTAACACTTTATTATGAACAATTTGTTTCGGCGGTAATTCATTTTTGTTAAAAATATCTGCTTTTACCTTGCCGAAATCAAGTGTGGCGCACAAGGAGGAGAAGTCATATTCCCACTCGGTTGTGTCCTCTGCTTCAGGATTTATTGTTAAAACGTAATTCCTGACATTAACTATTGTATTGCCGGTAATTTCCGCTGTTCCGCCGTCAAGAATTTTGTCGATCAGCTTTAAATGGACAAGCTCGGGAGTTATTCCCGCCTGCTCCTTTAAAACCTTGACAAGCACTCTTTTGCGGACGGAGGGGTGTTGTTTTTTGATAAAACCGGCATCAAAACCGTTTTTAAGTTTGGCTTTTAAATATGTTTCTTCTGTAACCGCTTCGAAATAGGACTCGTCCTCATTTGCAGAAGCAATAAGCCTTGCCACCGCATTTTCAAAGGACGGGTTTATTTTTTTGAGCTCGGGGATTACATTGAGCCTTATACGGTTGCGTGAATAAACGTCGTCAAAGTTTGTCTCGTCGGTTACGAACTGTATAGAATTTTCTGCACAGTATGCTTCAATTTCCTCACGTGTGCAATTGATAAGAGGTCTGATAACATTGCCTCTGACCGCAGGGATTGAGCAAAGACCCTTGAGGGAAGCTCCCCTTGTTTCGTTTAAAAGCAAGGTCTCGCATCTGTCGCTCAACGTGTGTGCGGTAGCAATAAGGCAGTCACCAAGTGAAGCAAAGAAACTGTAACGAACCTGCCTGCCACATTCCTCAAGACCAAGCCCCTTTTCTTTTGAAAGTGCAGGTACATCAGCGTGAAGCAGGTGGAGCTTTATACCGAGTTTTCCGCACTCCGCCTTTACAAAGGCTTCATCACGCTCGGCTGACTCCCCTCTTATGCCGTGATTGACGTGGCACGCTTCAAGAACGATGTCATACTCGTCACGCAAAGAGAAAAGTACATTGAGCAATGCCATTGAATCTGCACCGCCCGAAAGAGCGACAACCACTCTTTGGTTGCGGACGGGCATTGAGTACTCTTTAAACGTGTTTTTGACTTTACATATCATTTCTGAGTTTCTCCAAAGTCATAAACAATGTATAGTCGCCGTCCCAGACCATTTCAACCGTATCGGTTCTGCCGTGACGGTTTTTGGCGACAATAACCTCAACCTTGTTTGCAACATCCTGCTGTTCGCCGTCGTCGTCCTTATCGTCCTTTTCACTTGAATAGTAATCGGGACGGTAAAGCATCATAACGATGTCGGCATCCTGCTCGATTGAGCCTGATTCACGCAAGTCGGCAAGCTGGGGACGGTGTGAACTGCCTCGACCCTCGGTGCCACGGGAAAGCTGTGCACAGCAGATGACGGGAATTGCAAGGTCCTTTGCCATAAGCTTTAGCTCTCGGGTAATTTCGCTGACCGCCTGAACACGGTTTTCGGTTCTGCCTGCGGGACGGATGAGTCCGAGGTAGTCGATAATTACACACTCGACGCCCTTCAATCGGCGGATTCGAGCCTTCATCTCGGGAACTGTGATTGAGCTTGTGTCGTCAAAATAAAGCTCGACATTGCTCAAAGCATTTGTTGCCATACCGAGCCTCTGCCAATCCTCCGCATCAAGCTCGCCCGTACGCATCTTGGCTGAATTAACACGTGCTTCGGTTGCAAGAACACGCATTGCAAGCTGTTCCTTTGTCATTTCGAGAGAGAACATAAGCACTCTTCTTTTGCCGATGACAGAAACATTTCTTGCAAGGTTCAAGGCAAAGCTCGTCTTACCCATTGCAGGACGTGCGCCGATAAGAATAAGGTCGGATTTATGCAAGCCCGTCAGCACGTTGTCAAGGTCGGAATAGCCCGTAGGATAGCCCTTGTAAAGATCCTTGTCGGGTGACGTGAGGTGCTGAAGAGTTGTGTAAACATCGCTGATGATGATGTCGCCGATTTTAGACGGGGCATTTGTTTTTCTGCCCTGACGGATGTTATAAATCTTCTGCTCTGCGGCTTCAAGCAATTCGTCAGCCGTCTGCTCCTGTGTTGAAGCGGCATCAATTGTTTCTCTGGAAGCGTTGATAAGAGAGCGTATGTAGAATTTTTCTTTTACGATTTTGGCATAGGATTCGACGTTTGCCGTTGAGGGTACGACCTGTGCGAGCTGGAAAAGATAATTTTTACCTGCTGCCGTGTCGTAGACCTTGTCCTTAACAAGACTGTCAAGCACGATAAGGGGGTCGATTTTGCCGCCTGTTGCCTCAATTGTAGCCATTGCGGTGAAGATTGCCTTATGCTGTGGGAGGTAGAAATCCTCCGCACTTAAAAGCACCTGCACCTGCGGCATACACGCAGGGTCAACAAGAAGCGAGCCGAGCACAGCCTGCTCCGCTTCAAGGCTGAATATCGAATCTGTTGCGTTGAAATTGTTAAGACTTTCCATAAGTCTTTCTCCTTATCGGATAGTTTATTATTCCTCTGTTACCATTACGGTGAAGTCTGCAGTTACGCCCTGGTAAAGCTTTACTGTTGCAGAATAGCTGCCGAAAGCCTTGATGTCGGGCACAGTAATCTTACGACGGTCGATGTCGATTGAATATTCCTTTTTGATGCACTCGGCAATTTCCTTGGAGGTAACAGAGCCGAAAAGTCTGCCGCCCTGACCTGCCTTTGCCTTGATTTTGATTGCTCTGCCGTTGATTTTGTCAGCAGCCTCCTGTGCCGCTTTGGTTTCAACTGCAATCTTGTGCTTTTTGGAATCTTCTCTGTTTTTAAGCTCTGTCATTGCCTGTGAATTTGCTTCGATTGCAAGGTTTCTCGGGAAGAGATAGTTTCTTGCATAACCGTCAGATGTATTGACAAGCTCGCCTTTTTTTCCTAATGACTTAACGTCCTGCTGTAAAATAACCTTCATTTTATTACCTCATTTCTTGATGTTATTTTCTTCGTTGTAGCGGTCTATGCTTCGCATAACATCCGCCGTTACATGTTCAATATCGGAATCCTTAATCTGTGCCGCCGCCATAGTCTGATGACCGCCGCCGCCAAGGTATTCCATTATAACCTGAACATTGACCGCTCCCAAAGAACGGGCAGAAACACAGATTACATTGTTCATTTTAAATATTACAAACGATGCGTCAACACCGCTTATATTAAGAAGCTCATCAGCCGACTGCGCACTTATCATACGGATATCTGCCGACTCCTCGTCGTTGAGGGCGATAGCACAGTTATGATACTTTCTTGCTCCGCTGATTATCTTATTTCTTACGTGATAATTTTCGATATCATTTGCAAAAAACTTTTTAACCCTTACGGTTTCAGCTCCCTGCGTTTTTAGATATGCCGCCGCTTCAAAAGTCTTTGAGCCGACACGGAGGATGAAGTTCTTTGTGTCAAGCATAATACCTGCCATAAGAGCATCTGCCGCAAAGGAGCCGAGCTGCGTTACCGCAGGAATGTACTCGGAAAGCTCCGCCACCATTTCCGAGGCAGAAGAAGCACTCGGGTCGTGGAAGAAGATGACTGCATTTTTGATGTAATCAACAGCTTTTCTGTGGTGGTCGATTACGACAACCATACTTGCCTTTTCAAGAAGCTCGGGGTCTTCGACGAAGTTTGTGATGTGAGTATCGACAACAACAAGAAGATTTTTCTTGTTCTGCGACATCTTATGCTTTGCCTCATCAAGTGAAAGAAAGACACCGTCGAAGCCTTCTTTTTCTGCTGTTTCAATGAGCGGTTTTGCCATTGACTGCTGTTTGTTGGTTGCGATATAAGCCTTTTTTCCGAGGCTCTGTGCAATCTTTACAACACCGATTGCAGAGCCGACTGCATCAAAATCGGGAAAACGGTGCCCCATAACAAAGAGATTATCGCAACCCTGAACAAGCTCGGTAAATGCCGCCGCAACCGTTCTTGATTTGACCTTTGTATTGCTTTCGACGCTCTTTGAAACACCGCCGAAAAACTCGTACTTATCCTTGAATTTAATAACTGCCTGGTCTCCGCCTCTGCCGAGAGCCATATCAAGGGCAAGCTTTGCATTGCTTTCACATTCGGGGAAGGTTGCACCGCAACCAACACCGATTGAAAGAGTTACACCGACATATTTGTTGTCGTAGGTATATTCTCTGACATCATCAAGGATGTCAAAGCGGCGTGAAATCATATCATCTAAATCCTGCTTTTCGGCAACGATGTAAAACTTGCTGTCGCTCACCTTGCTGATGAAACAGGAATATTCACTGATCCACATTTCGGCAAGCTTTTCAATGCCGTTTCTGATAGCGGCACAGTCGCTTTCACGGTAATCCTGCTGAAGCTCTGCCATATTGTCGATTGTCATTATTGCAATTGCAGGACGTGTTTTTACATACTCATCGGCAATTTTTCTGTACTTTGTTGTATCAACAAAATACAGCACAACCACGTCCTCATTATCTTTCTGAGCCTTGTGTGAATAGACTGTGAAATACTTGTCGTCACAATCGATAAGCACACCTGTGCCCGCAGAGTTGAGGATTGTATCCATACCGACATTATTGAAAACCGCAGTAAGCTCGCTGTAGCCCGAGGGATTAGAGCCGATAACCTGGTCTTCAAAAAGGTTGTTGTACCATATTATTGTTCCGTCAGGCTTGCAGACGGAAATGGGAAGTGGGAAGTCGTTAGAGGTGCTTGAGCCCATAAAGTCGAGATTTGAAGAAATCTGACTTAACAACTTCTGCTTTCTTGCATTGAACACATCAAAATAAACAAACACAAGCACCAGAACAGCCGCAAGAATTACAAGCTCGGCTATTGCCAACCATTTGCTTGCAGTAAAGAATGTTAAAATGATGCAAAGCAAGGAAAGACCGACCGCTCCGACAAACACAGGGAAGTTGCGGAGCAATGTCTTGATTTTCGTCATAATCATACCTCCATGATTATCGAAAGTATCATCGGGCTTCTCTTTGTACGGTCGTACATAAGACGTGAAACCTCATCCCTTACAGATGATTTGATTGAATTCCAATCTCTTATATTATTTGAAATGCAGTTTTCGATTGCATAGCGTGCAACCTCACGTGCATCGTCAATAAGCTCTTCGGATTCCTTGACATAGACAAAGCCACGTGTAAGAATATCGGGACCTGCGACAATGTAGCCGGAATAGCTGTCAATTGAAGCGGCAACAACAATCAGACCATCCTCTGCAAGGCGTTTTCTGTCACGAAGGACAACGTTACCGACATCGCCGACACCCGAGCCGTCAACAAAAATCTGACCTGACTCGATAGGCTCGCACTTCTTTATTCCGTCCTCGGTGACTTCAATCTGCACACCGTTGTCGGCTATAAAGATATTCTCGCTCTTTATACCCATACTTTCGGCAAGCTGTGCGTGTTTTCTCAAATGCTTCTGTTCGCCGTGAACGGGAATAAAGAATTTAGGCTTGATAATGCCCATCATCAGCTTCAACTCTTCCTGGCAGGCGTGACCTGAAACGTGGATGCCGTTTGCCTTTTCATATATAACATCGGCACCGAGCTTGAGCAGCTCGTTGATAACCTTGCCGATTGTTTTTTCGTTGCCCGGAATGGGAGTTGCGGAAATTATTACGCAATCGTTCGGCCCGACAGCAACCTTCTTGTGACCCGAAAAAGCCATTCTTGAAAGTGCCGACATCGGCTCGCCCTGACTGCCCGTTGTGACGATAACCATTTTGTCCGCAGGATATTTATTGATAAGGTCGATGCTGACAAGTGTGTTCTCGGGAATGTTGAGATAACCGAGGTCACTGCCGATTGCGACAACATTTTCAAGACTTCTGCCCGAGAGCGCAACCTTTCTGCCCATTGCATGAGCTTCGTCAATAATCTGCTGAACACGGTGGACGTTTGAAGCAAAGGTTGCAATGATTATACGGCGCTGACCTGCACGCTCGAAGAGAGTGTGAAGAGACTCGCCGACCTTCTTCTCACTTTCCGTATAGCCCGGACGCTCGGCATTTGTCGAGTCCGAAAGCATACACAAAACGCCCTTTGCACCAAGCTCTGCAAAGCGGTTGAGGTCAATCATATCTCCGTCAATGGGAGTGCTGTCGATTTTGAAGTCACCCGTCTGAATAATTGTGCCTGCACCGCAGGTAATTGCAAACGAGAGTGAGTCGGGAATTGAGTGGTTAACGTGAATTGCCTCGACATTGAACTCGCCGAGACCGATTACATCGCCCGGCTGAATAACATTGAGCTTAACTGCACCGAGAAGGTGATGCTCCTCGAGCTTGCCCTCAATGAGTCCGATTGTAAGGCGTGTGCCGTAAACGGGAACATTGACTGTTTTGAGCATATAGGCAAGTCCGCCGATATGGTCCTCGTGACCGTGAGTGATTACGATACCCTTAATTCTTTCAAGGTTCTTTTCAAGATAACTGAAATCAGGAATAACGAGGTCAACACCGAGCATATCGGGATCAGGGAAAGCAAGACCGCAGTCAACGAGCATAATGTCCTCGCCGTACTCATAAACGGTGATATTCTTGCCGATTTCGTTAAGTCCGCCGAGGAAACCGATTTTAACGGGTTTTAACTCCTTGGGCTTGTTGTAGCGTTTGTTGTTACTTCTGTAATTCGGCTTTTTACCCTTTTGATTTCTCTTTTGAGAATTCTGCTTTTTAAACGTATTTTGTTTTTTAGTCTGATTGGTTTTTTCGTTCTGCTTTGCCTGCTTCGGGTTTTTGCTTTTTGACATTGCAGGCTTATTAAAGCGTTTGTTCTGTTTAACCTGCTTCTTCTGTGCAGGCTTCTGACCTTTTTCGGTCTTTTCTTTGTTTGGCATTAAATAAATTTTCTCCTATTCGTAATATTCAGTAAGCTTTGCCGCAAGTATGTAAATGTATATTTCGTTTATTTTTATAAAAGATGATACTTTTCCATTGTCATTTTTAGACTAGTATATAATACTATTAAAGAGTCGAAATGTCAACTGCCTGAAATATTATTGGAGCAAAAGTTTTATGATAATCATTGTTTTTGATTTATGATTGTGATAAAATAATTGAAAAGGTTACAAGGCTCTGTATTATCGGAGGTAAGGCATGTTCGAAAATGTTTCTCAAGGGTTATTTGAAACCGGTACAATAGGTTACCTTATTGTCGCACCTGTCCTCAGGTCGGTTGCAATTTTGTTTATGCTTATTTCTACATACAAAATTTTAAAAGCAAGAGAAGATGAGCATAAAGCAATATGGCTAATCGGAATCATCGCTTTTCCTTTTTTAGGAAGAATTGTCTATGAAATCTATTGTAGGTTTATAAAAAAAAAGAATACCAGAAAGTCTAAAAGCAGCACACGTTTTTTGATTTTGTCTCTTTTAGCTTGGATTGTATCTGCGGTATTGTTGGTTGTCTCCTTTATCTCTATGGGAGCAGGTTATATAAAGAGTGAAATTGACGGTGAACCGCTTGCGACCTACTATGATGTGATGGGAAATGTATATGACGATGTTTATGCTGTTCCGCTTCACGATAATGACGGAAACACTTATTTTTATGAGTCGGAATGGTTCACCGCAGGTACTTACATAGACCAGAACGGTAATAAATTAGACGGGAACTACGCTTATATAGACGAAGACGGATATTTTTATTACGATAAAAACAATGAATTACAGCCGTATAATGATTCTTTAGAATATTATACTGACGGTGAGACTATTTACTACTCAATATTCGGCAGTGTGTATTGGGAAGCAGATGGTACAATGTATGATTTCAACAACGGCCATTACTACAAATTATTTGACTTTGATGAATAACTGATTTCGGAGGAAATATGAAACACGTTGACATATTCACCGACGGTGCGTGTTCGGGAAATCCCGGACCGGGCGGCTGGGGTGCTATTTTAAGATACAAGGGTACGGACAAGTGTATAAGCGGCGGCGAGGCAGAAACCACCAACAACCGAATGGAGCTATCAGCTGTTATCGAGGCATTGAAATTGCTGAAAGAGCCTTGCGAGGTTACGCTGTGGACAGATTCAAAATACGTTGCGGACGGGCTCGGCAAGGGCTGGGCGGCAGGCTGGAAGAAAAACGGTTGGAGAAAGGCTGACAAAAAGCCTGCACTCAATCCCGATTTATGGGATGAGTTGCTCGGTCTTTATGACAAGCACAAAGTTACAATCCAATGGATAAAGGGTCACGCCTCCCACCCCGAAAACGAAAAGTGCGACAAAATGGCAGTTGCAGAGTCGCAGAAGTTTTTGAAATGAGGTCGGGTTAAATATTTAAATAGAGCAACAAGAAAGCCGTAGCAGAACAAAAGTCTTGCTACGGCTTTGGTTATTTTTAGTTGCGAGCGAATATCAAAACACTTACCAATCCATATATTCGCCCAAGTTAATCTCTTTTCCGTTAATTGTGATTTTATAGTCCTCGTCCATACCTTTGACATATCCGACATATATGGAAAAATTTTCGTCAATGTAACTTTGGAAGTCTGTGTTATTGTTATCCGAAAGTATAATTTCACCAACACTAGAGTGTGAAACAATTACATAGTTATCATCAGTTCCATTGATGTGATATACTACTACATACTTATCCTTTTCCAAAAAATCTCTATATAGGACTTTTCGTGATGTATGGTGGCAATAGTCCCATCCTTCCTCGTCTTTTTTAGCTAAAAAAATGTGATAATTACCTTTTAGAGTTTGAAGTACACAAGAATCCTCTCCGCAAACCTTTAAAATCACATCACCTATATCTTCTTTGTTTTGATAAGAAACAGCTTCTTCGGGTGTGGGAAAGCTCCTCAACAAATTATCAATCGGAAATAATGACAATAAAACTATGACACAAACAACAAACAAGGCTGTCAAAGCAACCGCTATTTTCTTTAGTTTTATTCTCGATTTATAAATACAAATTCCTGTTGGAATAAGTAAGACCAGTAACAGTACAGAAATAATTTCACTTATCATTCATTTTCCCTCAATTCAAACATTATAAAATCATAAATCCCTTTTTTCGATTATATCATAGCAGTTTTTTGTTGTCAAACGCAAGCTTGTGTGTCAAATGGGACGTCGTGGCGCCGTCCCCTACCGGCCGGTTGGTGAAAATTATAATTATATTGATGAATTGGGGTTTGTCGGGGTCTTTTTATTAACACCTCATCCGTCATTTTCTTACGAAAATGCCACCTTCCCCTCGAGGGGAAGGCTATCAAATTTGTGATAAGCCAAGGCTTCTCCTTGAGGAGAGGCTCCGCCGTAGGCGG
>JAFUPA010000056.1 GCA_017481575.1 Clostridia bacterium | reverse complement strand
CCCCCTTCCCCTCAAGGGGAAGGCTGTCAAATTTGTGTTAAATCAAGGCTTCTCCTCGAGGAGAGGCTCCGCCATAGGCGGTGGTGAGGTGTAGGTTGCAACGCAACCGTGTATTGAAAACATCCCGACAAATTAAAATTTGTCTAACATTCGGCGGCAGCAAGCCACCGACCTACCGAGCACAGAGATAGTTTGTGCGATAATAAAAACACAACCCCGCAACAGAAAACAATCTGCTACGGGGTTGTGCTTTTATTTGATATATCATTTTTTCCTATTTAACTTTTTAATTATTTTTACAACTAAAAGTATTAGCAATATAAATACAATTATATAAACAATCAAACCTATGCCCAAACACACTTCCATAGGTACTTGTAAGCTTTCGCTCACTGCCATTGCAATCGCAAGTATTACAATTAACAGAATACTTAAGTTTCCTAAAGCAAAAATTATAGGTATTGCAACTATACCAAGTCTAAGTTTTTGAGAATCTGAAAGCAATGGTCCTGAAGAACTATATGAACTTCCGACATTAGAATTTGAGGCTGTGCTGTTTGAATTTAACCTTATTTCATTTCCGTTAACAATCCTGCCTAGAGAACTCCCATCAGAAGCAATCATATCACCAAACTGATTTATCTCACAAGATGAATATTTTGAACTTTCTGAAACAAAATCACCAAACTGGTTTATTTGGCCAATACATCCATTAGAGTCAAAAACTTGACCACTATCATCCACCTTAATATGTGAACCATTAGATGTAAAAAAGTCTTTACCCATAACTTACACTCCAACAACATTACAAAAAATGTATTTCTGTTTAAAACATCGCCATTACAAAACAAATTGTTTCATTAACAGAAGTATACCAAACAATTTGTTTCACGTCAAGAATAAATGAAACAAATTGTTGTATGATGTTTATGCAAAAACACATAAAGGAGTGAGAGTTTGGATTATACAAAAAGGCTTTACGATTTGCGTGTTGACAACGATTTAAGACAAGAAGATGTGGCACAGGTTTTGAAAGTCACCTCGCAAGCATACGGAATGTATGAAAGCGGAAAAAGAAGTTTGCCTATAGAATATTTGATTAAACTCTCACGATACTATAATGTAACATCAGATTATATTTTAGGTTTAAAAGACCACAAGGAATAAACCGTCTGCAGTTGAAGTGCAGATGGTTTATTTGTTATATTCTTCTCTTGCCGCTTTGCCCCAAA
Organism: Clostridia bacterium; assembly: GCA_017481575.1. Lineage (GTDB taxonomy): Bacteria > Bacillota > Clostridia > Oscillospirales > Acutalibacteraceae > CAG-488. The sequence goes on along the minus strand of JAFUPA010000056.1, from coordinate 13,292 downwards.
AACCACGCATTTTCAAGGGTTTTCGGGGCAAAATCAACATACTTTAAAATACCTTTAAAAACTTGCAAAAATTGCTTGACTTTACCACACTAATGTGGTAACATACCGTCATATCTTTTTTTAAAAATAAGGCATACAGTGGTGATAAAATGAATATCAGAAATGAGAATATAGACAAGGTTTTTGAGGCTATCCTCTCGCTCCAGAATATTGACGAGTGCTACCGCTTTTTTGAGGACATCTGCACAATCAAGGAAATTCAGGATATCGCACAGCGTTACGAGGTTGCCAGACTTCTGACCGACAAGAAAAACTATAACGAAATAACCAAGGCTACGGGTGCGTCCAGCACCACAATCACCCGTGTCAACAAGTGCCTTATGTACGGCAACGACGGTTACAAAATGGTTATTGAAAGAACCAAAAAGGATTGAGGTGGCAGAATGTTCAGCACAAATTTACTAAAAAACGAAGAAAAGGCTGTCTTTGCCCTTCGCTCTCTTTACCAAAAATACGGCTACACTCCGTACAAAATGAGCAAGTTTGAGGAATACGACCTTTATGTCCGCAACAAGGACTTTCTTGTTTCCGACAGCGTTATAACATTCACAGGTATGAACGGTAAGCTCCTTGCCCTCAAGCCCGACGTTACGCTTTCAATTGTGAAAAACACAAAGGACATCCCCGACAGCGTTCAGAAGGTTTATTATAACGAAAACGTTTACCGTGTTTCAAAAAGCACACGTGATTTTAAGGAAATTATGCAGACGGGTCTTGAATGCATCGGTAACATTGACGATTACAACATCTACGAAGTGCTTTTGCTTGCCGCAAAGAGCCTTGAGGCTATCAGCGAGAGCTTCGTGCTTGACCTTTCGCATCTCGGTATTGTTTCCGCTGTTATTGAGTCCATCGGCTGTGACCGTGAAACAGGACGTGCAATCCTTGCTTGCATCGGCGAAAAAAACCAGAGCGGAATTGAAAAGATATGTGCAGATAAGGGTATCAATGCCGTTGCTTGTGAAAAGCTCATTTCCCTTGTAGGAACTTACGGCAAAATCGAAAAGGTTTTGCCCGAGCTTCATAAAATCTGCGACACGGACGAACTGAAATCGGCTCTCAACCGGTTTGAAAGTATCTGCTCGTTGCTTGTTTCGGGCGGACTTCAGGATAAAATCAACATTGATTTTTCAATCGCAACAGATATGAGATATTACAACGGCGTAGTTTTCCAGGGCTTTGTGGAAAATGTGCCGACAGGCGTTCTCTCGGGCGGTCAGTACGACAACCTGATGAAGAAAATGGGCAGAAAGTCGGGTGCAATCGGCTTTGCCGTTTACCTCGACACGCTCGAAAGACTTAACCTTACAACAAAAAAATACGATGTTGACACCGTACTTTTATATGACGAAAGCTGTCTTTCCGAGGACATTGCAAAGGCTGTGAATACTCTTGCCGCTGACGGTAAAAGTGTTATGGCACAAAGAAATGTTCCCGAAAGTATAAAATACAGACAGCTTTTGAAACTCGGCGACAAAGGAGTGGAAGTTCTTGAAAACAATGATTAACGTTGCCCTGCCAAAAGGCAGACTTGGCGAAAAGGTTTACGCCATGTTTGAAAAGGCAGGCTATGAATGTCCCTCCATTAAGGAAGTCAACCGCAAGCTGATTTTTGAAAACGAGGCGGCAGGTGTCCGTTACTTCTGGGTCAAGCCCTCCGACGTTGCAATTTATGTTGAAAGAGGTGCCGCTGATATCGGTGTTGCAGGCAAGGATATTCTGCTTGAATACTCCCCCGATGTGTACGAGCTGCTTGACCTTAACCTCGGCAAATGCAGAATGGCGGTTGCCGCTAAAAAGGACTTCCGCGACAACACAGAAAACACCTTGCGTGTTGCGACCAAATTCACAAACATTGCAAAGGATTATTACAGCAAAAAGGGCAGAGACATTGACATCATCAAGCTCAACGGCTCAATAGAAATTGCCCCCATTCTCGGTCTTTCCGATGTGATTGTGGATATTGTTGAAACAGGCAAAACCTTACTTGAAAACGACCTTGAGCCGAAAGAGACCATTGTTCCCATCAGCGCAAGGCTTATTGCAAATAAATCCAGCTTCCAATTCAAGACGGAGCAGATAGAAAACATCAAAAACGGTCTGAAAGCTCAGGTGAAAACAGATGATTAAAATTATGAAATACGGCGAGGTCGACAACAAGGATATCTTTGCACGTGGCACAGCGGCAACAAATGTTGAAGACATTGTTACAGGTATTATTGAAAATGTAAAGGCAAACGGCGACAAGGCTTTGTTTGAATATTGCGAAAAGTTCGACAAGGCAAAGCTTTCCACACTCGAGGTTTCCGCAGAGGAAATTGACGAGGCTTTCAATTCCGTTGAGCCGAAATTTGTTGAGATTATCCGTGCGGCGGCGGAAAACATTAAAGAGTTCCACTCCCGCCAGGTAAGAAACAGCTTTATCCTTAACGAAAAGGACGGCGTTGTTATCGGGCAAAAGGTTATCCCGATTGAAAAGGTCGGTCTTTATGTTCCGGGCGGCACGGCGGCTTACCCGTCAACTGTTCTTATGGACAGTATTCCTGCCAAGATTGCAGGCTGTGCAGAAATTGTTATGGTTACCCCTCCGAACTCCGAGGGCAAGGTTAACCCCGTTATTCTTGCGGCGGCAAAGATTGCAGGAGTTGACAGAATTTTTAAAATCGGCGGTGCACAGGCTGTAGCCGCTCTTGCTTACGGTACCGAGAGTGTACCCCGTGTTGACAAAATTGTCGGTCCCGGTAACGCTTTTGTTGCAGAGGCAAAGAAGCAGGTTTTCGGTATGGTTTCAATCGATATGATTGCAGGCCCCAGCGAAATCCTTGTTGTTGCTGACAAGACCTGCAACCCGAAATTTGTTGCAGCTGACCTTCTCTCACAGGCAGAACACGACAAGATGGCAAGTGCCGTTCTCGTCTGTGACGATATGGACTTTGCAAAGGCAGTAAGTGCAGAGCTCGAAAGACAGATTCCGCTTCTTCCCCGTGAGGAAATTGCAAGAACATCTATCGACAACAACGGCAAAATCATCGTTGCCGACGACCTTTTAAAGGCTATAGACATTGCAAACGAAATTGCTCCCGAGCACCTTGAATTGTGTATGGACAACCCGTTTGATTACCTTGACAAAATCAAGCACGCAGGCTCAATCTTTATGGGCAAGTATTGTCCCGAGGCACTCGGCGACTACTTCGCAGGCCCTAACCACACACTTCCCACCAGCGGAACAGCCAGATTTTCAAGCCCCCTTTCCGTTGATGATTTTGTTAAGAAAACACAGTACACCTACTATACCAGAGACGCACTTTCAGCCGTTGCCGACGACATCGCATTCTTCGCAGAAAAGGAAGGTCTTTCGGCTCACGCAAGAAGTGCAACAGTCAGATTTGAGGAAGACTAATGAGCAGATTTTTCAGTCAGAAATATTCTACCCTTGAGGCTTACACCCCCGGTGAACAGCCCAAGGATATGAAGTACATAAAACTTAACACAAACGAATCCCCTTTCCCTCCGTCCCCGAAAGTGACAGAATATGCAAAGGCGGAAAGTGAAAGACTTAACCTTTATTCCGACCCCGAAAGCCGTGAGCTTACGCAAAAGGCGGCTGACCTTTTCGGCGTGAAGTACGAAAACGTGCTTATGACAAACGGCTCAGACGAGATTTTAAACTTCGCTTTTATGGCTTTTTGTGACGAAAAAAAGGGAATTGCATTCCCATCAATCAGCTACGGCTTCTACCCCGTTTTTGCCGAACTCAACCACATTCCGTACAAGGAAATTCCTTTAAAGGACGATTTCAGCATTAATGTTGAGGATTACTGCAACATCGGAATGAACATCGTTATCGCAAACCCCAACGCTCCGACGGGACTTGCATTGACAGCGGACGAGGTTGAAAAAATCGTCACAACAAACGCTGACAGCGTTGTAATTATTGACGAGGCTTATGTTGATTTCGGTGCAGAGAGTGTTGTAGAGCTCACAAAGAAATACGACAATCTGCTTGTGACACAGACATTTTCAAAATCTCGCTCGCTTGCAGGTGCAAGACTCGGTTTCGGTATCGGTAACGAGGCACTTATAAACGACCTTAACACCATTAAATATTCCACAAACCCCTACAACGTCAACCGTATGACCTCTGCCGCTGGCATTGCCGCAATTGAGGACAACGATTATTATATGACAAACTGCAAAACGATTGCAGAAAACAGAGAGTACACAAAAGCTGAACTCGCAAAGCTCGGTTTTGAAACTCTTGATTCAAAATCAAACTTTATTTTCACACGAAACGATAAAATCGGCGGTGAAGAATATTACCTGACACTAAAGCGAATGGGCATTCTTGTCCGCCACTTCACAAAGCCTCTTATCAGCGATTTTGTCAGAATCACTATCGGCACAAAAGAGCAGATGGACGCATTGCTGACAGCAACAAAAGAAATTTTGGGAGTGAAATAAATGAGAACAAGTGAAATTAAAAGAGATACTGCTGAAACAAAAATTGCACTCACGCTCGACCTTGACGGAACAGGCAAGAGTGAGCTTGCTACAGGCTGCGGTTTCCTTGACCATATGCTTACACTTTTTGCAAAGCACGGCAGATTTGACCTTACGGTAAACTGTGACGGCGACATCGACGTTGACGACCACCACACCGTTGAGGATATCGGCATCTGCCTCGGCAAGGCTTTCAGCGAGGCCCTTGGCGACAAAAAGGGTATCGTCCGCTACGGCAACTTCATTCTTCCTATGGACGAGGCTCTTATTCTGTGTGCTGTTGACATTTCGGGCAGAGATTACCTCGCTTATCACCTTGAAATCCCGACAGAAAAGGTCGGCACTTTTGACACAGAGCTTGTTGAGGAGTTCATGCTTGCATTCACACGCAATGCAGGACTTACTCTGCACATTGTACAGCTCAGCGGTACTAACTCTCACCACATTATTGAGGGCACATTCAAGTGCCTTGCAAGAACGCTCCGTCAGGCTGTAAACATTGACGAGAAATTTAAGGACGAAATCCCGTCCACAAAAGGTGTTTTATAATGATAGCAATAATCGATTACGGCGTTGGCAACCTTTTCTCGCTAAAAAGCTCGTTCAATGCCATTGGTGCAGACGTAATTGTCACCGACAGCGAAGAAAAAATACGTTCTGCCGATAAAATTATTCTGCCGGGTGTTGGTGCTTTTTCCGATGCAATTGCAAAGCTGAAGGCAACGGGGCTTGACAAGGTGCTTGTTGACGAAGCCAAAAAAGGCAAACCGGTTATGGGTATCTGCCTCGGTATGCAGATGCTTTTTGAAAAAAGCTACGAGTACGGCGAATACGACGGTCTTGGTCTTCTCAAGGGCAAGGTCGTCACAATGCAGGGTGTTGTTCCCGAGGAGCTGAAAATTCCGCACATCGGTTGGAATGCTTTGCACTTCAAGCAGAAAAACTGTCCCCTTTTCAAATATATAAAAGAGGACGACTGCGTTTATTTTGTCCATTCCTACTTTGCAGAGGATTGTGACGAGAGCGTTGCCGCAACAACGGAATACGGTGCAGAGCTCACAGCCGCCGTTGCATACAAGAATATCTATGGCTGTCAGTTCCACCCCGAAAAAAGCGGCGAAGTCGGACTTAACATTTTAAAAGCATTTTGCGAAACGGAGGCACTCTGATGAATATTTTTCCCGCAATTGACCTTTTCGACGGTGCCGCCGTGCGTCTTTTCAAGGGCGACTACAACCAGATGACGGTCTACGACAAGAACCCGCTTAACATTGCAAAAAAGTTTGAGGAATGCGGTGCTCAATACCTGCATATGGTTGACCTTGAGGGTGCTAAAACAGGTCTTACCCCAAACCTTGAAACAATCGAAAATATAGTTAAAAACACTTCTCTTTTTGTTGAGCTCGGCGGCGGAATCCGCTCAATGGAGACAATTGACAAATACCTTTCAATCGGTGTCAGCCGTGTTATTCTCGGCACAGCGGCAATTACCGACGAGACACTTCTTGACGAGGCAATCGCAAAGTACGGCGAAAAAATCGCAGTCGGTGTTGACATCAAGGACGGCTTTGTCGCAATCAAGGGCTGGACGGAGAAATCACAGTTCACCTTTGAGGATTTCTGCAAAAAAATGCAGGACAAGGGAGTTAAAACTCTGATCTGCACCGACATTTCCAAGGACGGTGCAATGAAAGGCACTAACCGTGAGCTTTACAAAACTCTGAGCGAGCAGCTCGACCTCGACATCATCGCTTCGGGCGGTGTTTCGAGCCTCGATGACGTTAAGGCTCTGCGTGAAATGAACCTTTACGGTGCGATTATCGGCAAGGCTTACTACACGGGTGCAATCGACCTGAAAGAAGCAATCGAGGTGGCAAAATGATTACAAAAAGAATTATCCCCTGCCTCGACGTTAAGGACGGCAGAGTTGTAAAGGGTGTCAACTTCCTCGGACTTGCCGACGTTTCTTCACCGATTAAGCTGGCTGAATTTTATTCTAACTGCGGTGCCGACGAGCTTGTTTTCTATGACATAACGGCTTCTGCCGAGGGCAGAAAGCTTTTCACCGATATTCTGACCGAGGTTGCAAGCAAGATTTTTATTCCCCTTACCGTCGGCGGCGGTATAAACACCGTTGACGATTTTGACCGTGTGCTTAAATGCGGTGCAGATAAGGTAAGCGTTAACTCGGGTGCGATACGCAACCCCAACCTTGTGCGTGAGGCGGCACAGAAATACGGCGACCAGTGCGTTGTGCTTTCTGCCGACATCAAGCGTGTTGACGGTGAGTTCCGTGTTTTTGCCAAAGGCGGCAGAGAGGACACGGGCATGGAAGCCATTTCGTGGATTAAGAAATGTGTCGGTATGGGCGCAGGAGAAATCGTTGTAAACAGCATCGACACCGACGGCGTAAAAAAAGGCTTTGACCTCGAGATGCTGGAGGCTGTATGTGATGCCGTTAATGTTCCCGTTATCGCTTCTGGCGGTGCAGGCGGAATTGATGATTTCACAAAGCTTTTCAAGGCTCTGCCAAAGGTTGATGCAGGTCTTGCCGCTTCAATCTTCCACTTCGGCGAGGTGCAGATTAAGGATTTGAAACAAGAACTCCGTAACAACGGAATTACAGTGAGGTTATAACAATGAATTTGGATGAATTGAAATTTGACGAAAAAGGGCTTATCCCTGCCGTTGTGGTTGATGCAAAGAGCAAAAAAGTGCTCACCGTTGCATATATGAACAGAGAAAGCCTTGAAATAAGCATTAAAGAAAAGCGTACCTGCTTCTGGTCACGCTCACGTCAAGAGCTTTGGCGCAAGGGCGAAACAAGCGGTAACGTGCAGAAAATCGTAAGCATCACAGCCGACTGTGACAAGGATGCGCTTACAGTAGTTGTTGAAAAAGAAGGCCCTGCCTGCCACCTCGGCACAGACTCCTGCTTCAACAACACAGTGTGGGAAAATGATGAGCTTCACGAATTCTCCTACGAGGGACTTATGAAGCTTATCGAGGGCAGAAAAATCGACAAGCAGGAGGGTTCCTACACAACCTACCTTTTTGAAAAGGGAATTGATAAAATCCTTAAAAAGGTCGGCGAGGAATCAACAGAGGTCATCATTGCCGCAAAGGATAACGACAAGGGCGAAACCGTTTACGAAATCGCAGACCTTGCGTACCACGTAATGGTGCTTATGATTGAAATGGGCATTTCACTTGAAGACATTTTCAACGAGCTTGCCTCACGTCACGTAATTGACCATAAGGTTAAGCAGGAAAAGAGCACAGCGTCTAAATAAGTAAGACTATTTAACAGAGCGAAGACCAAAAGACATATAAATAAAACTAATCGGCTTGCATTTCTGCAGGCCGATTTTTAACTTTTTTCTTTAAACTCTTTCGGGGTCAAACCCGTATTCTTTTTAAAAACCTTGGAAAAATAATGCACGTCATAGATTCCGCAATGCTGTGCAACCGTCTGCACCTGCAAATTGGTTGTGGAAAGCAGATGCTTTGCGTGTTCAATTCGCTTTTCGGTTATAAATTCGGTTACGGTTTTGCCCGTTTCTTTTTTGAAAAGCCCCGAAAGATAGCCTGCACTTAAATTCTGCTTTTGTGCAAGCGTGCTTAAGGTAAGGTTTGCTGTCAGGTCATCTTCAACGCAAAGAATTACTTTTTTAACGGGCGGTGAGTAGTTTTTGAGCGAGTGCTTGCGCACAAGGTTGCAGTAGGTATTAAACATCTCGGGCATCAGGCTTCTGACTGCCGAAAGCTGGTTTGCCCTCTCAATTTTCAGGGCAAAGTCCGACGAAACGCTGTCGATATGCAATGGGTGAACACCGCCGTTTTCAGCCGCCTTGCGCAAAAGAGTGTTCATAATAACACAGTAATTTTTCAGGTTGCGCACGGGGTCGGCAAGACGTGACTCAACTGTCAGGTTGGAAAACCCCGAAAAAATCAGATCCGCCTTGTGCACCTGTCCGTTTGTCACGGCTTCAATCAGCTCATTTTCGTAGGCGTATCGGCTTTCCATAATCTTCATATTCACAAGCGTTGCCTCATCCTTTGAAGCATCACTTTGAAGAAGCTCAAAGCGAGCGGTGTCAAGATGCTTTTTTGTGATGTCGACAACATTGAAGCTGTTGCTTCCGCCCCATATTTTTTCACCAAAGGTTTCAAGCGCCGCAAGAACGGGGTTGTCCTCGGAAAGAACCGGTATACCGTCGTAATAGGACTCAAGGTGGCTTGTCTGTCGGGAATTCATCTTGTATTTTTCTGCAATTTCAAGAATTTTGTCCCGTTCAAGCCCCTTGGAGAGATACGGCCCGATGCAAAAAAGCATCTCTTCAGCTGTGTCGGGCAGAAGCAAAAAGATATATTCACACCCGAAAGGGTCGCTCAGACGGTAAACCGTATTTTTTTCCATCGGCGGAAGATAGTCCTTAATAGGCTGCAGAGAATGCTCTTCGTCCTCCAACAGCCAACGAAGTCCAGAATATAAATGCTTGTCAACGTGAGCGTTAGGGTCGATTATCAAGGTCTGCAAATGACATTTTTTTAGCATACTGCGCAAAAACTGCAGTTCAGCCTCGTAAAACATAATTTTTCCTCATTTGTATTTTTTATAAAATTTTCTAACATTTTTTCCTATTATAGTATATTTTATGTATAAAATCAATCGATAATGTTAAAATAATACAAATACACATTAAAATTTTACTCACTCTAAAAATCTTGTTAAACTATAATATATTTGTAAGGTTGCGTTGTCAACCAACAATACGAGAGGATGGTTTATTTATGGAAAAGACTAAACTTCGTCCCTTCGGCAAAAGAGACTTATTGGCTTATGCCGCAGGTGACCTCGGCTGTAATATGAGCTTTGCGCTTAAGAGCTCCATTATGGCTATTTTCTGGACACAGTATATGGCTTTGGGTGAAAAAACCTACGCGCTCCTTCTTATCATCGTTCAGATCTGGGACGCTATCAACGACCCACTTCTTGGTTCAATGTTTGACGCAGACAAGAGAGATTACAAGAGAGGTAAGTTCAAGACCTACATATTCATCGGTGCTTTAGGTCTTCTCTTCTCCGGACTTTTCTTCTTCCTTCCCCTGCCGAATGCTCCCTTGGCTATGAGATGTATTCTTTTCGTTCTCGGCTATATTCTTTGGGATGCCTTCTACACAATCGCAAACGTTCCTTACGGCTCAATGATGTCCGTTATCACAACAGTCGGCTCTGAAAGAGCACAGCTTTCAACATGGCGTTCAATCGGCTCAATGGTCGGTAACATTGTTCCGATGGTTCTCCTCCCCATCATCTGCTACGACGCAAGCGAAAACCTTAAGGGTGAGGTTGTTTTTGTAGCCGCTATCATTATGGGTGTTATCGGTCTTATCAGCTTTATCTTTATGCTTAAGAACACAACAATCCGTGTTGAAGAAAGCAAGGTTACAATCAGCGAAAAGACACAGAAGTTCAACGTTTTCAAGGCTATGGGTAACTTTATGAAGAACCGTGCAGCTATCGGTGCAACACTTGCAGCTATGGCAATGTTCATCGGTATGCAGGGCTCCAGCACAGCTACAACAGTTCTCTTCCAGTCATATTTCGGAAACGCAAAGATTTCCGGTATCGTTATGCTTATCGGCTATCTTCCGATGTTCCTGTTTATGCCGTTCCTTAAGAAAATTGTTAACAAGTACGGCAAAAAAGAGGCTTGTGCAGTTGGCTCCGCTGTAAGCGTATTCGGCGCACTTCTTCTCTTCCTCCCGCTCGGCAACGGAATGGCAGGTCTTGTAGGCTATGTTGTTGCTCAGGTATTCTTCGGCCTCGGTCTTGGCTTCTACACTTGCGTATCATGGGCTCTTATGGCTGATGCTATCGACTACAACGAGTGGAAGAACGGCACAAAGGAAGAGGGTACAGTTTACTCACTCCATTCATTCTTCAGAAAGCTTGCACAGGGCCTTGGTCCCTCACTCGTTATCCTTATTATGGAAGCTCTCGGCTATGTTGGTGAGCTTGGTGCTGACCAGCCGATGGCAGTTGCAACAAATATGAAGTGGCTTGTTGCCGCACTTTATACCTTCAGTGCAGTTGTAATGTTTATTTCAATCGCATTCATCTATGACCTTAACCAGAAGAAGGTTGCTGAAATGACAGCAGACCTCGAGGCAAGACGTGCTGAGAAATAATTTTTAAACAAACAGTTTCGGGTGTCCGGCAAACACTTTGTCGGGCACCCTACTAATAAGCAAATAAAACTACAAGGAGAAAATTATGAGAAACATCTTAAACTTAAACTACAAGTGGGTTTTCACAAAGCAGGCAGACAGCGTGCCGACCGAAATTAATCCGAAGTGGGATTTTGTTAATCTTCCTCATTGCTGGAATGCAATTGACGGTCAGGACGGCGGCGCTGACTATTACAGAGGTACCTGCTACTATGCAAAGGAAATTGAAAAGCTCGACCTTCCCGAGGCTGACAGATATTATCTTGAAATCAAGGGTGCGAACTCCTCGGCTGACGTTTACTTAAACGGCAAGGCTCTTGCACACCACGACGGCGGTTACTCAACCTGGAGAGTTGACCTTACAGACACACTTGCAGACAAAAACCTGCTTGTTATTTCTGTTGACAACTCCGCTAACGACAAGGTTTACCCGCAGATGGCAGACTTCACCTTCTACGGCGGTCTTTACAGAGACGTTAACCTTATCTGTGTGAACGAGTCACACTTTGACCTTGACTACTACGGCGCACCCGGAATTAAGGTGACACCCGTTGTTAACGGCAAGGATGCCGACGTGGAGGTTGAGGTTTACCTTACAAACAAAAAGGACTCGCAGAAAGTCCGTTACACGCTTAAAGATGCTGACGGAAATGTGGTTGCACAGGAAACAAGCGACGAAACAAAGGTTTCTTTCAAGCTCGAAAATGTTCACCTCTGGCATGGAAGAAAAGACCCGTATCTTTACACAGCAGAAGCAGAGCTTGTTGCAGAAGATGCAGTTCTTGACAACGTTTCTGCACGTTTCGGTTGCCGTTCATTTAAGATTGACCCCGAAAACGGATTTATTCTTAACGGAGAAGAGTATCCGCTCCGTGGTGTTTCACGTCATCAGGACCGTTGGGGACGAGGCAACGCACTTCTTCCCGAGCATCACGAGGAGGACATTGACCTCATCTGTGAGGTAGGCGCAACAACAATCCGTCTTGCACACTATCAGCACGACCAGTATTTCTACGACCTCTGCGACGAAAAGGGTCTTGTAATCTGGGCAGAAATTCCCTACATTTCAAAGCATATGGCAACGGGACGTGAAAACACAATTTCGCAGATGAAAGAGCTCATTATGCAGAACTACAACCACCCGTCAATCGTTGTATGGGGACTTTCAAACGAAATCACAATGTCCGGCGAGGACGACCCCGACCTTATCGAAAACCACAACATCCTCAACAACCTTGCACACGAGCTTGACAAGACAAGACTCACAACTCTTGCGGCTCTTACAATGTGCGACATTGACAGCGCTTATATTCAGATTCCCGACGTTGTTTCATACAACCACTACTTTGGCTGGTACGGCGGCGACACAACAATGAACGGCCCGTGGTTTGACAACTTCCATAAGAAGCACCCGAACATTCCAATCGGCTGTAGCGAATACGGCTGTGAAGCTCTTAACTGGCACACATCTGACCCGAAGCAGGGCGACTATACAGAAGAATATCAGGCATATTACCACGAGGAGCTTATCAAACAGTTCTTCACACGTAAATTTATGTGGGCAACTCACGTATGGAATATGTTTGACTTCGGCGCTGACGCACGAAACGAGGGCGGCGAAAACGGACAGAACCACAAAGGACTTGTTACATTTGACCGTAAGTATAAGAAAGACTCCTTCTACGCATACAAGGCTTGGCTTTCTGACGACCCGTTTGTACACCTTTGCGGTAAGCGTTACATTGACCGTGTTGAAGAGACAACAAAGGTTACCGTTTACTCCAACCTTCCCGAGGTTGAGCTTTTTGCAAACGGAGTAAGCCTCGGCAAAAAGTCTGCGGCTGACCACTTCTTCTATTTTGATGTTCCCAACTGCGGCGAAACAAAGCTTGTTGCAAAGGCAGGCGACTTCACAGACGAAAGCGTTATCCGCAAGGTTGACACATTCAACGAAGAGTACCGCTTGCGTGAAAAGGGTGCAATCCTTAACTGGTTTGACATCACAGAGCGTGAGGGCTACTTCTCGCTCAACGACACACTTAACGACATCGTTGCTTGCCCCGAGGGACAGCAGTTGTTCAAGGCTCTTGCCGCAAAGATGATGCAGGGTCTCGGTAATGACGGTGCATCAGGCGGAATGGATGTTGGCGCAGGAATGATGCAGATGCTCGGCAGCTTCACCGTAATCCGTCTTACAAGCCTTATGGGCACAGCAGGCGTTGAGCTTACAAAGGAAGACCTCCTCGGACTTAACGCACAGCTTAACCAGATTAAGAAGCCGGAATAAAAATAACAGCATAACAAAAGTGGCTTGCAAAACGCAAGCCACTTAATTTTTTTATTTCTTTTGTTCTTCACTTTGTGAGGCAGTCAATTATGCCTCGATATCCTTTGTTTCAGGATTATCCCAATCAAGTGAATAGTGAGCAGTTGAGTTGTAGTTGAAGGACATCGGAACTGTGCCGACACTTGCGAGTGTGCCCTGACCTGTAACCTCT
>JAFUPA010000055.1 GCA_017481575.1 Clostridia bacterium | reverse complement strand
GTAATTCCTGAAGGAGTTACACGCATCGGCTATTCTGCTTTTCAAAACCGTGACGGTATTACAAGCGTAACAATCCCCGATAGCGTTACCGTCATAGAAAGAAGTGCTTTTGAAGACTGTGACGGGATTGAAACTGTAGTAATAGGTAACGGTGTTACAAGTATCGGTATTTTTGCGTTTAATAATTGCGACAACCTCACAACGCTTACATTGGGTGAAAAGGTCACAACGATCGAAGGTTCAGCTTTCTCAGAATGCAAGAAACTTGAGAGTCTGACCATACCTCGGAGTGTTACAACCATCGAAGATCATGCTTTCAAAAATTGCGAAGGAATTACTGAATTAACGTTCCTTGACAGTCCTGCAAGTATAGGCTTTCAATCGTTTGCTTACTGTAAAAACCTTGTGAAAGTTGATCTCGGTGATGCAATTACGACTATCGGTGAATGCTCCTTCTTTAATTGTTCTGCAATTACGGAGATAGACATCCCCGACAGTGTTACAAGCATCGAGGCAGATGCTTTCTGTAATGGTCGTGCTCTCAAAAAAGTAACGATCGGCAAAGGTGTTACATCGATTGACGACTCATCATTTTTAAATGGTAACAGCGTTACGGAATATATTGTTGACCCTGAAAACAATGCATACACAAACGATGAATTCGGAGCGTTGTTCAACAAGGAAATGACAGATCTTTTTTACTATCCTTTGGGAAATGAAAGAACAAGCTACGCAATCCCCGACAGCGTTATGAGAATCAGGCACGGAGCGTTTAACTCAGCAATCAACCTCGAAAGCGTTACCTTCGGCAAGGGCTTAAAATCTATTGATCATGGAGCTTTTCACAGTTGCAGCAGCCTTAAAGAAGTTATAATTCCGGATAATGTTGTAAGCATAGGTGACGCTGCGTTTAGCTATTGCGACGTCCTTGAAACCGTATCAGTCGGAAACGGTGTTAAATACATCGGATCGTTTGCATTCGAATACTGCAATATAGAAAACTTAACACTCGGAAGCAGCATCCAATTTATAGGTGACGATGCTTTTGCCTATTCGCTGAAAAACGGCGATATAGTTATTCCTGTTAGCGTTACGGAATTAGGTGCACGGGCTTTCTGCGAGTCTTCTTCTGAGAACATAACAATAGGCAGAGGCGTTACGGAAATAAAAGAATATGCGTTTGCTTCTAATTATAATTTAAAGACAGTAACAATTCCCAATACAGTAAAAGTAATTTCAACCGGAGCTTTTAACGGTTGTAGCGGTATCACAGATGTGTACTATGAAGGCACACAGGAAATGTGGGATAAATTAACTGTCGATTCCATCAACTCCGATTTGCTCAATGCAACAATTCACTTTGGCAATGAAGAGCTTGAGGAACAGCCGACACCCGAAGAACCCGTACCTCCCGAAGATGCCGACCCTTCAAAAAAATGCGGTGACAACCTATACTGGTCATACAATGAAGAAACAAGCGAGCTTACAATCAGCGGTACAGGCGAGATGTATGATTATACGGATTATTCTGATGACAATCCGGTTCCTTGGCAAGATGTGAGTAGTGATGTAAAAACTATAACTATCGGTGAAGGTGCGACAAGTATAGGTGCATATGCATTCAGTGATTGTTATTTCGCTACAAATGTTGTAATTCCCGACAGTGTAACAATTATAGGCAAGTCCGCGTTTATTGATTGTGACGACCTTGAAACCATAACAATCGGAAATGGTGTTAAACACATCGGTGATAGTGCGTTTTCAAGCTGTTATAATCTTACTGATATTACAATCCCTGATAGTGTTACAGACATTGGTCAAGGTGTGTTCAGTTATTGTTATCACCTCACAAGCATAACAATGGGTAGAAACGTCTTATATATCAGCTACGGAGCATTCGACTCTTGTGAGAGTCTTACCGATATCTACTTCGACGGTACTCTGGCAGAGTGGTATGGTATAGCAGTAGGCAGACGTAATACGGCTTTTCTCAATGCAACGGTTCATGCGAAAGAACAACCCCTCTTCGAGTTCGGCGTAACGGCACAGCATATCAGAAATAAGTTTGATATGGTTTACTATCCTGCAAGCTTCGGCTTCTCAATGTATGATGATACGGATATCCGCTATTCAGACATCTGTGCAGATGTCGCTGACCTTGCTTTCGGTTGCGATACCGAGGTTGTTATGAAATACATCTACGATGCAACAACTCTTGACTTTGTATCAGTATACGAAGATTTCTGGGAAGGCAGTGTTGAAGTTCTTGAACATGGCTCAACGGGTATGACGGGCGAAGAAGGTCAGGAATATAATTACATTATCCTGAAAGTTAATTTTATCGCTGTCGGCTATGCAAATGACACAGCTCCCTACTATCTCAAATTCGCTGTTGTTGAAGAAAACTTCGTAAACAGCGACGGCACATTAAGAAAAGTTATTGATAACGTTCCTTACAACGAAGATCAGCTTTGTGTATGGGATGCCTGGGATGCAAATGGTAATTCTTTCGACTTCAGCGATACGATTAAATTCAAATCATCAGATTACGAAACAAGCGGTCATACATACGATGACCTGTTGCTTGAGGATGACCTTATTGCAACAGATGTAGCTATGCCTACAGTAACATTCACACCCGAACACGCACGAAAGGATGACCTTGCTTACTATCCGTGTATGTATGACAGCGATGTGGACTACGAGGAATGGGTACGTTCAGCAACGGGCTTCAAGGACAGCACAACTCAGATTCAGATTAAGGTTGATTACGATTCAAGCACGCTTGAGCTTATTGATGCACTTCCGTCAAAAGAGCTTTATGACCTTGGCGGTACGGTTACCATTATTGAAACAGGTGACTCCTACCCCGATGACCCCAACTACTCAAATATTAAATATGCAATTGTTCAGTTGGATTTTGATGCTTTGGATTTCACCGAAGGCTGTCTTTTTAGCTTGAAGTTCAGAGTTCTTCAGGAAAACTTTATTGACGAAGACGGACGCCCGATTGATCTGGTTAACTCCTTCGTTGCTGACTGGGTTGTAACAAACAATGCAGGTAAATCACACGATCTCAGATATTATGTTTCAAGCAGCTATTTAGGATTTGAATCATACGGAAGTTATGAAGAGCTTGTTCTTGCGGACTATGAACCGTTTGACCCGACACTTTTAAGTGACGTAACAGAGGTTACTTATGTTCAGCAGGAAGATACACGCAAGACCTTCACAGTCAAGGCAGACGGCAGAAAGTCAATGATTCAGTTCATTGAGCCTGACGGCGGCACAAGAACTTATGACAGATACAACAAAAATGTATCAATCACAAGCTATGACTCAAACGGTAATGTTGTCAGCGCATTGAGCCGTGACCTCGCTTATGAAGTATGGGAAATCTATTCAAATATGAGCGTAGGCGTTGAAATCAATGTACGTGGCAAAGAAAACGGGGTATGGGACGAGGTTAAATATACATTCACAATCGAGCCTTACAATCCTGTCGTTTCAATGGAACTTTCAGCAACAGCAGGCAAGAAAGGTGCAGTTCCTGCCACAGTAGTTGCTGACGAAAAGACAGAAAAGGTAATGTTCAAAATGCCGAACAATACATCTGTAACCGTTTCAAATTACACAACTGACGAAAACGGCAACAGAGTATTCACAGGCAAGGCATGGATGAATGAAGACGGACTTAACGAAATCAGAGTCTACATCCGCCGTGATAACGTATGGAAACTCGTCGGCACACTTGAATATACGGTCAAATAATCCTTTTTTAAGATATTTCCTCTTCTGAAAAATCCCGTGGAGCAATCCACGGGATTAAACTTTTTATTAAGACAAAAAATAAATCCGAACCCTTGTATTTACAAAGCATATATTATAAAGAGGTGTTTTTATGAAACCAAACCAAGATTGTCCGAATGCAACGGCAAATATAAGAGGTTCATCTGCAAATCCGTGTCTGCACGGACAAATCAGATTTTATCAGAGAAAAAACTTTGTGTTGATATCAATAAACATCGACGGCTTGCCTGAAACATCGTCAGGATTCTTCGGATTTCATATTCACGAAGGAGACAACTGCAACGGGAATAATTTTTCAGGCACAGGCAATCACTACAATCCTGCAAATGCACCGCACCCGTTACACGCAGGTGATCTTCCACCGTTGATACGGTGCAACGGCGGCGCTTATCAATGTGTGGCAACAGACCGATTTAATGTGCAGGAAATTATCGGGCGAACAGTTGTCATTCACAATATGCCGGATGACTTCAATTCGCAACCCTCCGGTAATGCCGGCACAAAAATTGCCTGCGGAGTGATTTGCCGGGCGTAAAAAATTACATCTGACTTGTCGATAATTGTATCCCTCTTCACTTTAATATTCAGATAAAACCACCAAAAGGATGACATTCCTGCCATCCTTTTGTCATATCCGTATTTATTTTAGCTTTTTAATATCCACCCCAAAACACTCCGCAAGTTTATTCAACACACCTCGCCGCATATGTAGCAAGTCTTGTACCCTTGTCAACATCAAATGTATTTATCGCCTTAATCAGACCGATAGTGCCGATTGAAATCAAGTCATCCTGCTGAGCGGAATTAGAATAATACTTTTTAATAATGTACGCCACAAGTTGCAGATTGTGTTCGATCATCTCTTTTTTTGCGGTTACGTCACCGTATGTATCATATGCTGTCACGCTAAAAAATTTGACTGCTTTAATTAATCTGATTTATTATAAGAATATGCAGATTTAAAACCCTATGTAAGCTTTTCTTAAAATGTTATATTCCAAAATTAAATCTTGACAAAAAAGTAAAGTGTGCTATAATATGGTACAACAATTTAACATTGTATTTAAGGAACTAGCTGTCTGTAGAGGATGTTGGTTCCTTTATGCTTTTTTGGGGAAATAATAAACACGATACTATAATTCAGAATTATTTTAAAAGGAGAGTACCTTATGGAAATACAATTGCAGGAACTTATTGAACAGATAAAAAAAGATGGTGTTGAGGCGGCTGAAAACCAGGCCGAAGCAATACTTGAGTCTGCGAAAGCTGAAGCCGAAAAAATCATTTCAGATGCCCGGGCACAGGCAGACAAAATAATGCTCAATGCCAAAACAGAAAATGAAAGAATGGTAAAATCAAGTGAGGATGCTATCCGTCAGGCAGGCAGAAATTTACTCATATCTTTCAGAGAAAGTGTTGCGAGGGAACTCAAAGCCATTGTGGGGGAAAATATAAGCTCAATGTATTCATCGGACGCATTTGCAAAGCTTATTGTTAATGCTGTTGAGAGTTGGATAGGAAAACCGGAAGCAGATGACATATCGGTTGTTTTAAATAGTGCTGACCTTAAAAAGCTTGAAGAAGCACTGCTCGCAGAGCTCAAAGCAAGAATGCTTGGCGGTGTAACTCTTAAAGCAAACGATAATTTTGACGGCGGATTCCGCATTGCCGTAAATAACGGCGGAGCTTATTATGATTATTCTGCCGAAGCAGTTACCGATATGCTGTCAAACTATCTCAGTCCCAGAGTTGCGGCACTTATGAAAGAGGCTGAATGATATGGCTGCATATTATCTGATATCTCAATTGCCGTCACTTGACGGTATTTCCGAAAGCACTTCTCTTCCTATTACAGAGGAACGTTTTCTGGAGCTTTGTAAGCAATTTTTGAGCAAGAAAGCCGTGGGTGAATTGCTTGGAATTTCTCTCGTCCCGCCGAGAAATTCCGAAAAATCCGCTTCGGCTTTGATTGAAGCGTGGAACGAGGGGGAGAGTACCCTTCGTCTCATCCTCGGCAAGTTTCGTGCGGAGAAATTGAACAAGCCGTTTGATGCAGAAAACCGTACGATTGACCCTGCTCTTGTTCAGGCAGCACGTACCGCAATTGAATCGGAAAGCCCTATGGAAGCAGAAAAAATTCTGTCCCGCTTCCGCCTTGATTTTATTGAAACACTCAGACCGATGGATTCCTTTTCGGAGGACTATATTTTCTATTATTGGCTTAAGCTGAAAATCCTTTCACGAATAAGACAATTCGACTCAAAAATAGGCGAAGCAGAATACAGAAATATCTATAACTCTATTATTAACAAAGACAGAACGGAGGTTGCACAATGACCGAAAATAAAGGTAAAGTTGTAAGCGTCAACGGAAACCTTGTATCAGTCAGATTTGAAGGCAATGTTTCTATGAATGAAATATGCTATGTTGTTGTAGACGGCACAAGACTCAAAAGCGAGGTTATCCGTATCCGAGGTGACATCGCACAGATACAGGTTTACGAAATGACGAACGGTATAAAATGCGGCGATGAAGTTGAGTTTTCCGGCGATATGCTTTCAGCTCAACTCGGACCGGGTCTTCTGGGTCAGGTTTATGACGGTCTTCAGAATCCTCTGCCTGTATTGGCTCAACAAGCAGGCTGGTTTCTTGAGAGAGGCGTTTACGCAGACGGACTTAATGCCGAAAAGAAATGGGAGTTTACCCCAACGGCAAAAATCGGTGATACTCTGCGTGCAGGTGAATATATAGGAACTGTTCCCGAAGGACCATTCACACATAAAATTTTTATTCCGTTTTATCTGCTCGGGAATTACAGCGTGAAATCAATTGCAGAAAAAGGCGAATATACCGTAAATGAAAGCGTTGCGGTTATAACTGATGAACGAGGCAGGGATATACCTGTTTCAATGTCGTTCAAGTGGCCTGTTAAGCGTGCGATAAAATGCTATAGCGAAAGATTGGCTCCGGTTGAAACAATGGAAACAAAGGTGCGTCTTATCGACTCGTTTTTTCCTGTTGCCAAGGGTGGTACTTACTGTACTCCCGGACCTTTTGGTGCAGGCAAAACCGTTTTACAGCATACCACATCAAAATATGCAGATGTTGATATAGTAATCATTGCCGCTTGTGGTGAGCGTGCAGGTGAAGTTGTGGAAACAATAACCGAATTTCCCGAACTTACCGACCCGAAAACAGGACGTTCGCTTATGGAACGCACTATTATTATATGCAACACGTCTTCTATGCCTGTTGCATCCCGTGAAGCGTCAGTTTACACTTCGGTGACACTTGCCGAGTATTACCGCCAGATGGGTCTTAATGTTCTTATGCTTGCCGACTCAACCTCACGTTGGGCGCAGGCACTCCGAGAAATGTCGGGCAGACTTGAAGAAATTCCCGGTGAAGAAGCTTTCCCTGCATATCTCGAATCATATATTGCCGCTTTTTATGAAAGAGCAGGCTATGTTCGCTTGCCGGACGGAAGCACAGGTTCAGTCACAATCGGCGGTACTGTTTCTCCTGCAGGCGGTAACTTTGAAGAACCTGTAACTCAGGCAACGCTTAAGGTTGTCGGTGCATTCCACGGTTTGTCCCGTGAACGCTCGGATGCAAGAAAATATCCTGCGATCGACCCGCTTATTTCATGGTCTAAATATAAAACTGTTACAGATCGTGAAAAATCGGAGTTTTGTATGAGTATTCTTCATCACGGAGTTGAAATCAGTTCAATGATGAAGGTCGTAGGTGAGGAGGGTACAAGCCTTTCTGACTATGTGGTTTATCTTAAAGAGGAAATGCTTGATGCGGTGTATCTGCAGCAAAATTCTTTTGACCTTATTGATGCAAACAGCGGTACCTTGCGTCAGCGTTATGTAACTGATAAGCTTATATATGTTTTAGGAAGCGAATATGAGCTGACTGACAAAGACAGTGCACGCAGCTTCTTTAACCGTATGCGTCAGAAGTTTATTGACTGGAATTATACTGAATTTGAAAGTGATGCTTTCAAAAAGGTTGAGGCAGAGATTGATGAGCTTTACAAAGAAGGCAACGGAAAAATCAGCAAAGATGCAGAACTTTTATTGAAGGACGGTGATAGGAATGAATAAGGTGTTTAACAAAATTGAATCTATCACCGGAAATGTTATTACCGTAAAAGCAAACGGTGTAAGGTATAACGAGTTGGCTCAGATTAACACTCGTTTCGGAAAATCACTTGCACAGGTTAATAAAATTGAGGGCGATATTGTCTCTCTTCAGGTGTTTGCAGGCGGTCAGGGTGTATGTACCGGAGACGAAGTACGATTTTTAGGTCACGAAATGCGTGTTTCGTTTAGCGAAGATTTGTTGGGCAGAATTTTCAACGGCTCCGGTGAGCCGAGAGATAAAGGACCTGCTCTTACCGAAAATATGAAATCGATAGGCGGACCTTCCGTCAATCCCACAAAGCGAATTCTTGCAAACCGTATGATGAGAACAAACATCCCTATGATTGATATGTTCAACACATTGGTTGTTTCGCAGAAGCTTCCGATTTTCTCAATTTCGGGAGAGCCTTATAACCAGCTTCTTGCCCGCATTGCGATGCAGGCACAGGCAGATGTAATAGTGCTCGGCGGTATGGGCCTTAAATATGACGATTTCCTTTATTTTAAGGATGAGCTTTCAAAGGGCGGAGCATTGAGCAAAACGGTTATGTTTATTCATACTGCATCCGACCCAACCGTTGAATGTATGATGATTCCCGATATGGTACTTGCCGTTGCAGAGCAGTTTGCTTTACAGAATAAGGATGTATTGGTTCTTCTTACCGATATGACAAACTTTGCCGATGCAATGAAAGAAATAGCTATCACACAGGAACAGGTTCCGTCCAACAGAGGATACCCCGGTGACCTTTATTCACAGCTTGCCGCCCGTTACGAGAAGGCTGTTGACTTTGATGATTCCGGTTCTGTTACTGTTTTGGCTGTTACCACAATGCCCGGCGATGATGTAACACACCCCGTTCCCGATAACACGGGTTATATCACAGAAGGACAGTATTATCTTAAAGGCGGTCGCATTGAGCCTTTTGGTTCACTTTCCCGACTTAAACAAAATGTCAACGGCAAAACTCGCAAAGACCATCGTGCTCTTATGGATGCTATGATCCGTATGTATTCTTCCTATAAAGAGACAATGGAAAAGAAAAACATGGGCTTTGCAATGAGCCGTTGGGACGAAAAACTGTTGAAGTACGGTAAGCTTTTTGAAAACAGACTGATGGATTTATCTGTCAATCTTTCGCTTGAAGAAGCTCTTGATTCAGGCTGGGAGATTTTAGCGGAATGTTTTGAAAAAGACGAAACCGGAATAAAGTCAGACCTTACTGATGAATTTTGGCCTGTCAAGTAAGGGGGACTTAAGTTTTGGCAAAAATCAAACTGACAAAAAATGAGTTAAAGGTACAAAAAGATGCTCTCAAAATGTACCGGAGATATTTGCCTACTCTGACACTAAAAAAGCAACAGCTTCAGGCGGAAATCCGTACTATCGAAGCCAAGGCTAAAACAGTAAGAAAAGCAAGAGAAGAACTTGAAAAAGGATTTGACTCATGGATTGCTGTTTTTAGCGAAAGAGATGCCTTTCCCGAAGGAATAATCACGGTAAGTAATATTCGTAAGGGTTACGGAAATATCGCAGGTGTAGCCATTCCTACCTTTGAAGGGGCAGATTTTTCCAGAGGAGATTATGATTTATATGAAACTCCTCTCTGGGTGGATATAGCCGCAAACCATATGGAAAAGGCGATGTCTCTTGATTTGGAGGCTGAAGTGTTGGATGAACAGGTCAGACTTTTGGAAGCGGAGCTTCTTGCGACCTCACAGAGAGTCAACCTGTTTGAAAAGGTTAAAATCCCCGAAACAGAAGAGAATATCAAAAAAATATCGATATATATGGCAGACCAACAGGTCAGCGCCGTAGTTCGTTCTAAAATATCAAAGCGTAAAATAGCTGCCCGTAGTGATGCATCTTCCGGAACGGAGGTGTACTCGTTATGATTGTGCCTATGAAAAAAGTTTCTCTCATAATTATGGGAGATAAAAAAGCCGAAACCCTCAAAGAACTCCGCAAGCTGGGAATTCTTCACATAGAAATAACAGAAGGTTCCGGCAAGAAGCTTGAAGAACTCAAAGAAAGAGTGTCTTTGTTTGAAAGTGCGCTTTTCAGTATATTGGAAAAGAAAAACAAAAAAGCAAAACCTCAAAGTATTGATATTCCGCAAGCGATAGATGTATCAAAAGAAATTGTTTCTCTTGAGGATGAAAAAAAGCTTTGTACAGCCGAAAAAATCGCTCTTGCAACAGAGCTTGACCGACTTTCAAAGTGGGGAGAGCTTGACCCCGAAAAGCTTTACGCTTTAGCTGAAAAAGGTGTTGACATTTCTCTTTATGAAATGCCGAAATCAGAATACGATAATCTCGGCGAAAGTGTAAAAACTCTGTCTCTTCAAAAAACAAAATCTTCCGTAAAATTCCTGTTGATTAAATCAGGAATTGAAGGTGAGTCAGAGGTTATTGATTCATTAAAGGCATACCGATTTGAAATGCCCGCAACATCAACGGCTGAAATAAGGCAAAAGGCCGAAAATTTAAATAATCGCATCAAAGAGATTGATGAAAAAATTTCGTCATTTGCAGGCTGTGCCGACAGTATAAAGAAAGCAATTAAAGCCTGTGAAAAAGAAATTGAATTTGAGGTTTACGCTACAGGTATGGCAAATGAAAGCCTGTCGGCTGACAGTAAGGATAGTGTTTCCGTTTCATATTTTACGGGTTATGTTGAAGAGGAGAATCTTGAACACCTAAAAAAGACTGCCAAAGATAATTCCTGGGGTCTTCTTGTTGAAGAACCTACCGAAGAAGATAATGTGCCCACCAAGCTTAAAAACAACAAGTTTGTAAGCCTTATCTATCCGCTGACCGACTTTCTCGGCACAGTGCCCGGATATTTTGAATATGACATTTCCGGTTGGTTTTTATCATTTATCCTTATATTCTTCGGAATTATTTTTGGTGACGGAGGATACGGACTGCTTATTACTGCTGTCACGGGAATTCTTATTGCAAAATCACTTGTGTCAAAGAAGAAAGTTTCACCTGCCTTTTTGCTTGTCGGACTTTTCGGACTTTCGACAATTCTTTGGGGCACTCTTACCTGCACTTGGTTCGGGCTTTCTCCCGAACAGCTTCCGCAGTGGCTTCAAAGCCTGTCAATACCTGTTATTTCCAATGTTTATGCCGATAAAATATGGTACCCGTTCTGGACTCATGGTGAATATGGACTCACCACAGCACAGAATCTGCAGATATTCTGCTTCACGTTGGCTCTTGTGCAGCTCACCGTGGCACATATCAAGGTTGCCGTAAGAAACAGAAGGTCAATAAAAATTCTCGGCGATATTGGTTCAATAATGCAGCTTATCGGCATATATTATGTGGTGCTCAGCTTTGTTGTAAACGCACAGGTTTTCCCGTTCGGACTTGTGATAAGCGGTATTCCCGTCGGCACGGTTGCACTCATTCTTGTAATAGCCGGCTTTGTGATGAGCTTCGTGTTTTCAAACTACGAAGGAAACATCATCAAATCAGTACTTGCAAGCCTGAAAAACATCGTTTCGGTTTTGCTTGGCGTTGTCAATGTTTTTTCTGATATAGTTTCTTATATCCGTCTTTGGGCAGTAGGTCTTGCCGGTGCGGCAATATCAGCAACCGTCAATGAACTTGCAGGACCGTTGCTTGGCAACTTTTTATTTATGATACTTGCGATAGTGCTTCTTGTGTTCGGTCACGGACTTAATATGATACTGAATGTTCTGTCTGTTATTGTTCACGGCATAAGACTTAACACATTGGAGTTTTCATCGCATCTTGATATGTCCTGGAGCGGACACAAATTCAAACCTTTTGAAGAACAAATTGAAAAATAAGGAGAGTTATTATGAATTTTGGATTATTTGCAACAGCATTGGCAATGGGTATTGCCGCAACAGGCTCTGCAATCGGTATAGGTATTGCAGGTCAGGCATCAATCGGTGCATGGAAAAAGTGCTATATGAGCAATAAAGCAGCACCCTTCATTCTTACGGTTTTTGCAGGTGCTCCTCTTACACAGACTATCTACGGTTTCCTTTTGATGCAGCAGATGAGCTCATCAACCGCAGACCCTGCATTTCTTGCCGGTCTCGGCATCGCATCAGGCGTTGCAATGGCAGTTTCGGCTGTTGTTCAGGGTAAGGCAGGTGCCGCAGGTGCAGATGCCCTTGCAGAAACGGGAAAAGGTTTCTCGCAGTATATCACGGTTGTCGGTCTTTGCGAAACCGTTGCATTGTTTGCCCTCGTATTCAGCATGGTCGCCCTTGGATAAATCGACCTATTAATCATAGCACCGCTTAAAACCGAACCATGCGTTTTATTAAGTAAATAAAAATGCTATTTAGTTTATTTAATAATAATCAGATGTCGTGGTTTTATATCAATAGAAAACTAAAAAATAAAATTTTTAAAATTTTTTCAAAAAACTCTTGACATTAGCACTTTAAAGGAGTAAACTATGCCATAAGTTAATATTCTAAAGGCTGTGACGAAGAGCGTCTGAAGCGAAACATTACAGAAAGCCGATGGTTGATGTGAATCGGTATGGGTCAAATCAAGACTACTCCCTTCTGAGCCGGAGACCTGAAAATATCCAACATAGGGAATCCCGTGTATGCTACGTTAGTGCATAGAGGTTGATAGACTTCGAACAAGCTAAAGGCTACGACGAAGACGGAAGCTACAACGAATTTTTCAGAGAGTCGGGGATGGTGTGATCCCGACAAAGGACTGTAGATTTTCCCATCCCTTCCGAGCCGGAAGTCCAAAAGGCTTAACACCCAGTAGGCGCTTCCCGTGAATGCTACGTCAGTGCATAGAAGTTGATTGACTTCGAAGAGGTGGCGGATTGTCATATCCGCAATTTGAGTGGTACCGCGAGTGCTAAATTTAGATTTACACCCGTCTCAAAGCAATTAAAAGCTTTGGGGCGGGTTTTTTGTTTGCCTTGAAGCATAAAATCAACTGAAAGGCGGAATGAAAATGTTATCTCTAAGCAAAGTATTCGATGCACAGACGGTGCTGAAAAGTATTATCCGTGAAACAAATGTGGTCAGAGCTTACGGTATTGCTCCTGACTGTGAGCTTTATCTTAAGCCCGAAAACCTACAGATTACGGGTTCGTTTAAGGTAAGAGGCTCGGCATATAAAATTGCTATGCTCTCCGAGGAGGAAAAGAAAAAAGGTGTTATTGCCTGTTCGGCAGGTAACCACGCTCAAGGTGTTGCATTGGCTGCAACCAAAAACGGAATCAAATCCTTGATTTGTCTGCCTGATACTGCACCGATTTCAAAGGTTGAGGCAACAAAGGGCTTTGGTGCTGATGTTTGTCTTGTTGAAGGATGCTACGACGATGCATATAAAAAGGCATTGGAGCTTAAAGAGAGTGAGGGTTACACCTTTGTCCACCCCTTTGATGACGAGAATGTAATCGCAGGTCAGGGCACAATCGCACTTGAAATACTTAATGACCTGGATAACATCGATGCAATTGTTGTTCCCGTGGGCGGTGGCGGACTGGTTTCGGGAATTGCTTACACCGCAAAGCAGATAAGACCGAGTGTCAAGGTTTACGGAGTTCAGGTCGCAGGAGCACCGAGTATGTACAATTCGGTCAAGGACGGAAAAATTGAATGTCTTGATTCCGTACAGACAATAGCTGACGGTATCGCCGTTAAGCAGCCGGGCGAAAACACCTACGCTCTCGTTAAGGAATATGTTGATGATATCGCCCTTGTGAGTGATGACGAGGTTGCAAGCGCAATACTGACGCTGATTGAAAAGCAGAAAATGATTGCCGAGGGTGCAGGTGCAACGGCAGTTGCGGCTGTAATGTTTGATAAATTCAATCTCAAAGGCAAACGAGTGGTTGCTGTTGTTTCCGGCGGAAATATTGATGTTACAAGCCTTTCCCGTGTCATTGACCGTGGACTTCTGAATTCGGGTCGTTCTTCAAGCCTACTTATTGAGCTTATGGATAAACCCGGTCAGCTTAAGGATATTTCTCGCATCATTGCTGACTGCGGCGGCAATGTAACGGGTGTTCACTACGAAAAAGGTAACACCGAAAGCGTAAACGGATGCTTCCTTCGCATTGAAATGGAAACAAGGGACTATGAACACGTTAACCTGATTACGCAGACCTTGCGTGATGAAGGATTTAAAATAGTGTGATTTTGAAAGGAGAATATTTATGAGCAACAAAGTTAAGACTTCCAAGGCTCCGGCGGCAATCGGACCTTACTCACAGGCGGTGGTCGTGGGTAATCTCATTTTTACCTCCGGACAAATTCCGCTAAATCCGGAAACAGGAGTTTTAGAGGGTGAAACAATCACCGAGCAGACACACAGAGTTTGCAAAAATTTACAGGCGGTGTTGGAGGCGGCAGGCTCAACACTTGAAAAGGCAGTTAAAACAGTATGCTTCTTAAACGATATGGCAGATTTTGCGGCGTTTAACGAAGTCTATGCCGAATATTTTACCGAAAAGCCTGCCCGTTCTTGCGTAGCAGTCAAAACCTTGCCGAAGGGTGCTTTGGTTGAGGTTGAAGTGATTGCTGAAAAGGAGTGAAAGATATGATGGATTCAACTAAATACCGAGTGGGATATTTCCCCGTGGATAAGAAATATAACAAATGGGTGGAAAAAGACCATATCGAAAAACCGCCCGTCTGGTGCAGTGTTGATATGCGTGACGGCAATCAGAGCCTTGTTATCCCGATGAGCCTTGAAGAAAAGCTCGAATATTACAAGGTACTTTTAGAGGTTGGTTTTAAAGAAATTGAGGTCGGTTTTCCTGCGGCAAGCGAAACGGAATATGAGTTTTTAAGAACTTTGATTGATAACGATATGATTCCCGAAGATGTCACCGTTCAGGTGCTTACCCAATGCCGTGAACACATTATTCGCAAAACCTTTGATGCCTGTAAGGGCGCACCGAGTGCCATTATTCATTTTTATAATTCAGTAAGCGTGGCACAGCGTGAGCAGGTTTTCAAAAAGAGTAAAGAGGAAATCAAAAAAATTGCGGTTGACGGTGCAAAGCTTGTTAAGAAATTAGCGTCAGAATATGATGGCAACTTCCGTTTTGAGTATTCTCCCGAATCTTTTACGGGAACAGAGCCTGAGTACGCTCTTGAGGTTTGCAATGCAGTACTCGATGTCCTTGAACCGAGTGAAAGCAATAACGTAATCATCAATCTTCCCGTAACGGTTGAAATGAGCTTGCCTCATGTTTACGCTTCGCAGGTTGAGTATATGAGCGAAAACCTCAAATACCGTGAGTTTGTAACTCTTTCGCTTCATCCTCACAACGACCGTGGTACGGGTGTTGCAGACACAGAGCTTGCACTCCTTGCAGGTGCGGATCGTGTTGAAGGAACACTTTTCGGCAACGGAGAAAGAACGGGTAATGTTGACATCATCACTCTTGCGATGAATATGTACTCGCACGGAGTTGACCCGAAGCTCGACCTTTCAAATATGAATTATCTTGTTGAAAAGTATGAAAAATGCACAAGAATGCACGTCTACGAAAGAGCGCCATATGCGGGAGCACTTGTGTTTGCGGCTTTTTCGGGAAGTCATCAGGATGCTATTGCAAAGGGTATGAAGTACAGAAGCAAAAAGAATTTGCACGAATGGAATGTGCCGTATATTCCTATCGACCCGAAGGATATCGGCAGAACTTATGATGCTGACGTTATCAGAGTAAATTCACAGTCGGGTAAGGGCGGTATAGGTTATCTGCTCGAGCAGACCTACGGCTACAACCTTCCGCCGAAAATGCGTGAGCATTTCAGCTACCTTTGCAAGAATATATCCGACCACGAGCATAAGGAACTGAAAACTGATGAAGTTTTTGAAATTTTTACAGAGAATTATCTTAACATTCAAACCGACATCAGCGTAACAGATTTTGAATTTATGCGTGAAAATGATGCAGTCAAAATAAATATAACATTTATGAAAGACGGTGAAGAAACCGAGCTTGAGGCAGAGGGCAACGGTTCGCTCAGTGCCATTAACAACGCACTCAAAGCCTATACTTCCGAGGAATACACTCTGCAGGTATTCACACAGCACAGTATGCAGGGTCAGGGCTCTCACAGCGTTGCGGCTTCGTACATCGGACTTGAAAGAGAAAAAGGTGAGATGTTCTGGGGTGCAGGAACGGATACTGACGTTATCAGCGCAAGCACAAAGGCACTCCTGAGTGCATTCCACAATATGACAAAAGGAGGAAATTGAAATGGGAATGACAATGACACAAAAAATCCTTGCCGCCCACGCAGGACTTGACAGCGTGGTTGCGGGTCAGCTTATAAGTGCAAAGCTTGACATCGTTCTCGGCAACGACATTACAACCCCCGTTGCGGTTAACGAGTTCAACAAAGCAGGCTTCGACAAGGTTTTTGATAAAGACAGGGTGGCGATTGTCCTTGACCACTTTGTTCCGAATAAAGACATCAAAGCGGCTGAACAGTCCAAAACCTGTCGTGAATTTGCTTGCTCGCATTGTGTAAATCATTTTTACGATGTCGGCAAAATGGGCATTGAGCACGCACTTCTTCCCGAGCAGGGTGTTGTGACCGCAGGCGATTGTATCATCGGTGCAGACAGCCACACTTGCACTTACGGTGCTTTGGGTGCTTTCTCAACAGGTGTCGGCTCAACCGATATGGCGGCAGGTATGGCAACAGGTATGGCGTGGTTTAAGGTGCCGTCAGCAATCAAGTTTAACCTTACAGGAAAATTACCCTCAAACTGTAGCGGTAAAGATGTCATACTTACCATTATCGGAATGATTGGTGTTGACGGTGCTCTTTACAAGAGTATGGAATTTGTTGGTGACGGTGCACATTCACTCTCGATGGACGACCGCCTTTGCATCTGCAATATGGCGATTGAAGCAGGTGCTAAAAACGGAATTTTCCCCGTTGATGATGTAACTATGGAATATTTAAACGGCAGAAGCGAGCGTGAGCCTGTTGTTTTTGAGGCTGATGCCGATGCTGAATACGAAAAAGTAATTGATATAGATTTGAGCAAAATCGTACCTACCGTTGCTTGTCCGCATCTTCCCGAAAATACACATCCTGCAAGCGAGCTTCACAACATCAAGGTTGACCAGGTTGTAATCGGAAGCTGTACAAACGGCAGAATGGAGGATATGGAAGCGGCTTACAACATATTAAACGGCAAAAAGGTTGCCGACGGCATCCGCTGTATCATCATCCCCGGCACGATGCAGATTTTGCGTGAATGTGTCGAGCGTGGTTGGTACACAGCGTTTATTGATGCAGGTGCAGTTGTTTCCACACCGACCTGCGGTCCGTGCCTTGGCGGATATATGGGTATTCTTGCCGCAGGTGAAAGATGTATTGCGACCACAAACCGCAACTTTGTCGGCAGAATGGGACACGTGGACAGCGAGGTTTACCTTGCATCTCCGCACACCGCCGCCGCAAGCGCTTTGACAGGTTATATAACAGAGTATAAGGAGGCATAAAAATGAACACACAAGGTAAAGTTTTTAAATATCCCGACAATGTTGATACCGACGTTATCATTCCTGCCCGTTATCTCAACACACCTGATGCAAATGAGCTTGCACTCCATTGTATGGAAGACATTGACACGGAGTTTGTCAAAAAGGTAAATAAGGGCGATGTTATGGTAGCAGGCTGGAATTTCGGTTGCGGCTCCTCCCGTGAGCACGCTCCGCTTGTTATTAAAACCTGCGGAACGGGTTGCGTAATTGCAAAAAGCTTTGCAAGAATTTTCTACCGCAACGCTATAAATATCGGTCTTCCCATTCTCGAATGTGAAGAAGCAGCAGAAGAAATAAATGCAGACGATGAAGTCAATGTTGACTTTGATACAGGTGTTATCACCGACATCACAACAGGTAAGACATACAAGGCACAGCCTTTCCCCGAGTTTATTCAGAACATAATCAGATGTGGCGGATTGCTCAAATCCTTGAAAGAAGGCGAACGCAATGACTAAAAATATAGCAGTAATCCGTGGTGACGGAATCGGACCCGAAATTGTTGAACAGGCGCTTCGTGTGCTTGACAAAACAGCAGAGCTTTACGGTCATACATTCAACTATACAGATGTTGATATGGGTGGCTGTGCTATAGACAAATACGGTGACCCGTTGCCCGAAAAGGAGCTTCAGAAGTGTATTGACTCCGACAGCGTTCTTCTCGGAGCTGTCGGCGGTGACAAGTGGAATGATGTCCCGGGTCATATGCGACCCGAAAAAGGACTTCTCCGCCTTCGTGAAGGAATGGGTGTTTACTCCAATAACCGCCCTGCAAAAATCTGGCAACAGCTTGCAGATGCTTCACCGCTTAAAAAGAGTATTGTGGACAAGGGCATTGATTTTATTATCGTCCGTGAGCTTATCGGAGGCATCTACTTTGGTGAACACAAAACCGAGGGCGACACCGCAACAGACGTATTGAAATACAGCGAGTCGGAAATCGAGCGTATCGGCAGAATCGGCTTTGAAACTGCACAGAAGCGAAATAAGAGACTTTGCTCGGTTGAAAAAAGCAATGTCCTTGACTCAAGCCGACTTTGGAAAAAGGTTATGCACTCACTTGCAGAGGAATACCCCGACGTTGAGCTTTCCGATATGCTTGTTGACAACTGTGCAATGCAGATTGTCAAAAATCCCTCACAGTTTGATGTTGTCGTAACCGAGAATATGTTTGGTGATATCCTTTCCGACGAAGCATCAATGATTACAGGCTCAATCGGTATGATTCCCTCGTCAAGCCTCGGTGCAACCACCTGCGGACTTTATGAACCCATTCACGGCTCTGCACCCGATATCGCAGGTAAAGATCTTGCAAACCCGATCGGCACAATTCTTTCGGCGGCAATGATGCTTCGTTTCAGCTTTGATATGCCGAAAGAGGCAGACGCTATCGAAGATGCGGTTTCAGCTTACCTTGATGCAGGCTACCGCACCGCCGATATAATGAGTGAGGGAATGACACAGGTCGGTTGCCGTAAGTGCGGCGACATTATTACAGAAAACTTAAAAAAGGAGTGATAAAATGCTTCTTTCAGGCGCAGATATTCTTGTAAAAACCCTTATTGAACAAGGCTGTGATACTGTTTTCGGCTATCCCGGAGGACAGATTCTCAATGTTTATGACAGCCTTTATACACATCAGAACGAAATCAATCACATTTTAACCGCTCACGAGCAGGGTGCGACACACGCCGCAGACGGATATGCAAGAACCACTGGTAAGGTCGGAGTTGTTATTTCAACATCGGGTCCCGGAGCAACTAATCTTGTAACAGGCATTGCAACCGCTTATCTCGATTCAATTCCCTTGCTTGCAATTTGCGGAAATGTGCCGACAACACAAATCGGCTCGGACAGCTTTCAGGAAATAGATATAACCGGCGTCACCTTACCGATAACCAAGCACAATTATTTTGTCGGCTCTGTTGAACAGTTGGCAGACACGGTGCGAGAAGCGTTGAAGCTGGCAAAGTCGGGCAGACCCGGTCCTGTGCTGATTGACATTCCAAAGGATGTACAGACAGCAAAGTGCGAATATGAGCCGAAACCTCCCGTAGAAAAAGAAGAACCCTATGCGGCAAAGCAGGTTCGCATTGAAGAAGCGGCAAGGCACATCAACGAAGCAAAATGTCCCTTTATTTATTTCGGTGGCGGTCTTATTACCGCAAACGCACAGTCGGAAATGATTACACTTGCCGAGAAAATCGATGCACCTATCGGCTGCTCACTTATGGGGCTGTCGGGCATTCCTACCGACCATCCGAGATTTCTCGGTATGCAGGGAATGCACGGACACTACGCTTCGTCAATGGCGATGCATAATGCAGACCTTATTATTTCGCTCGGTGTTCGCTTCAATGACCGTGTAACGGGCAATCGTTCAAAGTTTGCAACCCGGGCAAAGATTATTCACATTGATGTTGACGGCTCGGAACTTAACAAAACAGTCAATTCCGTGTGCGGACTTCGTGGTGATGTAAAATTGACACTTCAAAGTCTGTTACCGTTGGTTGAAAAAAGTGACAAACCTGATTGGGCCGGGAAGGTCAGCAAATTCAGAAAAGAAGAGAATAAATATCTCGACAACAGAGACAGCCTGACTCCGAGAAAAGCCATACTCACACTCAATAAGCATCTTGGCGAAAACACCGCAGTTGCTACCGACGTCGGTCAGCATCAGATGTGGTCGGCACAAAACCTTAATTTAAAAACACCACGACGTTTTGTTTCAAGTGGCGGTCTTGGCACAATGGGCTTCGGCTTGGGTGCGGCAATCGGTGCGGCTTACGGCACAAGAGAACGAAGTGTTCTTGTTACGGGTGACGGAAGCTTCGGTATGTGTCTTAATGAGCTTGCAACTGCTGTTTCCTATAACGTTCCCATAGTTATTCTTATTTTAAATAACGGTGTGCTCGGTATGGTACGTCAATGGCAGACGCTGTTTTTTGACAAGCATTATTCCAACACCGTACTAAACCGAAAAACAGATTTTGTTGCTCTTGCCCGTTCATTCGGTGCAGACGGTGAAGCAGTATCTACCGTAGAAGACCTTGACAAGGCACTTGAAAACGGTTTTAATAATAACGGACCTTATGTAATCGATTGTACAATCGACAAGGACGAATTTGTTCTTCCTATGTTGCCTCCCGGAGGAAGCATGGACGACATTATTGTAAAGGTGGGTGACTGATATGAACAAGTATACCTTAGCGGTACTGGTTAAAAACCAGTTCGGTGTACTCAACAGAGTTACTAGCATGTTCAGACGCCGTCAGTTTAATATCAATGCTCTTACCGTGAGTGAAACAGAAACAAGCGAATTTTCACGAATTACTGTGGTTTTCGGCGGTGAAGAAAACTACAAGCAACAGCTTATAAACCAGCTTTACAAGCTACCCGATGTGTATTCAATCAAAGAAATCACCTCGGATAATTCAGTAAGCTGTGAACTG
Organism: Clostridia bacterium; assembly: GCA_017481575.1. GTDB lineage: Bacteria > Bacillota > Clostridia > Oscillospirales > Acutalibacteraceae > CAG-488. The sequence goes on along the minus strand of JAFUPA010000055.1, from coordinate 100,722 downwards.
CTTTTAATAAAAATGCAGAATGACCCCTCCACACGAGAGGATATTAACACTGCGACAAAAGCCTTTGGAGCTGAAACCGTAGATTATTCAAAGAATTCTATAATGCTTCGTCTTTCTGACACTTCTGCAAGAATAGACGACTTTATAAATCTTATGCGAGAATATGAGATACTTGAAATCTGCCGTACAGGCAGTGTGTCCCTGGAAAAGGGCAGTACAACAATTCGTCATACAATAAATTTGTAATAAAAGAAAGAGGTAATTATTATGGCAAGAATTTTTTATCAGCAGGATTGTGATCTTCAGAAATTAAACGGAAAAACCGTTGCAATTATCGGCTACGGCTCACAGGGACACGCTCACGCACTCAATCTTAAGGACAGCGGTGTAGATGTTATCATCGGTCTTTATGAGGGCTCAAAAAGCTGGGCAAAAGCAGAGGCACAGGGCTTAAAGGTTATGACAAGTGCCGAGGCTGCAAAGGCTGCCGACATCATTATGATTCTTATCAACGACGAAAAGCAGGCGGCTCTTTATAAAGAGAGCATTGAGCCAAACCTTACAGAGGGCAAAACCCTTGCTTTCGCTCACGGCTTCAATATTCATTTCGGTTGCATCAAGCCGCCGAAGAATGTAAATGTTATTATGATTGCTCCCAAAGGTCCAGGACACACAGTCCGTTCAGAGTATCAGGCAGGCAAAGGCGTTCCTTGTCTTATCGCTGTTGAGCAGGATGCTACAGGCGATGCATGGGATTTAGGTCTTGCTTACGCTCTCGGTATCGGCGGCGCAAGAGCAGGTGTTCTTGAAACAAACTTCCGTACAGAGACTGAGACCGACCTTTTCGGTGAGCAGGCGGTTCTTTGCGGCGGTGTATGTGCTTTGATGCAGGCCGGCTACGAAACTCTTGTTGAAGCAGGCTATGACCCGAGAAACGCTTACTTTGAGTGTATCCACGAAATGAAGCTCATAGTTGACCTTATCTATCAGAGCGGTTTTGCAGGAATGAGATATTCAATTTCAAATACTGCTGAATACGGTGATTATATCACAGGTCCGAAAATCATCACAGAGGACACAAAGAAGGCTATGAAGAAGATTCTTTCCGACATTCAGGACGGTACATTTGCAAAAGACTTCCTTCTTGATATGTCATCGGCAGGCTCACAGGTACACTTCAATGCAATGAGAAAGCGTGCAAGCGAGCATCCCTCTGAGGTAGTCGGAGCAGATATCCGCAAGCTTTATAGCTGGAGTGACGAGGATAAGCTTATCAACAATTAAAAGACTTTCCAAATAAGGAGAATTTTTATGCCAAAAGAAAATGTAGTTGACGGTGTTAAAAACGCACCTCACCGCAGTTTATTTCATGCTCTGGGGCTTACCGAAGAGGAGCAGAAAAGACCGCTAATCGGTATCGTCAGCTCTTACAACGAGATTGTTCCGGGTCATATGAATATTGATAAAATCGTCGATGCCGTAAAGCTCGGTGTTGCAATGGCAGGCGGTACACCGATTGTATTCCCTGCAATCGCAGTTTGTGACGGCATCGCTATGGGACACACGGGAATGAAATATTCTCTTGTCACTCGTGACCTTATAGCCGACTCGACCGAAGCAATGACTCTTGCGCACGGCTTTGACGGACTTGTTATGGTGCCCAACTGCGATAAAAATGTTCCCGGTTTGCTTATGGCGGCGGCAAGAGTTAATATTCCCACCGTATTTGTCAGCGGTGGTCCGATGCTTGCAGGCAGAGTAGAAGGCAAAAAGACAAGCCTTTCAAGTATGTTTGAGGCTGTCGGTGCTTACAACGCTGGCAAGATTACCGACAAAAAGCTCCTTGAATACGAATGTAAAACCTGTCCGACCTGCGGTTCTTGCTCGGGTATGTATACCGCAAACTCTATGAACTGCCTTACCGAAGCACTCGGAATGGGGCTTCGTGGCAACGGTACAATTCCTGCTGTTTATTCTGCCCGAATTGAACTTGCAAAGCACGCAGGTATGGCTGTTATGGATATGATTAAGAAAAATATCTGTCCCCGTGACATTATGACCAAAGAGGCTCTTATGAATGCACTTACCGTTGATATGGCTCTTGGCTGTTCGACAAACAGTATGTTGCACCTTCCTGCTATTGCTCACGAGTGCGGTGTGGAGTTGAATCTTGATATCGCAAACGAAATCAGCGCAAAAACTCCTAACCTCTGTCACCTTGCACCTGCAGGCAGAACTTATATGGAAGACCTTGATGAAGCCGGCGGTGTTTATGCCGTTATGAGCGAGCTCGACAAAAAAGGACTTCTCAATACTGATTGCATAACCGTAACAGGCAAGACGATGGGTGAAAACATTTCGGGTTGCGTCAACCTAAATCCCGAGGTTATCCGACCGATTGATAATCCGTACAGCGAAACGGGCGGTATTGCCGTGCTCAGAGGCAACCTTGCTCCCGAGGGTAGTGTTGTCAAACGCTCTGCCGTGCTTCCTGAAATGCTTGTTCACGAGGGTCCGGCAAAAGTGTTTGACTGTGAAGAGGACGCACAGGAGGCTATCAACGCAGGCAAAATCAAGGCAGGCGATGTTGTGGTTATCCGTTACGAAGGCCCGAAAGGCGGCCCCGGTATGCGTGAGATGCTCAACCCGACCTCTGCAATTATGGGTATGGGTCTTGGCAACAGTGTCGCACTTATAACAGACGGTCGTTTCAGCGGTGCCACTCGTGGTGCCTGCATCGGTCATGTCACACCCGAAGCCGCATCAGGCGGTATGATCGGTGTTGTTGAAGACGGCGATATCATCAGCATCAACATTCCCGAAAACAAAATCGAGCTCAAGGTCGATGAGGCGGTGCTTGAAGAAAGAATGAAGAATTTTGTTCCGAAAACAAAGGAACTTTCAGGCTACCTGAAGCGCTATGCAGCTCTTGTTTCGGGCGGTGCATCGGGGGCAATTCTGAACTGATATGATAGAGTTAAAAGAAAAACTTGATACCTTATGTATTTTCAGGGAATTATTAAAAGATTCTGTTATTTCCTCATTATGTACTTTTCTTGAAAATCCCACAGGCTCGGCTTATGCCGAGTTTGTGGCGGCACTCTACAATGCAAACGGCGGAAACTTGGGCGAATATATAAAAGAAATCTGTACAAACAGCGAAAATGTGTATGTAAAGAGTGTCGGTGTAGGTAAAGCTGTTCCGAATTATATGTATTGTACTCTTGTGTCCGAGCTTGATATTTTGCAAGAAGTGGCACAGCTCAATAAAGAAAAACTCTGCGCATCTCTGGAATACAAAGGCTTTTTGCCTGACTTCACAACCACACAGCTCAGGCTAAAAGATATTTATCTCCACAGGGCTGAAAACATCGGCAGGTACGGCTACGGTATTTATGCCAAAAACCGTATGTTCTGTGTGGATGGGCAAAACGCAATTGTCCCTGTGCTTCATCCCGACAAAATCGCTCTTTCCGACCTTGTTGATTATGAGCGTGAAAGAAAAATCATTCTTGACAATACCAAGGCTCTGCTTGACGGCAAGCCTGCCGCAAACATTCTTCTGACAGGAGATGCCGGCACAGGCAAATCCTCAACAGTAAAAGCAGTTGCCAACGCTCTGTGGGACAAGGGACTTCGTATTATCGAGGTGCGCAAGGATCAGCTTCGTTCAATTCAAAAAATACTTGACGAACTGTCAATAAATCCGTTAAAATTTATTTTATTCATTGATGACCTTTCATTCCTGAAAGATGATGATAATTTCAACGCACTCAAAGCAGTTCTTGAAGGCTCAGTAACGGCAAAATCAAGCAACGTTGTTATCTATGCCACAAGCAACCGCAGGCATATTATAAAGGAAAAGTTTTCTGACCGTGACGGTGACGATATTCACCGCAACGACACGATTCAGGAGTTGGTTTCCTTGTCCGAGCGCTTCGGAATTCACGTTACCTTCTCAAAACCAAACAAGGAAACCTTTCTTCACATTGTGCATCATCTGGCAGAAGAAAACGGTATCAATATGACGATTGAAGAGCTTGATTTGCTCGCAGAACGCTTTGCGTTAGAGCGTGGAGGCAGGTCGGCACGGCTTGCACGACAATTTATTGACGGTTTATTATCGAGGTAAAATATGTTTTTTGAAGACATCAAAATTGGAATGACGGTAGATATTCCGTCTGCTGTTATTGAAAAGGAAAAAATGCTCAGCTTTGCACGGGATTATGATAATATACCCTTGCATACAGATGAAGAATACGCAAAAAGCACACCATTCGGCGGATTGATTGCGCCCGGTGTAATGTCGTTCATGTCGGTATGGGCAAAGTATCTTGAGGTCGATTTGTTTGGTGAGGAGCTTCTTGCAGGCAAATCCACAAAAATTGAATGGCTCAAGCCTGTTTATGCCGATGATGTGCTCTCGTCAAATGCCGTGGTTACAAACCTTACAAAGCGAAATTCCAAAAACGGTATTGTGGAAATCACGATAAAAGCGTATAACCAAAACGGAGACCTTGTTCTGACAAACGTTACCGAAGCGATTGTCAGATGTTTAGGGTGGCGATAATAATCCGAACCTGCCCGAAAAGCAAGTTTTTTCAGCGCTTTTCGGCGTTTCGGCTTTGAAAGGCGCCAACCTGTCGGCACCCGAAACATCCAAAAATCATCTGAAAATCCTTTGCTTTCGGGTCGAAGATTTTTTATCGAGAGGATTTTTGGCAATTCAAGGCAAAAACACAGCCAATCCTTGCGGATTGGCGAGTATTTTAACGAAGAAGTGACGGAAATTATCCGATAAAAAACATGGTTCGGATTATTACCGTCACCCTAAGGTGATAGATATGTCAAAAAAAGAAGTCGCAAAACGATACGGATTATTTATAATCTGCCTGTTCTTTATGGGTCTGGGTGTTGCTATTACAAAGCATGCAGAGCTTGGTGTTTCTCCGATTTCGTCAGTTGCCAATGTTGTGAGCATAAAGTTCACTTTTCTTTCCTTCGGAACGTGGCTGACTGTGTCAAATTGCGTATTACTTCTCGGACAGATAATACTGCTTCGCCGCAACTTTAAACCGATACAGCTTTTACAGATACCGCTCTCATTTATATTCGGCTATTTTACCGACTTTGGTCTATGGATCGTGAGCGGAATACCTAATGACAAATATATCGTTCAGATTTTGCTGGTGCTGGTCGGAATTGTTGTGCTTGGTTTTGGAATAACGCTCGGTGTAATTGCAGATGTAATTCTCAATTCAGGCGAGGCATTTGTCAAAGCACTTGCCGACGTGACAAAAAAAGATTTCGGCAACACAAAAATATTCTTTGATGTTTCGTGGGTGTTGCTGTCAATAGTGCTGTCGCTGATACTTTTTGACGGTAAGCTGGTCGGCACAAGAGAGGGTACAATAATTTCAGCAGTACTCGTCGGTTTTACCGTCAAACTTTTCCGTCCAATGCTTCAAAAACCGTTGGGAAAGTTGCTTAAAAGATAGAATGATATCATAAAATCCCCGTTGGAAGCCGTAATTCTGCTCCAAAGGGGATTTTAATATGTTTCAGACATAATCAGAAATTTTTCAATCATAACCTTATCTGTTTGTTTGGAATAAACAAAAACTTGATTATTTATATTCACTTAAAGATAACCCTTTGACTATAAAAACTTTATATTGTATAATCAACATATAAAGGGGTTGTTTTGATGAGTGACTGCGGTAACAAAAATATAAAATATTTCCTCGGCATTGACGGAGGAGGCAGTAAAACCGAGTTTTTGCTTACAGATACTGCGAAAAAGGAAATCAGACGCATTGTGCTCGGTAGCTCAAATCCCGTAAATATGGGAATTGATAACGCTTTTTCAGTTTTGAAAAAAGGCATTGAAGAAGTGTGTGACGGTATAAATTTGGGTGAAGTTTCTGCTTTTGCAGGAATCGCAGGCAGTATGAATTCAGAAAATAAAAATCAGATAAACAATTTCCTGTCACAGTTCGGTTTTGGCTTTTATAATAACGGGAGCGATGTTGAAAATGCACTTGAAACAGCGCTAGGCACCTCTGATGGTGTTGCTGTTATTATGGGTACGGGCATTGTTGCTTTCAGCCGTGTTGATACAGAATTACACCGTGTCGGCGGTTGGGGATATCTTATCGACAAGGGCGGAAGCGGTTTTGCACTCGGTTCTGCGGCACTCAATTCTGCTTTCAGCTTCTTTGACGGCAGGGGAGGAAGTGAACTGATTTTTACTCTTGCCGAAAAAAAGCTCGGCAAACCTTTGAACGACAGCATTGCGTATATTTACAGTCGAGGGCTGACCTTTGTTGCATCTTTTGCTTCGGTTTTATTTGAAGCGTACAAAAAAGGTGACTCGGAAGCTGCAAAAATCCTTGAACAAAATCTTGAAGAAACAGCCCGTATAATCAGCTCAGCGGCAAAACACTTGAACGGCGATAAAAAAATTGTCCTTTGTGGTGGTCTTTGTAATCAGGCCGAAATAATTGAACCTATTATTAAGAAGCACTTAAATGAAGAATACAATCTTATTTTTTCAACCGAGCCAATGGTAAACGGTGCGATTTCACTTGCCGAAAGAGGTGCAGAATATGCTTAAAACTGAAATGCGAAATCCCGATACATATAAAATTGCAGAAATGCCAACGTGCGATATAATCAGAATAATCAACAACGAAAATGCAAATGTAATTTCTGCTATCGATAAAGCGTTGCCCGAAATTGAAAAGGCTTGTGATGCCACGGCGGCTGTAATCGAAAACGGCGGTAAGGTCTATTATCTCGGAAGCGGAACATCGGGTAGACTTGCCGTGTGCGATGCCGCAGAGTGTCCGCCTACCTTCGGTGTGCCGTACGACCTGTTTAACGGAATAATCGCAGGCGGCGAAAGGTGTATGTTCAAAGCGGCGGAAAATGCCGAGGACGACCCCTATATGGGTGTTGATGAGCTAAAAAAGCGAAATTTCAGCAGTAACGATATTTTAATCGGTCTTTCCGCTTCAGGCTCTGCCGCTTATGTAATTTCAGCGGTCAAATACGCAAGAGAGCTTGGCGCAAAAACTGTTTCAATCACCAATAACCCCGACACCGAACTGGGGAAAACAGCGGAGATTGACATCTGTGCCGACACAGGCCCCGAGGTTATAACAGGTTCAACCAGGATGAAAGCCGGTACGGCACAAAAAATTATTCTCAATATGATTTCCACAACAGCAATGGTTAAATGCGGTTGTGTTTACGAAAATCTTATGATAAACCTCAAACCAACCAATAAAAAGCTCCGCAAAAGAATGATTGGCATAGTCGTGGAAATACTGCATTGCACCGAAATGCAGGCAGAACAGCTTCTCTGCGAGAATAACTGGAACATACGTGATGCTGTGCAGACAAAAGGGGATTTGAAATGAGCAAATATGTACTTGCCGCAAACGGCGAAAGTAAATTTCATATTGTAAATCATCAGTACAGCGACGAAACCGTGCGCTTTGCGTGTGCCGAATTGCAGAAGTATCTGCTTAAGTCAACAGGTGCGGATGTGCCGTACTTTTCCGACCGTTGCCCTCAAAGAGGAGCGGAAATACGTATCGGCGACAACGTAAGAGGACAGACGACTGCACCTGTAAATCTTCACCCCGAAGGTTTTTGCATCAGGGCTGACGGTGAAAATATCACTATCACGGGCGGTACTTCAAGGGGTGTGCTTTACGGAGTTTACCGTTTCCTTGAAATTTTCTGCAACTTCCGTTGTTTTACAAAAGATGTTGAAACAATTGATGAAATTGATGTGCTTGAAATTGAGCTTGATGAGATTATGGAAGAGCCGGCGTTTGAATTCAGAGACGCATATTTCCGCAATGCCTTTGACGGCGGTTTCAGCTCTAAAAACAGACTTAACTCGGGACTTTGCGACCTGTCGCCTGCCAAGGGCGGGCGAATGAAGTGGTTTAATTTTCACCATTCTTTCTGTGACCTTGTGCCCGAAAGCAGATATTTTGACACTCACCCCGAGTATTATTCCGAAATTGACGGCAAAAGAACAAGGGACAGTCAGCTTTGCCTGACCAATCCCGAGGTTTTGGCAGTTGCAGAAGAAACCTTGCGCAGTTGGATAAAACACAATCCCGAATGTACGGTTTTTTCGGTAGCACAGAACGATAATATGCTTCGTTGTGCCTGCGAAAAATGCCGTGCGCTTGAGGAAGAAGAGGGCAGTCCTGCAGGACCGATAATTCATTTTGTCAACAAGCTTGCCGATTCAATAAAGGCAGACTACCCGCACATTCTTCTGCATACCTTTGCTTATCAGTACTCATTGCCTGCACCCAAAAAGGCTGTAGCACGGGACAATGTGATAGTCCGTCTTTGTTCTATCGATTGCCGTTACGATAAACCGTTTGAGGGGCTTGCCAATGAAAATCCAAACGGTAGCGAAGCTGTTTTTGTCAACGCTTTAAATGATTGGAAAAATCACGCAAGCCGACTTTATGTGTGGGATTATGCGGTGAATTTTGAAAATTATCTTCAGCCGTTTATACATTTTAATTCGCTTCGTGAAAATATCCGTTTCTTTAAGCGAACAGGCATCAAGGGCTTGCTTGAGCAGGGCAATTTTGCTTACGGTGGCGGTGCATCCTGCGACGATTTGAAAGCGTATATAATTACAAAATTGCTTTGGGATCCCGATGCGGATATTGACGACGAAATGCAACGCTTTTTTGATGCGGTTTACGGTCAAGAGGCAGGGGAATATATGAAGTCCTATGTTGAACTTATGTTACAAGCCTGCTCGTCAGCACCGCTTTCAATTTACCAGCACCCCGATGCTGAATACATAACCGACAGCCTTGTGAATGAAGCTGTTTTACTGTTCAAAAAAGCAATGTCAGCGGCTTTAACTGCTGAACAGCTCGAAAGGGTGAAGCGTGAATATCTTGCAATAAGGTTTTTACAGCTCACACGAATGGAGCTCGATACTCCTGATCGCACTGAGCAGATTGAGCAGTTCTTCAAAGATGTAAAACACTTCGGTATAACCGAGATTATGGAAAGAACTTCCCTTGCAGTCTCAAAAGCGAGTATGCTCAAAAGCCGATATGCAAAAGAATTCCCGTTTAATTATCGATTGTATTATATTATGCAATAACAAAAACCGACAAACCTCATTTGAGATTTGTCGGTTTAATAGTTTATAGCTTCAATCCATACACAGCTACATTAGGCTTTTCTTCAAGTAGTGTAAAGCCATATTTGTCATAGAACTTTTTACCCTTTTCGTTGTGTACCCACACCGTCAGCATAATTCCCTTGACACCCTTCTTACGCAAGCTTTCAACAAGTGCGTCTGTCAGCTTTGAACCAAGTCCCATTCGCTGGTATTCGGGCAAGATATCAATGTGAAGGTGTGCGGGGTATTCTTCCTTGTACTCTCTCTGCGGTGCAATTGCTCTTAATGCAGAACGGCGTCTACGGTATTCCCACTTCTTTATTTTTGGATAATACTCCTCCATATAGCACTTTTCAAATCTGTCAAAATCCTCGGTGCTGATGATGTAACCGATAGCCTTGTCGTTATCGTCAACGGCAACAAAGCAGTTCTGCGGCTCTTTTTCAATGTAATAATCACAGTAAACCGCAAGCGAAAAATTTATTCCTCTTTTAGTGCTCTTACACGGTCCTTCACTGTTAAGGTTAACAAATCGGACGTCCTGTTTATCCTTTTCTTCATAAGCTCGCACTACCATAATATCTCTCCTTTTGACCGTGTTTCAGAGAAATATTATCACTAAAACGCACAAAAATCAATACACTTTATTTGTTATTTTCCTGATTGTAATTATCTTAATTCTGGTGTATTATTTAAATATACTTCATATACGGAGGTTTTACTATGGCAGTTTTCACAAGATGGTTTTCAGCAATTATTTCGGTGCTTATCGGTTTACCGATGCTTCTTTCTGCGGTTTTCCAGAGCCTTACACTTGTTGGCTATGACGAAAGACCGACAGAAGAAATCAGCGCAAATTACCTTGAGGGCTCAAGCGAGTTTATTGATGAGGCCCAGTCCGACTGTTGGTCAGTAGGCTATGCGAAAAACATCATAACTCCCGATGATGTTGGTTCTTACAGATACTTCCTCGGCGGATTTCTCAAGTTCCCCGCACAGGAAGCAACAGGTGTTGTGGATGACCTTAGTGTAAGAGCTGTTTGCCTTGACGATAACTCAGGCAGGGGTGCGGTTGCACTTGCGTGGGTTGACGGTATCGGCTTTATGAATGCCGATGTTAAGGCTATCCGTGAAAAGCTTTCCGATATAACGGGCGAGGGCAAGCTCATAAGCATTGATGTTGGCTCAACACACACCCACAGCGGTATTGATACCCAGGGCCTCTGGGGCAATATTCCGAAGAGCGGCAGAGACTCCAAATATATCGATGCTCTTGTTGAAAAAGCGGCAGATGCCATAAGAACAGCATACAATCAGCGTACAAATGGTCAACTTTATTACGCATCAAAGGCTTGTCCCGAACTTTTTGCCGACACACGTGACCCATATTCAATTGACGAGAAAATTCACCTTTTCCGTTTTGTTCCGAACGACAGCGGTAAGAAAGAAATTTACATTGCAAACTTTGGTGCACACCCGATTAATCTCGGTTGGAGCAATTCTGAGCTTTCTGCAGACTTCCCGTACTATATCGAGCAGGCTGTAAATACCGAAAAGAATGCAGATTTCATCTTTGTTCAGGGTGCAATCGGCGGCGGAATTCACAGCAATATGGATGAAGAAAACGGCATAAACCCAGAACTTACAAGCTATGAAAAAATGAAAGAATACAGCCTTATCATCGCAGATGTTCTTTACGACCTTGCACAGAATGCAGAACGTGTTGAGCCGATTATAAACGTGGCACACGCACAGCTTGACTTTGAGGTTGACAACTTTGTTTTCAAGCTTGCAGAGCGTGCAGGACTTTGCAACGCAACAGCATTTAAGGAGGACGGAAAGGTATACCTTACAAGCGAAATCGGTTATCTTGAAATAGGTAAGGATATCAAGGTTCTCCAGGTGCCGGGAGAAGTAATGCCCGAAATTGTTTACGGCGGCTTCTATTCTGCAGAGGAGTCTTACAACGGTACGGAATATCCTTATGAAGCACTCAACACGCATTTCAGCGAAGAGGATGATGTGCTTGTATTCGGTCTTTGTAACGACGCAGTCGGATACATAGTTCCCGACAACGATTACTGCAACTCAAATGAAGAGGGTCATTATGAAGAGACTGTTTCTACAGGCTCAACAAGTGCAACAACGCTTTCAAAGGCATTTATGGAGCTTTTAGATAAGTATAACTGATAGGAGATTTGATTTATGGCAATATTACGTTTCTTTAGAATTCCAAACCTTGTAAGAGGTATAATTTCTGTTCTTTTGAGTATAATTATCCTTTTTGTGCCTTGCTCAACCTTCACAACCGAGGAGGCAACATCAGAGTTTATGCTCGCAGGTGACGAAACCTTTTCTTACACGGCAGGGGATAAGTGGACACTCGGTTTTGCACAAGAGGTACTCACTCCCGAAGATGTGACTGCTGCTACCTATTACATTGCAGGCTATAACACAAACAACCCTGCAAAGGGTGTGCTTGACGATATGTACGCAAAAGCAGTTTATATTGACGACAATACAGGCAGAGGGGGCATTATCCTTTGCGCTCTTGACTGTGTCGGCATCAGCCGTGCAGATATAAACGATATCAGACAGTTGGTTATCGAAAGCGGAAAAATCCCAAACCTTAAGTCAATCAACATCTGTGCAACACATACTCATTCAGCAATTGATACACAGGGTCTCTGGGGTTCAGATTTCTATTCTGACGGTAAAAATGAAGACTTTATGCAAAGCCTTAAGGAAAAGACTGCCGCCGCAATTATCAAGGCTTACGAGGCTAGAGAAGACGGCAAGCTTTACTTTGGTACAGCGGAAGCAGATGGTATGCAGGCAGACACACGCACACCTATTGATTACGATAAAACAGTCACAAGCATCCGCTTTGACCCGTCTGACGGAAGTGATGACACATATATTGTAAACTTTGCAACCCATGCCGAAATGCTCGGTGCAAAAACAACCGTTGTCAGCGCAGATTTCCCGGCTTATATGACAAACGAGATTAAAGCACAGACCGGCGGTGCCAATGTTATGTTCATCAACGGTTCGGTCGGCGGACTTATAACGGGCGACAAAATCAACGAAATTCTTGACAAGACAATCGAGTTCGATTGCCTTACCTACACAAAGGAATACGGCAAAAAAGTCGGCGAGCTTGTAATGGGCATCACCAACGAGAAAGAGCTTGCACCGCTTGTTAATATCAAATCTGAAACAATAAGCGTTCCTTGCGATAACACAGCACTTTTGCTTGCACGCTTTATCGGTGTTCTCAACAACGATGTTGTAAAGACAAAGTTCAACAAGGTTTCAATCATCAGCGAAGTTTCTTATATGCAGCTTGGCAACAAGCAGATTGGTGTTTATATGATACCCGGTGAGCTTTATCCCGAGCTTGAAAGCGGAAACTTCCTTCCGGCAGACGAAGCGGCAAACGGTGTTGAGGCAGATTACAAGGTGCTGTCCGAAATGTCAGATTGCGAGCATAATTTTGTTCTCGGACTTTGTAACGATGAGCTTGGATACATCATTCCCGACAATGATTTTATGCTTCACGAGTGGTTCCCTTATTTCAACATTGCTTATGATGAGGCAGGCAGAAAGCATTATGAGGAAACAAACTCCGTCGGTCCCGATGCTGCACGTACAATCCTTGAAGCAATGGATGAACTGATTTCTTCGGTTAAATAAAAGTTTAAAGGGATGGCTTTATGTCATCCCTTTAATAATTTTGTGCAAAATAAAAACCGCAACAGGTTGTGCCTGCCACGGTTTTTATATAATTCCCTGCCCCATAAAGAAAATCGGGGGTTAACCCCATATTTTCTCAAAGTGGTTCAATATTTAAACAAACCACATAAATATAAACAATCAAAATTGAATTTTGAAACACTTTTGAGGAGAAATTTTTTATTTTTGTATATTTAACTAAAAATGACATATGATTTTTGGTTAGTTTGTAGCTAAGTTAGGGGAGTGTAAATTTGACATTTTCTTTTTTGTAAGATATATTTTAACTATAACTATTTGAGGAGGACTTTATATGTGGCATATCATAAGACTTCTTGTATCTGCAATCGTAATTTTTGAAACAGCGTTTGCAGGACTTTTTAACGGAATACTTTTTCGCCCTGTTGAAATGCCCGAAGCTGTAACAGGGGATTACACACAGTATGTTGACCCGTTCATCGGTACGGGTGGTACACCGTGGACTTGCGGAATGGTAAGTCCTGCCGCAACAGTTCCCTTCGGTGCTGTCAGACTTGGCCCCGACACATCATTTGTCGGCGGTGCTTATATAGTCAAAACCAACACCTCAAATTATTACTATGAGCAAAGGCACATTCGAGGTTTCAGCCACTCACGTCTTTCAGGTACGGGTGCAGAGGATTACGGGATTTTCAGAGTAACACCGGTTACCGGCAAAAAGAACGTGGACATCATACCGTATTCTCACACAAACGAAATTGCTACACCGGGTTATTATGCCCTTTACTTGCAGACAATGAACTGCCTTGTTGAACTCACGGCAGATACACATACGGGCGTTCATCGCTATACCTTTAACAACTCAAAGGATGCACGGCTTTACCTTGACGTTACAAGCGTTGTTGCAGGCAGATGGTCAAGCGGCGGTTTTGTCGATTATGATGAGGATACAGGTCTTATCACAGGCGGTTGCACAATTCACGGTGCGTTTTCTGACAGATATGACGGACTTCCCGTTTATTTTGCCGCCACAGCCGACAGACCCGTTAAATCATATGAAATTTCGGGTGACGAATCCGATCTCGGCATTGACCTGAATTTTGGCGAAATGAAGAATGAAAGCATCGAGTTAAAGCTTGCGGTCAGCTTCGTAAGTGTGGAAAATGCAAAGCTTAATCTTGAAGCAGAAACAGACGGTCTTACCTTTGACGATGTCAGAAATAACGCTGTTGCTGATTGGGAAGAACGCCTTTCTTCAATCAGAATCAACAGCACAGACGACGAGATTATGACGGTATTTTATACCGCACTTTACCACAGTATGATTATGCCGACAGATTTTACCGACGTTAACGGTGAATATCTCGGCTTTGACAAGGAAACCCACGTTGCAGACGGCTATACATACAGAACAGATATGTCTCTCTGGGATACCTGCCGCAACACGCATTCGCTTTATACGCTCATTGCACACGACGTTCAGTCAGACTGTCTTAACAGTCTTGTGGAAATGGCAAAGGTCGGAGGCTCACTTCCGAGATGGCCGCAGGGCGCAGGTTATACCTCGTCAATGCAGGGTGACCCCGCCAATATTGTAATTACCGAAAGTTATCTTAAGGGCTTCACCGACTTTGATGTCGAAACGGCTTATGAATATATGAAGCTTTCTTCTGACGGTAGTGTCAGAAAAGACGGCAGAAGCTGGGTTAATGAATACAACGAATACGGATATATTCCGAATGATATTTCAAACGGTGACGAATCCGTAAGCCGTACTGTTGAATATTCGTGGGAAGATGCCGCAATAGCATCCCTTGCAGAGGCACTCGGCAAAACCGAGGATGCACAGAAATACGGCGAAAAAGCAATGTATTATAAAAACGTATTCAACCCCGAGACAAAATATTTTCAGGCAAGGAATTCGGACGGCAGCTTTGACGACCACTTCAGCCCGTATATAACATCTTTCTACGATGCAATTATGATTGATAAATATGCGGACTGCTACTGTGAGGGTAGTGCAAGACAATGGCGTTGGAATGCACTTCAGGACATTGACGGAATGATTGAACTCTTCGGCAGTAAGGAATATTTTGTTTCCGAGCTTGAAGATTTTATGGAGGATGCTTCACTTACCCGTGCGGCAGTTGACCCTGGTCACGGCTTCTGGGTCGGCAATCAGCACGACATCCACACCCCGTACCTCTTTGCAAACGCAGGCAGAGCTGACCTTACACAAAAGTGGGTTCGCTGGACTCTTAAAAACCGTTTCAGCGACGATATCAACGGTCTTGACGGCAACGACGACGGCGGAACACTCAGCTCGTGGTACGTTTTCTCTGCAATGGGCTTCTATCCGCTTGCAGGAACAGACAAATATTGGCTCGGCTCTCCGAATGTTGACAGCGCAGAGCTTGCACTTTCAAACGGCAAAACACTCAAAATTACAGCAGCAAATCAGAGCGATAAAAATGTCTATGTCAAGGCTGTTACACTCAACGGCAAAGAGCTTGACGGCTGTTACATCACTCACGAAGAGCTTATGAACGGCGGAGAACTTGTTTTTATAATGTCAGCCACAGTATAACGGAGGATTTATTGGGTTATATCAAAGCCATAATTTCATTTTTATAGGTTTTACTTTTTAAATCGGCATAATTCCCGTTGATATAAACATCAACTACGGCGGCGATACATACACACCTCCAAAAGTTACAAACGAAATGTATCTTGTTGAAAACGGTGCTTACGATTACAGCATTGTTATTGTCCGGTTTTTACGGACTTGTTCAATCAACCCCTGCTTTTCATTTTGTGTCAATATGTCCACCTTTTTGTATGTTTTTTCATACGATATGATAGTTGTAAATTATTGTCGAATATAGTAAAATAAAGACAATACTTCGCAACGGCATTGCGAAAAAACGGGAGAGGAATATATGTTTATTTTTATGGCTGTTCT
This sequence comes from Clostridia bacterium, assembly GCA_017481575.1. Lineage (GTDB taxonomy): Bacteria > Bacillota > Clostridia > Oscillospirales > Acutalibacteraceae > CAG-488. The sequence continues at coordinate 84,865 of JAFUPA010000055.1, read as the reverse complement.
GGCAGGACTCCTTGTCGGAATAATTGATGCTTTTCTTCTTAAGAGAGGCAAGGGTATTGTAAGCTCAATTTTTATGGTTCTGGGCGATGCGATCGGCTCAAACCTCATTTCACTTTTTGCAACAGATATCATTTACAAATACTTCGACAGAGTGGGGCTTTTCCCTTTGAGGATTCACTCACCCAAACTGCCCTTTATTTATTTTGCAATCACTTTTGCAATAGGTATGGCAGGAGTGTTTGTATTGGCTTTGATTGATAAAAAGCTTATCTACAAAAGAACTGAAAAAAAGCAGAAGAAGTTTATGGCGGCTATCAGCATAATAACCGTCGTTATTATGGCATTGGGTATGGCAGCTTTGACAGGTACTGTCTGGGGTAAAGAGTCATTCAGTGATGTTGCTCCTGACCAGATGATTGTCAATATGTTTTCTCCAACGGACGGCACAAGCAGTGAGGTTATGGATTCCCTCTGGACAGGCCCTGTTCTTCAAACTGCGGCAGTTTCATTTTTCTTTGCTCTTTTTGCCTTGTCCACACGTGTGCTTTATTTAAAGAGAAAAGAAAAGGAAGTCTGCGTTTTCCCGCTTGTCTTTAGGAAGATAATCAGCATCGTTCTCGCACTTGCAATTTTTATCGGTGGTGTGTCTTACGGTGTTGAGCAGTTTCAGCTTCTTACACTTTACAATATGTACTATACCGAATCCGACTTTATTAAAGTCAACTTTGCCGACCCGAGAGAAGTTAAAATGCAGTTCCCCGAGAAAAAGCGAAATCTTATTCACATTTATCTCGAGTCAATGGAGAATACATACCTCTCAAAGGATATGGGCGGCTACCTTGACGAAAATCTTATGAAGCCGCTTACCGACCTTGCCGAGGAAGGTATCAGCTTCTCTCATACAAACAAAGGCTTTGGCGGACCGATTGCAACAACAGGTTGTACCTGGTCTGTTGCCGCAATGGTTAATATGACAACAGGACTTCCGATGAAGGTTCCTACGGGAGGTAACGATTACGGTTCACCCGATAACTTCCTGCCCGGTGCGGTTACAATCGGCGATATCCTCAAGTCACAGGGCTATGAACAATCGCTCATGTTCGGCGCAACCGCAAAGTTCGGCGGACTTAATTTCTTCTATGAAAGCCACGGAGACTTTAATATCCTTGACTACGATGCCGCCAAGGAAAAGGGCTGGATTCCCGAAGACTATAAGGTCTGGTGGGGCTATGAAGATGACAAGCTCTACGAATATGCAAAAGCAGAGCTTACACGTTTGCACGAAACAGGAAAGCCCTTCCATTTTGTAATGGAAACAGCGGATACTCATTTCCCTGACGGCTATGTCAGCCCCAATACGCCCACACCACGAGAAAATCAATACGCAAATGTTATTGCATATTCTGCTTCCGAGGTCACAAAGTTTGTTCGCTGGATTCAAAAACAGCCGTTCTACGAGAACACAACAATAGTTCTTATCGGTGACCACTTGAGTATGGATAAAAATTTCTTCAAGGATTTTGACAAAGAGTACAGAAGAACTACTTTCAATCTCATTCTAAATCCGGCAGGCGACCTCGCTGATATTCCAAAATCCAGAACCAAAAACCGCTGGTGGTACAACGGCGATATGTTCCCGACAATGCTCGCAAGCATAGGTGTTAAAATTGAAGGCGAAAAGTTAGGCTTGGGTACAAATCTCTTCTCCGGTGAGCCGACAATCTTTGAAATGCACGGTAAAGGTGAAGAAGGCTGGGAGAAGGTAAACGAATATCTTACTCTTAAGAGTGATTTTTATAACGAGAACATTCTTGTCGGTAACAACGAGCCGTTTGACACCAAAAATGTCAAGGAATATAAGTTGAAAAAATAATTCAGTTGCAAGGCAGGGGATAGTCCCTCTGTCTTGCTTTTAAATTGACTTATTGGAAAAAATATGATATATTTCAAAAAACGTAATATTATTTTTAGAGGTGTATTTTATGCAAACAGTTAAAAGATTAGTGGCGGTGATTTTAACACTTATGTTTGTTATGTCTTTACCCGTTAGTGTCTCGGCACTTTCTTTACAGGACGGTCTTGATTCACTCAAAGCACAGTTTATCGCAGGAGAAGGCCCTGTGGTCGATGATTATTCTGTTGATTACAGATATTTTTCACCTGTCAAGGAAAACGACTCTACAAAATATCCTCTTGTTGTTTGGCTTCACGGAATGGGTGACGGTTCAGAAGAAGGCAAGCAGGTTGAAAAGAGCGAGATTGCATATTGGGCAAGTGATGAGTTCCAGGCACGTTTTACGTCTGCAGGCGGTGCTTTTATTCTTGCGGCACGTTCACGTGAGGAAAACGGCAAGTTCTGGGACAACGATTTAATCGAACCCTTAAGAGCGGCAATTGATGAATTCATAGCTGAAAACAAGGCTAATGTTGACACAACCCGCATTTACATCGGCGGCTACTCAATGGGTGGTAAGATGACACTTAAAATGGCTGTTGCTTACCCCGAAATGTTTGCGGCTGCTTTCCCGATTTGTCCTGCGTGGTCAGTTCCCGAAGAGTATGCACAGTGCTTGTCCGATATGCCGATTTGGATTACTTCAAGCCGTCGTGACCCCCTTGTTAACTATTACCTTGCAGTAACTCCCACTTGGAACAGAATTATTGCAAACTCAAATGTTGCAGAGGATTGCAGATTTTCAACTCTTACAAAGGTTTGCTATGCTGACGGCTCAAAAACAGGAAGCAGTCACCACGCTTGGTTCTCTGTTAACTACGATATGTTCACAATCGAAAACGGCGATTATCATTATATGACAACCGTTAACGGTCTGGGCGAGGATGTAAAGCTTACATATCCCAACGGTATGATTTCGTGGCTCTCACAATTCACATCCGACTATGACGGAACACCCTGCGAGGGTAAAGGCAACCTTGAAGGCGGTAATGGTACAGATTCAATAATTCATTTTGAAAGCATCTGCGACTTTTTTGAAATTTTATCCAATGCAATTCTTTCACTTTTAAGAATTGCCTGATTATGTCAATAAAAGGTGATTTTATGTTTAAGTGTATTATCCGTGCAATTGTTTCATTGCTCACAGCAATCGGCTCAATTTTTACTCCTGCTTCTGCAGAGCCGACAATGCCGCTTGTCAACGTTAACCCCAACCCCATAAAGCAGGAGGCTTTAGCTGAAGACCTCACTATTATGTCCTATAACATCAGGTGCGCAGGCGAGGGTAAATATTCGCAGGAAAGCAGAAAAGATGCTGTCTGTGAGCTTATACGCAAGTATTCTCCTGATTCCCTTGGTGTTCAGGAGGCAGACAAAAACTGGATAAACCTCCTTTCAGGCACTCTTACCGAGTACGATAACGTCGGAACATATCGTGATGACGGTGTCGAAGCAGGCGAGTCAAACAATATTTTCTATAAAAAAGACAAGTTTGAGCTTTTGGATTCAGGTGACTTCTGGCTGTCAAAAACACCTGAAGTACCCTCAAAGGATTGGGATGCAGGTTGTTACAGAATCTGCACTTATGCGGTTTTGAAGGATAAGCAGACGGGATTTACCTATGCTCACTTCAACACGCACTTCGACCACGTCAGCGATGTTGCACAGGCTGAATCTGTTGCAATAATCTCTGCAAAGGTTGCTGAAATTGCACCCGATATCCCCGTTGTTCTTACGGGTGACTTCAACTTTACCGAAACTGCAGGCCATTACGATAACATTCTTTCCTGCGGCTTTAAGGACACAAAATATCTTGCAGAGGATTATGACATCGGCGCTACTTATAACGGTTACAAGCTCATTCCCTTGGGTCTTAACCCCATTGACCACATCTTTGTAAACGGATATGTCAAGAGCGTTCAGTCAAGCACTATTGACAAGTCAAAGTTCAACAGAATGTACCCCTCTGACCACTTTCCGATTATTGTCGAAATGACACTTTTTAACGGCTGATAAGCTTTTACCGTCGGTTTGCAAAAACCGGCGGTATTTTTTATATATTTATTGATTTAGTTTTTCTTTTTGTTATAATTATATTATCATCACCCTAACTGAACACGGAGGTGTAGTTATGAAAAAAAGCTACAAAGATAATCTTTACCTCGACAACCTTATGGTCGAATATCACCAGTCTGTTGACGAGGGACTTGATATTGAAAAATACGAGGCATTGTTCAAAAGCGTTGCAGATATGCCGAATGACGAAATCAAAGAAAAAATCGCAGATGCTCTCAACGACCTTGTTTTAAAGCTCGAAACCAAAGCAGACTATAAATATAACGAGCCGTCCGAGCTTGACAAAATCAAAGCTTTGAGAAAAGCACACTCTTTCAATAAGAATAAATCTGATTACGAAACTCTTTGCGACAAAATCCACGGAGCATGGCTCGGCAGGGTAGTCGGCTGTCTTCTCGGTAAACCCGTTGAGGGTATACGTTCTGATGAACTAACTCCGCTTTTAAAGCAGTCGGGCAACTACCCGATGCACAGATATATTCTTTCGACCGACATAACACAGGAAATGATTGATACCTATAAATTCTGGCTTCGTGACAAATGCTATGCTGACACGGTTGACGGAATGCCTGTTGACGATGACACTAACTACGTCACCCTCGCACAGCTTATAATCGAAAAATACGGCAGAGATTTCACACCGCAAAACGTGTCTGATGCGTGGCTTCACTATCAGCCAAAGACTGCTTATTTTACAGCCGAGCAAGCGGCTTACTGCAACTTTGTCAACGGTTACGAGCCTCCGTATTCAGCCCTTTACAAAAATCCTTTCCGTGAGTGGATAGGTGCACAAATCCGTGGCGACTATTTCGGCTACATCAACCCCGGCAACCCCGAGCTAGCCGCCGAAATGGCTTTCAGAGATGCTTCAATATCTCACGTCAAAAATGGCATTTACGGTGAAATGTTTGCGTCTGCTATGATAGCCTGTGCCGCTGTAACGGATAACATTAAAGACATTATTCTCGGCGGTCTTGCCGAAATTCCGTCAACTTCACGTCTTTTCGAAGAAATAATCAATGTTATCAACGATTACGAAAAGGGCGTGACATATGACGAGTTTTTTGAAAAACTCCACTCCGCTTATGACGAGTATGACGGTCACGGCTGGTGCCACACGATTTCAAACGCAATAATTGTTGCGGGTGCACTTCTTTACGGTGAGGGCGACTTCGGCAAGTCTGTCTGCCTTGCAGTTCAGTCTGCTTTTGATACTGACTGCAACGGTGCAACAGTAGGCTCGGTTCTCGGTATGCGTGGCGGTACAGCCTGTATATCAGACGAATGGTCAGACCCTGTCAACGACACACTCCACACCTCAATTTTCGGTGTCGGCACGGTGTCTGTTTCTGAGTGTGCCAAGGCAACAATGAAGCACGTTCTGTTTGAATAATAGAGCAAAATACGGCTATCCTATTTATCAGAAAGGATGATTTCTGATGATTGAACAGGATACCGTAAGACTTTTACGTGAGTGTGATGCAGGGGTTAAAATGGGCATTGACTCCATTGATGATGTTTACGAAAAGGTTAACTCAGATATTTTTAAGATTTACCTCGAAAACTGCAAAATCGGTCATGAAAGACTTGATAAAGAAATTCAGACACTTCTCGATTGCTATGATGACGAGGGCAAAGACCCAAACCCCGTTGCAAAAGGAATGTCTTGGGTAAAAACCAATGCAAAGCTTATGATGGATTGCTCGGACAGTACCATTGCCGACCTTATGACGGACGGCTGTAACATGGGTGTCAAATCCCTGAGCCGTTACCTCAATCAGTATAAGGCGGCAGACGAGCAGTCAAAGGATATTGCAAAACGACTTATTAACCTTGAAGAACGCCTTGCCATTGACATCAGACCATATTTATAATTTTTACAGGTTCAAAAGAAGCACCGCTGTGGGCGGCACTTCGCAAAGAAGTAGCCGCCCACATTTTTTCTGTCTACGGCGGATTTTGGGGCTGAAATCCGATGCTCGTTATACTAACAGACATATTTTCTATTTAAAAACCAAATTTGTAATCAGCAAAAATGTTATACCAATTGACCCTTTGATATATTAAAATAAAAATATGGTAAAAATGTCGGGAGGTTGTTTTATGGACAAAACGAGCAACAGAGCTACTTATTTGGATTTAGCAAAACTGTTTTTTGAAAAAAGTAAAAAAGAAAAAATTATAGCCGATCTTTTCGATTTTTTTGAATTTAATTGTTTAGAACGATGTAATGTAAATCCCGATGATTTGGATAATAAAATCAAAGCCTTTGAAAACTCTGATTACAGTGATCTTGTTATTCTGGCTGAAATAATCGAACTAATAAAAAGCGGAAAAGATGTTTCAAAGAAACAAGAAGCAGCATTGGTGCAAAACATAAAAAACTATATTTCGGAACATTTGACCGATAACATTACGGTGGAAGAGATTGCGTCGAATTTGTATATCAGTTACTACTATATGTGTCATTTTTTCAAGAGTAAGACCGGAATATCCGTTAACGCATTCAGAAATCAAAAGCGTATAGAAAAGGCGTGCAGGCAACTGATCAATACAGATAAAAAAATAGCCGATATTGCAACCGAATGCGGTTTTGAAAATATCAGTTATTTTACCGAGGTCTTTAATAAGACAGTTGGCGTAACACCTCTCGCTTTCCGTGAGAAAGCGAAAACAGTTTATGTTCACGATTTTTACGAGTATGAGGATATGCTGCTTGCTGCAGAAATGCCTGCAGTTTCGTTTGTAGATCCCGAAATTAAAAATTTTTCGGGTAAAAATGTATCGGTCATATCGGTGTATGAACCTGATGAGAAATTGGGGTTTCTTCACGAAGCTGCAATCATTGAATACCACGGGGTGTTGTATGCATCTTGGTATAATTGTCCGAAACAAGAACTCCAGGGATATACGCCCATTTGTGGTAAACGCTCGTATGACGGCGGCAAAACGTGGAGTGAACTTGAGATACTGGTCGATGATAAAACCGAACGAATTTTGTATTGTCCGCCGATTTACGGCATTGACGATGATAAACTGTATATGTTTGTAAACCAAATGGTTGCCCCTGACCATATTCATTCGCTGGATCTGTATGTGTTAAATACCGATAACGAAAAATTTGAATTGTGTTGGTCAAAGCCCATACCGTTCAAGTTAAATACAAATGTTGTAACTTTGCCAAACGGTAAGTTAATGCTTCCGGGGCGTGTGGGCGAACTGGACGGATTTCCTAATACTCCTGCGGTTTTGATTTCAGACAGCGGAAAAATCCGTGGTGACTGGAGGCTGGTAAAATTGGCTGAAAACGGAAAATTGATAGGCGGCAAGCATCTTGTTCACCCCGAAATTTCTGTGATCTGCGCCGAAAAATTTTTGTATATGTTTTGCAGGAACGATCAAAGCCGTGTTCCTCTTGTTTACATATCAACTGATTTTGGCGAAAGCTGGAGCACGGCACATTCCCACGATATACCCTATGTTTCATCAAAAATCTATTGCGGTGACTTAAAAGATGGACGGCATTACATGGTGTGCAATACAGATAAGTTTAATCGTTCAAAGATGGTTGTGTATTTTACCGATGACGCAACTAAAAGCTTTAAAAAGGAGCTTGTCTTATTTGACCGCACAACCGAATTGTGGGGAGCTTGTCACTATCCGGCAGCTTATGAGTTTGATGATAAACTGTATATCATTGCAACTGTCGGGTACGAAAATCACACTCGCGGAGCCGATTTGTTTACCGTCGACCTGAATGATATTTAAAAATCGCAGGGCACCTTCCTTATGGATGGTGGCCTGCGTGCTTATTTTTGCATATCTTACCCTTTAATGCACACACTATGCTTGAGGTGATTAAAATGGAGAAAAAGGAAACAAAGCGACCTGAAAACGAGCCGTTAAAACCTGAAATATCCGACAAACCCGTTCCCGAAATTAAGGCAGAAAAACCTATATCATCGGCATATCCAGAAATAGACAACGATCTTGCAAGAGATAATCTCGAAAACGATATTCCGCAGGCAGATTTGCAAGATATTTAAGAGGTAAAGCTATGAAATCAGTCTGGCAGGAGTTTTCCTCCTTTGCACATTTTCCGCAACTAAATAAAGATATAAAAACAGATGTCCTCATCATCGGTGGTGGTATTACTGGACTTCTCACTGCCCGATTTTTGCATCAGAACGGTGTCAATTATACCCTTGTTGAAAAAGGAAAAATCTGTGAGGGTGTAACGCAAAACACAACTGCAAAAATTACCTTTCAACACGGTCTTATTTACGATAAAATCCTAAAAAGTGAAGGTGTAGAAACAGCACAAAAATATCTGTTATCAAACAAACTTGCTTTTGAAAAATACAGCGAAATGTGTGAGTCTGTTGACTGTGATTTTGAAGTTAAGGATAACTACGTCTATTCTCTTGATGACCGTGAAAAGCTTGAAAACGAAATTAAAGCTTTGCAAAAAATTGGTTATAAAGCCGAGCTTTCGGAAAGTGTACCTCTGCCTTTATCTACTGTCGGTGCAGTCAGGTTTCCTAATCAGGCGCAGTTCAATCCGCTCAAATTTCTTTCGGCAATCTCAAAAGACCTCAATGTTTACGAAAACACCTTTGTTCGTGAAATGGTTGAGAATACTGCTGTTACAGACCACGGCAAAATATACGCTGACAGAGTTATAGTAACCACCCATTTTCCGTTTATCAACAAACACGGTAGTTATTTTCTAAAGCTTTATCAACACCGCTCTTATGTAATTGCACTGGAAAATACGACAGATGTCGGCGGAATGTATGTTGATGAAAAGCAAAAGGGACTTTCTTTCAGAAATTATAACGGACTTCTGTTTTTAGGTGGCGGTGACCACCGAACGGGCAAAAAAGGCGGCAATTGGGCAGAGCTGCGTTCTTTTGCAAAAGAAAATTACCCGCAAGCAAAAGAAAAGTTTTTCTGGGCAACGCAGGACTGCATGAGCCTCGACTCCATTCCGTATATCGGTCAGTACTCAAAAAGCACACCTGACCTCTATGTCGCAAGCGGATTTAATAAATGGGGAATGACCGGTGCTATGGTTTCGGCAATGCTTTTGACCGATGCCATGCTCGGCAAGCAAGATGACTATGCCGATATTTATGACCCGTCAAGAAGTATTTTAAAACCGCAGCTGTTTGTTAACGGATTTGAAACTGCCGTCAATTTCTTAACCCCGACAGTCAGAAGATGTCCTCATCTTGGCTGTGCACTCAAATGGAATAAGGCAGAGCATTCGTGGGATTGCCCTTGCCACGGCTCACGCTTTGACGAAGCAGGTAAGGTACTTGACAACCCTGCAAACGGAAATCTTGATATATAACAAAAAGACAAGGTCACTGCAACCTTGTCTTTTTTATCAAGTTAAATCAGAATTTTCTTCCGCCACCGCCGTGGCTTCTGCCCGACGAGCCGACGTGAACACCGCCGCCGTGTGAGCCGCCACCTCTGTGGTTGTTTTGCGTCTGTCTTGGTGTGCGTGTAACTCGGTTATAAAGGAACATATCGCTCTGTTCGGTAATCTGCATACTTCCCGGGATTTGATAATCTCTTGCCGCAGGCTTTCTGTGAACGGACTTTAACTGACTCCTGAATCCCCACATTATGCAAAATGAAATTACCATACCGATTATGATTGAAATAGGTATCCACTTTATATCAAGTCCATGTTTCGGTCGGTAGTCATCATCGTAGTCATACTCATAATCATAACCGTAATCGTAGTCATAGTTATAATTATAATCATAATTGTAATCGTACCCGTCAGAAATGCCTTTTTCGGCATTGTCAATGTACTCCTCACAAAGCGAAGCATAAGTTTCTATTGCAGAGCTGTAATCTCCGTTTGAAAGATACGGCACAATTATATCAAGAATATAGTTCCACACGCTGTCGGGGAAGACATCTATTCCGTAGCCTGTTGTGGAAATATACACATCACGATCTTCCATGCTTATCAGAAGCAGAATACCGTCTTTTTTATCACCAAGACCGAAATCGTTGTAATCGTAGAGGTCGTCGGCATATTCCTGAACACCTTTTCCTTCAAGCGAATTGACAGTAGCTGCAATAACGTCGAATTCGTATGCTTCTGCAATTCCGTCAAGCTTGTTAAGAATTCTGCTTTCATCATCTTCGTTTAAAAGCTCTGCATCGTCAATCAGACGGGGAAGCGATTCGCCATAATAGTAAGCAAAAACTACCGTTGAAAATGAAAGGCAAAGCAATGCGGTGAGTACAAAACAAGTAATTTTTTTAATCATTTCGCACACCCTCCTTAAAGCTGAGTAAACAGCCATGCAATGCCGTAAACAACAGCGCTGATTCCTGCACCCCAGCCGAGCACATTTGTCCAGAAGGACTTTTTATCAACGGGCAAGTCACCCACAAATTTGCCTGTCTGTCCGTTCATTGCAAAGGTGTATTTCTGTCCCTGCCAAGTGGTGTTAAGAAGCCACACGGGGTAAAGGGCATATTTTGCAGTTCCGTTTTCAAGCTGAACGGAGCTGTTTTCTGTTATAACGCTGTTGTAGCCCGTAACAGTTGAAGCGAAAAGCTGTTCTGTGCTTGTTTTTATTCGTTCATTAGCACGTTCGATGCTGTTTTCGGGTGTAACGTCATATTTGTCCGCAAGGTAGCCGGCAAGGTATGCTGTCTGGAAATCAACAGCATCTTTAAAGTCGAACGGCTCAATGGATTCCATCAGCTCATCTGCCATTTTTGACGAACCGTCAACGGGAACGTGTTCAAAGCCAACACAACCGCCACGTCGCACTCTGTAGGTGCTGACATTTGTGTAGTTGTATTTGGTGTCACTCCAATGGCGCACCTTAGTGGCCTTGTAGTTGATGTGAGCTCTTGCATTCGCATCAAAAAGCCAGAAGGGGACGTATATACCCTTGATTTCATCAAGGTGGTTTTCTTCCTTAAAGGTTTTGGGGATAAACTTTTTACCGCTTATGTGCTTTTTTAAAGCCTCTTTAGCCTGCTCTTTTGTAACCTTGAACGGGATTACAAAATCAGGCTTAAGCTCGCCCGAAACCTGACCTGAAATAACAACGGGATTGTCGCAGTAAGGGCAGGAGGTAGCGGATGTTGTGTCGTCTGCAACAATTTCACCGCCGCAGGATTTGCAGGTGTAGACCTTAATCGAATCTGCCTCGCCGTCCTGCCATTCGCCGCCAGCTTTGGTTTCCCAATCCATTTTGTCGGGCTGTTTATTTTTTTCTTCCTCGTCCAGCTTCTTCAAAACTTCCATTTCAAATTCGCTGTCGCAGTAAGGACATTTCATTTTCTGCACGGTGGGGTCAAACTCTATCGCACCACCGCATGAGGGACATTTATATTCAATAGTCGAAGTCATACTATACCTCAAAAATTATAATTATTTCTTATCCTCGTCTGTAAACGGGTCGCCGCACTCGGGGCAGAATTTAGGAGGATTGTTCGGGTCTTCGGGTTTCCAACCACACTTATCACATTGGTAAAGAGGTGCACCCTCAGGCTTTTTGTTTCCGCAATTCGGGCAGAACTTACCCTTATTAACTGCTCCGCAGGAACAAGTCCAACCCTCATCAGACGGCTTCTTTGCTCCGCATTCTGTGCAGAAATTACCGCTTACAGTTGCTCCGCAAGCACATTTCCAACCGTTAGCAGATACCGCTGATTGTTGCTTCATCTGTTCCATACCTGCGTTATACATCTGTGTTGCATTGAAACCGCCGTTTGCATTCATTGCCATTCCCATGCCCATAAAGCCGGTCATTGCACCGCCTTCATTTGCGGCGGCCGCTTCCATAGCGTTAGCAGATGCGTCTGTCATTCTGCCTGCCATCATAAACGGATTTGAGCCCATTGTTGCGGCATCTTCCATCTGGTTGATTTTTTTCATATCCTCTTCTGTGAGGGTAATCGGATTAAGTGCGATTGACTCAACGGAAATACCTCTGCGGTCTGTCCACTCTGATTTGAGGGCAACATTCATCGCATCCTTAAGTGCTGTTGTGTGCGCAGGAATCTGTGCAGGACGAAGCTCCAAAGCTGTGAGCTGTGCAAACGCAGGTTGAAGAGCAGAAATAAACTCTGTCTTAAGCTGTGTGTCAATGTCCTCTCTTGTGTATTCATCGCTTACATTACCTGCAATCTTTGTATAGAAAAGAATCGGGTCTGTAATTCTGTATGAATAAACACCGTTACATCTTACCTGAACAGTTCTGCTCATACCGATACGTTTGTTGACAACCTCAAACATAAACGGATTGGGAGTGCCGAATTTGTTGTCCATTATTTCTTTTGTGTTGAAATAATAAACTCTCTGGTCTTTACCTGTATCTCCGCCGTAAGTAAAACGTTTGCCAACAGTTTTAAAAGTCTCTTTAATTGTATCACCGAGCTTGCCTGTGAAGATGCTCGGTTCTGTTGATGAATCATAAGTGAATTCACCCGGTTCTGCGCAGAACTCAACAACCTTGCCTTGCTCAACAATAATCATACATTGGCCATCGGCAACAGCAATTCCCGAGCCGTTAGAAATAATATTATCGCTTGCCTTTGTGTTTGATGAACGTCCGCTTACTCTTTTTGAGCCTTTTATCATCAACACATCATTTTCAAGTGAATCGCAATAGAAAAATTCCTTCCACTGGTCAGCCAATGTGCCGCCCAATGCTCCGATTCCTGCTTTAATAAGTCCCATAATTAAAAACTCCTTTCGAAAAAAACACAGTGAGGGTATACAGACATCATTTTTGCCGCAAAATGTCCGTAAACCCTCACCTCACTATTTTAATAAGCTGATTATATCAAAAAATGCTCATTTAATCAATATAGTCAAGACATAATCTTAAAACATTTTTTGCACTTCTTTGAATTTCTCCCACAGTAATTCCGTCATTTTTGCCGAGTGTTTCTAAAAGCGTCGGGTCAGGATGCTTTGTTGAGCCAAAACGACCGTTAACACCCGGCATCAGCACATCAACCTGAGCACGCACACGGTAAGCGTTGTCACGCACGCCTTTAAATTCGGGACTTTTGACGTGTTTTGTCCACCAGTCCGTCATAACATTACCCTCGTAACCCCATTCGCCACGAAGCACGGTTGTTACCATATCATAGTTATTGTAGCTGAAAACAGAATTTACCTTGTTGTAAGATGTCATAATATTCTTCGGCTTTGCCTCTTTTACAACAATTTCAAACGGCTTCAAGTATATTTCTCTCAATGCCTTTTCGCTTACTCTCGAATCATTCCAACTTCTGTTGACCTCCTGGTTATTGCAAGCAAAATGCTTCGGGCAAGCACTTGCACCGAGTGACTGAACACCCTTAACAACAGCCGCCGCACACATTCCGCTGACAAACGGATCTTCGGAGAAATACTCAAAATTACGTCCGCAAAGGGGATTCCTGTGTATGTTCATGCCCGGAGCGAGCAAAACGCTCGAGCCGCACTCTTTCATTTCTTCTGCAACGAAAGAGTAAACCTTTTCAATCAGTTCAAGGTTCCACGATGCCGCCATACAAGCACCTGTCGGCAGAAGTGAACGCTTGCGGGAAACACGGATACCTGCAGGACCGTCAGTTGTGATAATCGGGGGCACTCCCTTGTCTCGCAAAGAGGGGAGTACACCGCCAAACGCACCTGCGTTACCGCTTACACCGAGCTTACTGTTCATTGTGTAGTCACCTCTGGTGAGTGCCTCAAGCTCTGTAAGACTCAACTGTGAAACGAACTCGTCCATTGTAATTTTTCCATTTTTAACATCTGTCAGCTTGTAGCCTTTATCTTCTCCGACAGTAAGGTCTGTCGGAAGATTATCAAAAACTCTTTTCTTAAGGTCAACATTATTCACCGGCACAGCTTGAGTTTTAAGTTTTCCGTCTGCTGTTCTTGTCATTCTGTCAAAGCTTTCCTTAACAGAGCAAACGGGCTGTAGTTTTTCAAGACAAACCGTATTTTCGTTTGAATAAACACCCGCTTCTGTACCGCCACGGACACAGTTTGAAACAATAAACCTATAGTCACCCTTAAGCAGTACATATGAACTCTTAAAGCCTGTGTTACCGCTGTCATCATAAGAACTCACGCTGTAAAGAGGGATTTCAAAATTCAAAATACAACTTTCGTTCGGTGCAAGAATATTTGTTTTAGCAAATTCACAAAGCACTCTCTTTGTGGTTGAGGTTTCACCCGTGGGTGGTTCGCAATATACCTGAACAATCTCTTTACCGCTGACTTTGCCCGTGTTTGTAACTTTAACAGTAATACTTGTTTTTTCTCCGTTACAGTTAAATTTCTCAACTTCAATGCTGAAATCTGTGTAGCTCAAACCAAAGCCAAAAGGATAAAGCACCTTTTCGAGGGCAAAGGTTTCAAAATATCTGTAACCGACAAAAATATCCTCGGTGTAATTATTGAACTTTTTATTGCCGAAGCTTTCTGCACTCGGGTAATCCTCGTAATCGTAAGCTATTGTGTCTGTCAGCTTTGCACAGGGATTAACCTTGCCCGTGAGAATATCACAAAGAGCGTTTCCGCTTTCCATACCACCCTGAAAAGCGTACAGAACGGCAGAAATCTTATCACCGTAAGATACAATTTTCTTCATATCAATAATATTTCCGCAGTCAAGCACAACAACCGTGCTTTTAAAGCTTGAGGTAACTGTGTCAAGCAAAGCAAATTCGTCATCCGTAAGGAAATAACTTCCCTTCGTCAGCTTGTTTTCTCTGTCTTCGCCTGCGGCTCTGCCTATCACAACAACTGCAACCTCTGACTCAAACGAAGCCTTTTTAACAAGTTCAATATCAGGTACAAACTCGGGAAAGTTAAACGGCCAATGTCCCCAATATCCCTCGTCGGGCGGATTATCCTTTGATTTCTGACTGTAAAAGGAGTCAATATCCTTGTTTATTTCGATATCATTCTGATTATGTAAAGCATTTGCAAGGCTAACCTTGTATGGCGCATTTACATCACCGCCGCTGCCGTAACCGCAATAAAAATAATCATACTGGCATCTGCCGAAAACAGCCGCTTTTTTACCTTTAAGAGGCAATACACCGTCATTCTTAAGCATAACAATACCCTCGGCGGCAAGCTGTCTCAAGTCAGCCTTTGCAGTTTCGGAAATGTCGTAGTCTTCCTTTGCCCACTGCGCCTGCTCCTGTGAAAGACCGCCGTTGAAAAGATTGATGCCCCATCTTATAATTTTGTTCAGAACATTAGCCATAAAATCCCTCCGTCCTTATCTTTTTCTATTTTACATTTTGTTTAACTCAATGTCAATGACGCATACAAAATTACACTTCAGTCTATTGAAAAACAACCGCCTTTGTGATACGATATTTACAACGGAGGTGTCATTATGATAAACGTAACAGTATGGAATGAACATATACAGGACAAGACCGATGAGGAAGTCATCAAGGTCTATCCCGACGGCATAAATGCTTGCATTGCAGGCTTTCTCGGTAAGGACGAAGAACTCAATATCCGCTGTGCAACGCAGGATGAGCCCGAATGCGGACTTCCCGATGAAGTGCTCGATAATACCGATGTTCTCATCTGGTGGGCACATTGCGGTCACGCCGATGTTCCCGATGAGCTTGTTACAAAAATTCAGGACAGAGTTTTAAGAGGGATGGGAATAATTCTTCTTCACTCTGCTCATTATTCAAAGATTTTTCAGCGTCTTATGGGCACAACCTGCTCGCTTAAATGGCGTGAGGGTGACAGAGAGCGCATCTGGAATATCAACCCTAATCACCCGATTGCAAAGGGTATCGGAGAGTTTATTTACCTTGACGTAGAAGAGATGTACGGCGAACGCTTCGATATTCCCGAACCCGATGAGCTCGTTTTCCTCGGCTGGTTCGGCGGCGGTGAGGTTTTTCGTTCAGGTTGCTGTTGGAACAGAGGTCTCGGTAAGGTGTTCTACTTCCAGCCGGGTCACGAAACCAGTCCTACCTTCCACAATAAGGATATTCAGACCGTTATCACAAATGCCGTTCATTGGGCGACACCTGAAAAAATCCGTCAGGAGCCTATTGATGCTCCTTGGTCGGAATCACCCGAAAAACTGCTTAACGAAAGCAAATAAAAAACTACAGTCCTCTCAGCTTGCTGAGGGGATTATTCAAGTAAGGTGATACATATGACAACTAACTTTAAATGCCCGGTCTGCGGACTTGTTTTGCACGGAGAGGGCAGAACGCTGAAATGTGAAAACAATCATTGCTTCGATTTGGCAAAGCATGGTTATGTCAACCTGTTGCAATCACAAAAATCCTCTAAAAAGCGCCACGGTGACGACACCCTTATGGTCAAGGCACGGCAGGATTTTCTCGAAAAAGGCTATTATAACAACCTTTGTGAAGAGCTTGTTAAATCTGTTTTGCAAAACGTAAATAGGGAAATGGACGTCGCTGACCTCGGTTGCGGTGAGTGCTGGTATACCGAGCGTGTATACAAAGCACTTTGCGAAAATAATATCAATGCAACCGTTTTCGGAATTGACATCTCAAAGCAAGCGCTTATTGCAGGCTCAAAGCGTTGCAAGGCGCTAAAGCTTGCCGTCGCAAGCACGGCAGAAATACCGCTTCCCGACGAAAGCTGTGATGTGGTTATCTGCGTTTTTGCACCGTATTCCGAGTCGGAGGTTTTGCGTATACTCAAAAGGGGAGGACTTTTTATTAAGGCTTTCCCGCTTGAGGAGCATCTTATTGAACTCAAAGCAGTAATTTATGATAAACCGTACAAAAACGAAGTGAGTATAAGATTTGACAGCGGTTTTGAAAAAGTCAGCCTTGCCTCAGTTAAAAATGAAATTTTGCTTGAAACCAACGAGGACATAATAAATCTTTTCAAAATGACACCTTACTACTACAAAACAGGCAAATCAGACCAGCAGAAAATCGAAAGCTTAACATCACTCAAAACAAAAACCGAGTTTGGTGTTCTTACCTTAAAAAAGAACTGATTTTCCGGATTATTACTTTTCTGCAAAAAACAGTTGTTTTTATTGCCGATATATTGTATAATACTACTGTACGTACTGTGAATACGTGCGTGATTATATAATCTTAAGACATTTAAAATAAATAAAAAAGGAGATACCGAATTGAGTTACTACATTGGTGTTGACGGCGGCGGAACCAAAACCGCTTATGCCCTTTTTGATGAGGACAAAAAGATTGTTGCAATGGTAAAAGGCCCCGGCAGCAATCACGAAAATATGGAAGGCAGCTTTGATGAGGCTGCAGATATCATCTGGGACGGACTCAAAAAGCTCGTAAAGGAAGCAGGCATTTCACTTAAGGAAGTTTCTTTTACCCTTATGGGTCTTGCAGGTATTGACCATCCCTATCAGCATGACGAGATGCAGAAGCGTCTTCTTGACTACGGTCTTGAAAATTTTGAGATTTATAATGACGGCTTTATTGTTGTTAAAGCAGGCTCAACAGGCCCTGCTGCAATCGGCTTTAACTGCGGCACAGGTACTTGCTGTAACGCTATTGACTCCGACGGTAAAATGCTTCAGCTTGCAGGCCTTTCAGAGTTTTCGGGTGACGTA
Source organism: Clostridia bacterium (assembly GCA_017481575.1). GTDB lineage: Bacteria > Bacillota > Clostridia > Oscillospirales > Acutalibacteraceae > CAG-488. The sequence continues at coordinate 67,228 of JAFUPA010000055.1, read as the reverse complement.
GGTAACGGCCATTGGATTGCAAGCCAGACATACAGAATTGTATATGATGACGTTTATCTCGGACTTCGCAAAACTGCAGTTACAAAAATGGTGTTTGACGAATATTCACTTTCTTCAAAGGAAGAGTTCCTTGCACTCGTTTCAAAGTTTGAAGAGGAGGACGCAGACAGCTTTATTATGCGTCTTATTGACTTCTTCTTTGATGCCGCAAAGCTCGGCGACAAGGTTGTTCTTGACATCATTGACGAAATGGCTGAAAGAGGAGCGGCTCTTATTGCGGCTCACCTCAATACACTCAATTTCACAGACGATGTTGTAGAGGTTGTCCTTTCAGGTTCAATTCACACAAAGCTTCCGTCCGAAATTTACCTCAAGGCACTTATGGATAAGGCAGTTAAGGCAAGCGGCAGAAAGCTTAACTTCATCAAACTCACACAGCCCCCTGTAACAGGTTGTGTTAACTGGATTTTCCAGCAGTATAAATAAGAAAGGATTTTTCAGATGAAAGAAATTACAGTTGCCGTTATCGGTTCCGGCAGTACATATTGTCCCGAGCTTGTTGACGGATTTATTAAGGCTCAGGATTCACTCAAGCTCAAGAAAATTTCCTTTATGGATATTGACGAAAGAAAGCGTAATATCGTTGGCGACCTTTGCATCCGTATGCTCAAAAAGGCAGAAATCGACTGTGAGGTTGTTCTTACAGATGATGTTGACACAGCTCTTCAGGGTGCGGATTTCGTTGTAACACAGATTCGTGTCGGTAAGCTTCCTGCACGTCACCTCGACGAGAGCATCCCGAAGAAGTACGGTCTCATCGGTCAGGAAACAACAGGTATCGGCGGTATGTTCAAGGCACTTCGCACAATTCCTGTTATCAAGCACATCTGCGACAGAATCGAAGCAATCTGCCCCGATGCTTGGCTCATTAACTTCACAAACCCCTCGGGTATCATCACCGAATTTGTTCTTAACAACACAAATGTTAAAAATATCGGTCTTTGCAACGTGCCGATTGATATGCTTGACGATGTTAAGGAAATCACAGGTGAGGACGTTGACATCGAGTATGTAGGTCTTAACCATTTGAGCTGGATTACTTCTGTTAAGAAGAACGGCGAAGAGCTTCTTCCGGGACTTATCGATTCAGGCTTTTCACCGAAGGTTATGGCAAACATCAAGGACGACGGCTTTGACCTCGAGTGCCTTAAGGCTGTTCAGGGACTTCCGTCATCATACCTTCAGTATTATTACTGCAGAGAGGCAAAGCTCGAGCATCAGAGAACAGACGAGAAGACAAGAGCACAGGTTTGTATGGAGATTGAAGAGCAGCTTCTTGAAATGTATGACAATGAAGAGCTCTGCATCAAGCCGGCACTTCTTGACAAGCGTGGCGGTCACAAGTATTCACTTGCCGCAGTTTCTCTTATCAATTCACTTGCAAACGACATCAACGATGTTCAGGTTGTAAATATCAAAAACAACGGCACACTTGACTTTATGGCTGATGATGATATTATCGAAGCTCCGTGTGTTATCGGTAAAGACGGTGCAAAGCCGATTAAGGTTGAAAACTTTACAAACAGCCACATTATCGCTCTTATGCGTGTTGTTAAGGCTTACGAGAAGTTCACCGTTGAAGCTGCAAAAACAGGTTCCGACGATGCCGCAATCAAGGGCTTGCTCATTCACCCGCTTGTAGGCGATTGGGAAAAGGCAACAAAGTGCTATGCTGAAATGAAAGAAGCACACAAGGACTTCCTTCCAGAGTTTGATTTCTAAAAATAAGATAAAATATTTAACGCAGGTCTCACGACCTGCGTTAATTTTTACTCATTATCTTCTTTAATTTCTTTTCCCCTTTAGCAATGTCAAACCAGAAAGTTACTCCGCCCTCGGCATTGTCAACACCGCATTGCTGTGAGTGTGCATCCTGAACCGCTTTAACAATTGACAGACCAAGCCCAAAATGTCCCTCTGAACGAAGTCTTGCGGCATCCTGACGGTAAAAGCTGTCCCAAAGCTTCTGCAAGGCTTCGGGAGGTATATGCTCACCGGTGTTAAATACATAAATTCTGTAACAAAGATCCTTGTCCTCGTACCTCACATTGATAAGCTTTTCCTCACCGCCGATGTAGGATATCGCATTTGACAAAAGATTGTTTATTACAAACTGGAGCTTTGAAATATCACCGTAGCCAAAAATCTTATCCTCAATTGAGCTTGAAGCTGTAATATCACATTTTTCAAAAACCTTTTGGTGGAGCTTAAGGCGTTCATCAATAAAGTCGTTGATTGAAAAATGTGCACAATTGAGGTTGTCCGAATGTTGAATGTTTGAAAGACTCATCATATTAACAACAAGGTCTGTCATTCTTGCACATTCATCAATTATGGTGTCGCAATACTCTTCTGCGGCGGCATGGTCATCAAGAACGTATTTTATGCCCTCTGCATAACCCTGTATAATCGAAATCGGAGTTTTTAATTCGTGTGATGTGTCTGCAATAAATTCTGCTCTTGATTTTTGCTCAATTTCCTTTTCTTTAAGCTGTTCGGCAAGAAATTCAGATTTTTCAAGCAGACTTTCCTGCGTGAGCATCAATGATTCATACATCATATTGATGTTGAAAATTGCATCATCTGTTCCGCTTTTAATTATGTCATCTCTTATCGGGATTCGTATGGTTTTGTTTTTTTGCTCCGCCATAATCTGCGTAACCTGAATAATATCGTTCAACGGTTTTGTAATTCTTGTGATATAAAAATATATCGCAATTGAAACGGAGATAAAAATAATCAACGTTATTATTACAGCAGAGATAGAAATAGATTTACCCATCGCATAAATGAGAGAATGCTTTACTGCAGCTACAAACAGATAATCACCGTTTTCCGACGGTGTTACCAGAACAAAATGCTTTTCTTTCGTCAGGATATTTTCGCTCGTTCCGATAACGGTATTGTCATCGTAATCACCAACAGGCTCAAAAGGGGAGGTGACGTAGTTTACAATCGGCTCGAAGTTTTCGGAATACTCGATGCTTTCAAGATTATTGAACAGAATTGCGTAAGTGCATTTTGAGTAAACGGTTTCGTTGTATTCTGAACCGCCGTTTTCGGATTTTGCATAGATTTCAATCAGTACGCTGTGTTCGTTTTCAATCTCGGTAATTCTTGTTAAAGCATCATTTGAGCTTAAGTCAACTGAATTCAGTTCTGCAACGGCTTCTCTCATTTCAAACATATAGATACTTTCAATCATACTGATGTAAAATGAGCTTGAAGAAAACAGAATAACTGAAAGTATCAAAAGGAAAATCATTATGAACTGAACAAAAACCTGTATCCTGACATTCGGGAAAAGGCGGAAACGCTTTTTCTTTTCGTCAGTCAAAATCAGTTCACCTCAATTTTGTAACCGATACCGTAAATCGTTTTAAGGTGGTTTACACCCCATGTTCCGAGTTTACCACGCAGACGTGCAACGTGCGAGTCAACATTTCTTGCATCGCCGACATAGTCATAACCCCAGATATCGTCAAGGAGCTGTTCTCTTGTGTAAACTCTTCCACGGCTTGAAATAAGCTTTTGAAGAATGTTGTATTCCTTAAGTGTAAGCTCAACGGGTATATTGTCAATTGTAACCTGGTGAGCCTCGTTGTTCATAACAAGACCGTCAAGTGTGATAATATCTTTTTCGTTTTTTGCATTTCTCATGTTGGCACGTCTCAAAAGAGCATCAATTCTCTTCATAAGAACAGTCGGGCTGAACGGCTTTGTGACATAGTCGTCCGCACCGGCATCAAAGCCTGTGATTTCGTCAAATTCAGCACTTCTGGCTGTCAGAAGTATAATCGGTACGCTTGACGCTCTGCGAATCTGGCGGCACATTTCCCAACCGTCAACCTCGGGAATCATAACATCAAGCAGACAAAGTTCAATTTTAGGGTCAGTGTTAAATATGTCGAGAGCTTCTTTACCGTTTGACGCTTCAACAGGCTCGTGGCCTGCACGTCTTAAAAAGTCGCACACAAGTCTTCTGAGCTTGCTTTCGTCATCAGCAATAAGTATTCTTGCCATAAGGCACACTCCTTCAAAATTATTCATCACAATTCTATCATATTTTTGCTTTCAACACAAGAGAAAAAAAGAAACGGTGCGAAGTTCTACACTCCGCACCATTTTGTTGATTATTTACTTTTTAAGTGTTTCGGTAATTCCTGCGGCAAGACCCGCTGCTCCCTGGATTTCCGAGGGGATAATAATCTTTGTTGCCTGACCGTCGGCAGCCTTTTCAAAAGCCTCAAGCTTTCTCATTGTAAGGTAACCCTCACTCGGCTTTGCGTTGTTGATAAATTCAATAGCCTGAGCCTCTGCCTGCTGGATTGTTCTGATGGCTTCAGCTTCACCCTCAGCCTCACGGATTTTTGATTCCTTAACAGCTTCAGCATGAAGAATAGCGGCTCTCTTGTCAGCTTCAGCGGCAAGGATGAGAGACTCTTTCTTACCCTCTGCAACAAGAATCTGGCTTGCCTTCTCACCCTCTGCACGAAGGATTGATTCACGGCGTTCACGTTCAGCCTTCATCTGCTTTTCCATCGCATCCTGAATTTCACGAGGAGGAAGAATGTTCTTAAGCTCAACACGGTTAACCTTGATGCCCCACGGGTCTGTTGCTTCGTCAAGAATACCACGGATTTTTGCGTTGATTGTGTCTCTTGATGTAAGAGTATGGTCAAGCTCAAGCTCACCGATTATGTTACGCAAGGTTGTTGCGGTAAGGTTTTCAATAGCAGAAATCGGGTTTTCAACACCGTAAGCATAAAGCTTCGGGTCAGTAATCTGGAAGAAAACAACCGTGTCAATCTGCATTGTAACGTTATCCTTTGTGATAACTGCCTGAGGCGCAAAGTCCACAACCTGCTCTTTTAAAGATACGTTTCTTGCGATTCTTTCAAAGAAAGGGACTTTAAGGTGAAGACCTGTCTGCCAGGTTGTTTTGTAAGCACCCAATCTTTCAACAACATAAGCTCTTGATTGGGGAACGATTTTAACGTTGGCAATAACCAAAACTGTAATTACCAAAAGAAGAAAAATTAAAACAACAATTGCTACCATTTCCATAATACACACTCCTTAATTTGTTTTAACAATTAGCTTTGCACCCTCAATTTTTTCAATTGTAACAAGTGCATCTTTTTCGACGTTTGAACCGTCAATTGTTCTTGCAGTCCATTCAAGTCCGCCAACGGTTACTGCACCTTTACCGTGAATGTTGTCAATCGGCTCCACAACCACAGCAATCTTTCCGATGTAACGGTCAGCGTTTGTCGGTTCCTTGTGCGTTTCCGTGAAGCGTTTGACAAGCGGTCTTGTCACAACCAGCGTGATAGCCGATACTGCAACAAATATCAAAACCTGAAGCCAGATGTCAAGCTGGAATGCGCTGGCGATAAGTCCGCCGACCGCACCTACTGCAAACCAAATGGTCACAAGCTGTACCGTCGCAGCCTCGATTACAATAAGGGCAACAATTAGCACTATCCAAAACCACAGCATGCTATCACCTCCATTCATTTTTATCGAAATCCTCTTTCGATGTTACTAGAAGTATATCATACTGTTATTTTAGTGTCAAATACAAACACTGACATATATCAGACTAAAATTTTACAAAAAGTGTCAAAAAATGTTCTTGGTATCTGCTTTTTCTGTCTCTTTGATATGATAAAGATGATTTATGCACTCATTCAGCGTTTTTATATATTCCTCTGTAAAACCTTGATTCAGATAATCGGGCAGGCACATTATGCCTATTTCAACTTCTTCAAGCTCCTGGTGTGTGAGCATAGAAACAAGATAAGTTTCATTTTCTTCCCACGCATCTGTAATTGCTTTTGTTCTCGTTTCGTCGGGCTCGGTTGTCATAATTGTGATTTCTCTGTCAATTTCCATTAGTTCAATTATTTTGTCAATTTTTTTATTTATGGTAAAGTATGAGCTTATTGAAAAGATTATTGCCGCAGAAAGGAGGGCAAGCGCAATATAGAGCCTTTTCATTTGCACTTCTCCTTTTTCACAATTGTGTAGTTTTCTTCCTTATCAGCAAGCATAAAAAGTATTTCGTCTAAATTCACCTTGTTTTCTTCAAGTACCGATTTCAGCTTTTTTTCGTTCATATCACATTCCTTGAATGCGTTTGTTAAAATCTTGCCGTCATTCACAACCATACATAAAAGCCCCTTTGAGTCCTTTTGTACGTCAATCATCTCCGCTGTAACAGTTTCTTTTTCAGGCTTCAGCATAACACTTAACTGTCCGTTGGTTTCGACTATCGCATAACGAACATCGTTTATATCGAAAACATCCTTTTGCCGTAATTGGTCCAAAAGGTCATCAACAGAAAAGCGCAGTTGCCTTAATTGCTTTTGGTCAATAACACCGTCACGGATAACAACGAGCGAGTTACCTTCAATTACACTGCGAAGCTTTGCACTTTTAAGACAAATTGCAGAGTTTATAACCTCAAGAGCAACAAGCAGGATAACCGAAACTACGGAATTTACAAGCGGTACACCGTTATCCTGCATGGGGATGGATGCAATTTCCGAAAGCAGGATTGTTATTACCAGCTCTGTCGGTTGAAGCTCACCAAGCTGTCGTTTTCCCATAAGCCTCATGCAGAGAATGATAAAAAAGTAGAGTATAATCGCACGAATAAGAGTTATAAGCATAGCATCACCTTTATATATTCTTTTCCAACAAAAGCAAAACATACCTTGTTTGACATTAACTCTTATCAATGATATAATTAACCGATATGGAGGTGAGAGCGTTGAATAAGAAAAAGATTTATCTCGTACAGGCTAACTATACCTATTCGGGCAGCGCTCACTTACCTTACGCTGTCGGTATGCTTCAGGCTTTTTCAATGAAGGACGAGCGTGTTATGAGCGTTTTCTCCTTTGAACAGATTATCTTTGAAAGAAAAGAACCCGAAGTTATAATGAATGACATTACCGACCCGTCTGTTATCGGTTTTTCTTGCTATGTTTGGAATTATGAATATAACAAAAAAATTGCCTCTATGGTAAAAGAAAAGTACCCTGAATGTAAAATCATATTCGGCGGTCACCATGTTCGTGAGGGTTGCGAACAGCTCGAAAAATACAGCTTTATTGATGTGCTTATTCACGGCGAGGGTGAAGAGGCATTTCGTGATGTCCTGCTCTCATTTGCAGGTAAAATGTACCTTTCAGAGGTTAAAAACATCTCTTATCGAGAAAACGGAAAATGCTTTAATACCGAAAAATCACCGTGCCTTCTCTGTGACTATCCGTCACCTTATCTTGAGGGTGTTTTTGACTCCCTGATAGCCGACCACCCGCAGTATGAGTTTATCGCACTCATTGAAACTAATCGTGGCTGTCCGTATTCCTGTGCCTATTGTGATTGGGGTTGCCTTGCGTCAAAGCTCCGTCTTTTTCCTATGGAAAGAATTCAAAAGGAAATTGACTGGCTTTGCGATAATAAAATTGTCGGTTGCGGCGGCACGGATTCAAATTTCGGTATAATCGAGCGTGATGAAGAGATTACCGATATGCTCGTTGAAGCCCGTGTGAAGAGGGGATACCCGAAAAAGTTTCAAACCTCTTATGCAAAAAACAGTAACGACCGTGTTTTCAGAATAGGTAAAAAATTTGAAGATTGCGGTATGAGTAAGGGCGTTACCATTTCTTATCAGACAATGTCACCCGTTGCGGCTGAAAACGTGCTTCGCAAAAACATTCCGATAGAAACTTTCTCGCAGCTTATGAATAAGTATAACGAGTGCGGAATTCCCACTTATACCGAGCTTATTCTCGGACTTCCGGGCGAAACTGTTGAAAGTCTTAAAACAGGTATTGATGAGTTGCTTCGTGCAGGTCAGCATTACTCTCTTTATGTTCACAATTGCGAGCTTCTGCCGTGCTCAACAATGGCAGATGCCGATTATATGAAAAAGTATGATATTTCTGCAACCAAACTGCCGCTCAACGAGCCTCACCGTGAGCCCTCAATGAATGACAGCGTTACCGAATATTCGCGCCTTGTTACAAAAACATATTCAATGTCAAATGCCGATTGGATTGAAATGAATATCTTTGCATACCTTGTGCAGAGCTTCCATCACCTCGGCCTGTTGCGATTTGTTGCGTTGTATTTATATCATTCACAATCCGTCAGCTACGATAGTTTTTATTCGGGTCTTATTGCCTTTTTGCGTGAAAACCCCTACTCGGTTGCAGGCAAGGCGTTGGCTCTTGTTGAAGATAAGCTCAACGGTGTAATAAAAGATAACGTTTCTATCACAGTTGCGGATACACGCTTCGGTACGGTTGAATGGCCGCTCGAGGAGCTTGTGTTTTTGATGACTGTTTATGAGCGTGATAAGTTCTACGAAGAAATAACTCCGCTTATTTACGAATTTGTCGAAGATAAAGCTCTTGCGGACGAGCTTATTGATTACCAGAGATTTCTTATAAAATATCCCGAAATTACCTGCGAAGAAAAAGTGTTTAATCACGATTTTTCAACTTATTTTGAAAGCGCATTAAACGGCACACCGATAAGTCTTGAAAAAAATAAGATTAAACTCACACTTGAAAAAACAGGTTTCCCGCTTTCATGGCAGGATTATGCCCGTTTTGTTGTATGGTACGGCAGAAAGTCGGGCAGTAATTTCTATAAATTCAGAAAGGAAGATATGTCTTGAAAAACGTCTATTTTGTACAGACAAATTCAGTTTTTGGTTCAGGCGTAAGGTCAGCATATCTCCCTTATTCCATTGGCACAATAGCTGCTTATGCGTGGGCGGACGAGCGTATAAAGAATGAGTATTGTTTAAAGAAATTTATTTTTATGCGTGATGATGTTGACACGATTGTTGACGGTATGGACGAGCCTTATTTTGTCGGGCTTTCGTGCTATGTCTGGAGCATGGAGTTCAACAAAGCTCTTGCCCGTAAAATTAAAGAAAAATATCCTGATTGCCTTATTGTGATGGGCGGTCACAGCATTTCACCCGATGCTAAAGAAATGAAAGAATATCCGTACATCGATTTCCTTACACACGGCGAGGGTGAGGTGCCGACAAAGGCTCTTTTACTTGCTCTGTGTGAAGGTGCGGAACTCAAAAATGTACCGAGCCTCTCTTTCAGAGAAGGCACAAAAATAGTTACTACCGAAAATGCACCTGTTTGTGATATTTCAGATTTCCCGTCGCCTTATCTTGAGGGTTATTTTGACGAGATTTTAAAAGATACAAGCATCAAGTATTCCGTTATATGGGAAACGAACAGAGGCTGTCCCAATCGATGTGCTTACTGTGACTGGGGTGTTCTCAAATCAAGGGTTCGTATGTTCCCTATGGAAAGACTTAAAGCCGAAATCGAGTGGATGGCAAAGAATAAGATTGAGTACATCTATTGCAGTGACGCTAATTTCGGACTTTTTGACCGTGACGAGGAAATAACTGACCTTATGATTGAGTCAAAGCGTAAGACAGGCTATCCAGAGAAATTTAAAACGAATTTCACTAAGAATAGAGATGAATTCGTTTTTAAATTAAGCTGTAAAATGTTTGATGAAGGTCTCGGTAAGTCACCGACACTTTCTTTTCAGACTATGTCCCCCGAGGCTTTAAAGAATATCGGAAGAACAAATATGAGCCTCGAGCATTTTAAAAATCTTATGCAGATGTACACAAACAGAGGTATCATGGCTTATTCCGAGCTCATTCTCGGTCTCCCCGGTGAAACCTACGAGAGCTTTTCAGAGGGTATAGAAACTCTGTTTAAGTGCGGTCAGCATAAGAGTGTTATAGTTTATCCGTGCGAGCTTTTACCTAACTCACAGCTTGGCAGTAAAGAAAGTGTTGAAAACTACCAAATCAAGGTCTGTCGTACTGAATTCCGACAGCACCATTCTGCGGTTGACTCCAACTCAATCAAAGAATTCAGCGACAATATTATTTCAACCTATTCAATGACGCTTGATGATTGGAAACGCTCTTATATCTTCGCTCTTTATGCGCAAGGTCTTCATACTATGTGCCTTACAATGATGATTGCAATTTATCTCTGTAACGAAAAGGGGATAGGTTACAAGCAGTTTTATGAGGGGCTTATAAATTGGAGCAAGGAAAATCCCGAAACGCTCTGCGGCGAGCTTTACCGTGAATGTGCAGACTTTGTGGATGCAGTTATTGACGGCAGAGATTCATTCAAAAGTGTTTTTGAGGGCTTCGGCAAAACAACATGGGGCTTTGATGAGTATCTGTTTATGAAAGGTGCGGTAAATCCCGACCGATTTTATTTAGATATTAAAAACTATGTTGCCTCTTTCGATGCAGACGAAGATATAATGTCTGACCTCATTAAATACCAGCGTGGCATAATTAAAAAGATGAATATGACCCGAATGGATATTGAACTTAATTATGATTTTGAGGCATATTTTGATGCCGTTCTTAACAACAAGCATGCAGAACTTATAAAGAGAAAGAACACCGTAACTGTAACAGAGGAAAATCCCGTTACCACCATTGACGAGTACGCAAAGGAATATGTCTGGTACGGCAGACGTGATGATGCCCCTGTTTACTCGGCAAAGAGAAACAATTTAAAAGTAACTTACTGAAAGGAGAATGTGCCGTGAAAAAGGTTTATTTTGTACAGGCAGGCTTTGCATTTGACAAGTCTGTTTATCTTCCTTATGCAACAGGCTGTCTTGCGGCATATTCGCTACAGTTTGCGGATTTTAATGCAAACTACGAGCTCGGCGGTTTTTTCTATAAGCGTGAAAAAATTGATGATATTATCTCAAAAATGTCAGAGCCGTCTGTGGTTGCGTTTTCCAACTATGCTTGGAATGTAGAGTTCAATAAGGCTCTTTCAAAAAAGATAAAAATCCTTTACCCCGATTGTGTAATTATTTATGGTGGACACAGCGTCAGAAATGACAGCACAGAGCTGCTCAGCGAGTGCGACTGGATAGACTATCTTATTTTTGGCGAGGGGGAGGAGCCGTTTTACAATTTGCTTATGGCACTTGCCGAGGGGATAGATTTATCTTCGGTTAACAATATTGCTTATCGAAACAGCGACAAAGCAATCTGTACTCCGAGAAATGCTTGTCCTGATATTTCCAATTACCCGTCACCGTATCTTACAGGTCTTTTTGACCCGATTGCGGACAGCGAAACTGTTGAACTTCTTTCAGTTATAGAAACAAACCGAGGTTGCCCATATAAATGTGCATATTGCGACTGGAGTGCAAAGAGCAAGGTTCGCTTTTTTCCTATGGAAAAGATAAAAGCAGAGCTCAAATGGCTCTCCGACCGCAAGATTGAATATTGCTTCTGCGCCGATGCAAATTTCGGTATGTTCAAACGTGATATCGAAATTGCCGATTATTGCATCGAGCTTAAAAAGTCAACGGGATATCCCGATGTTTTTCGCCCTTGTTACGCAAAAGAAAATGACGACAATGTCTTTGAAATTTGCTCAAAGTTTAATGAATACCATATGGACAAGGGTGCAACAATGGCTTATCAGAGCCTCTCCGATGATGCGCTCGAAAATGTTAACCGAAAAAACCTGACTGTCGAACATTTTTCTGACATAGTTAAGAAATATAATCATGCAAAAATCCCGACCTATTCCGAGCTTATACTTGGTCTCCCGGGCGAAACTTATGAAAGCTTTTGTGACGGTCTTTGCAAGCTTCTGGAGGCAGGTCAGCACAATTCCGTCAGCGTGTACCATTGCGAGATACTGCCGAACTCTATAATGGGCAGTAAGGAGTACATTGAAAAGTACGGCATTAAATCAAAAAAAGTTAAGTTTAACCATATTCATAGTGCAGAGGTTGAAGAAGAAATTTCGGAATATTCCGAAATCGTAATGGAGACAGCAACAATGAGCAAGGAAATGTGGGTTAAATCAAACCTCTTTTCTGTCACTCTTCAATGTTTCCACTCCCTCGGTCTTCTCCGTTGCTTTGCAATTTATGCTAATTACGAAAAGGGTATCAGCTACCGTGAGTTTTATAATAAACTTTTTGAATTTGTACTTAACAATCCAGAAACAGTTTTCGGAAAAGTGCTTGCACGCTATGCCGAAAAACTGACACACTCACTTGAGGGCGATTGGAATTATCACAATCCTGTTTTCGGAAACATTGTATGGTTCTTCGAAGAGGGTATGTTCCTTGAATGTATGTACAACTACGAAACATTTGAAAAGGAAATCACTCCGTTTTTGAAATCTTTAAATATTGAAGAAAGCGTTTTTGATGAGCTCAAAAAATATCAGAAGTCAGTTCTTCGCCGCCCGAACAAAACGGGTGAAAAACTGACTTTAAAACATAATTTTACAAAGTATTTTGACGATATTTATTCAGGCTCGTATTCGCCGCTTCAAAAATTGCCTGTAACGGTCGAATTTAAGGAGAACCGACTTTTTGAGGATTGGTACTCCTTTGCCAAAAATATCGTCTGGTTTGGCAGACGAAAGGGCGCTACGCTATATACTTCCGACAAAGAGCTTTATACTTTGTCAGACTAAAACTAAAGGGAATGAGAAAAATGAATGAAAAATTACGAAAGGTATTACTTTTTATAACTGCATTTTTTACCGTATGGTTTGTAATACCGATAGTTTTCAGCGGTATTGTTAATATAGGAAATCTTGCAGGAATTGCCGTTTTTGTGCTCGCATTTCTTTGTGTGTTTTTTTTCGACAAGGTTTTAAAATTTTTGAAAAACTTGTGGAGCAAAAAAGCGGGTAAAGCGTTTTTAAGCTTTATTTGCGTGTGCTTGGCTGTGGTCATAGCCTTAACTGCTGTTGAAACTGTCTTAATGGTCGGTGCGGCTGTCAACAAGCCTGGCTCTTCATCAACCGTTGTTGTTCTCGGTTGTCGTGTTTACGGCGAAAGACCAAGCAGAATGATGGTTGCCCGTCTTAATGCGGCAATGAAATATCTTGAAGAAAATCCCGAATCCGCCTGTATTCTTTCAGGTGGTCAGGGTGAAGATGAGGATATTTCCGAAGCTGAATGTATGTACCGCTACCTTGTGTCAAACGGTATTTCTCCCGACAGACTTTACAAGGAGGATAAGTCAACCTCCACACGTGAAAATCTGTTGTTTTCAAAAGAAATTATTGAGCGTGAAAACTTAAATCCGCAGATTGCGATTGCAACAAATGAATTTCACGAGTACCGTGCAAAGCAGATTGCAAAATCCTTGGGACTTGAAAGTTCGGCTGTTTCGGGGGTTACTGAAATATGGGTTTTACCAACCTATTATGTTCGTGAACTTTTCGGAATTCTTTATGAGTGGATATTATAAAAATAACGAGGACGTTTTCGTCCTCGTTATTTTTGTGGCTTATATGCCCAATATTTATTCACAATAAAATTAAGCGGTGTAATAATCAAAACTGTTATAACCGATGCTACGGGCTTTGCTACCCATTCATAGGGTGGGGTAGTGTTTCCTTTGGCAATAAGGCTTGCTTCAATGTCAGGTACAAACTGTGTCAGGTTCAATGCGTCAAAACAAGCCGGCATAAACTGCGAGAGCTTTACAACATTAAGAAAGAACCAAATAAGTATTCCGGACAGCACAAGTCCTGTGCCTGCATATACAAAATACAGTTTTAAAAAGACCTTCCACCATACTCTGTTTTCGTTTTCCTGCTTTTTAAAAATTACATTTCCGTTTATGAGGTAAGAACCTATGACACTTACTGTAAAAGCAACAAAGTTGCAAAACATCACATTTAGTCCGAATGCGGACAAAACAGTAAAGGTTATCTGTCTTAAGAAAAAATTAACGGAACCGACGGTGAAAAAGAGGATAAACTGAATTCCTGTTTTTGTCTGTTTCATAATTTTATACGTTTGCAAAAAGACCGAAGGAAATTCCGCCAACGATAAGTCCTGCAGCAAAAACGCCTAATGCGATAGCAGGCAATGCTCGTCTCATGCGTAAATCCATAACTGCGGCAACCAGAGCGCCTGTCCAACCGCCTGTGCCGGGCAGGGGAATGGCAACAAGTATGAACAGTCCCCATATACCGTATTTTTCAATCGTAGGACGGTGCTTTTCAGCCTTTTTCTCCATTTTAACAATTATCTTACCCATATACTTCCACTTTCTCATCCAGTCAAAAATCTTTCGGATGAAAAGAAGTATAAACGGAATCGGAACCATATTTCCTAAAAAACAGTAAAAAAACGCTTTTAAAGCATCCATTTCAAGTAAACGTGCGGCGATAAGACCGCCTCTAAGCTCAAGAACTGGGAAAAGTGAAATTACAAAAACCGTAAGCTCATTGGGGATTTTGGTGCCAAAGAGGTCGACCATACTCTCAATTATTTGTTCCATAATTTTACTCCGTTATTATTTTATTTTTAACCAAGTAATTATACGCTTTTAACAATATTGATTTATCATTTTCAAAGCGAAGCTTTGTCAAAGCCTTGTCATAACCGAGCCAGATGTAATCCTCAATTTCTTCTTTCTGGATTATCGTCTGTGTGTCGTTGGTAGAAGCGAGGTAAATTGTAACATTCTTCTCAACCTTACCCTGAATGGTGTACTGACTTTTTGTTATAAAGTCGGGATGAATGTTTATATGTATACCCGTTTCTTCAAGTACCTCTCGGTATGCGGTCTGGTGATCGGTTTCGCCGAATTCGACGTGCCCCTTTGGGAAGCCCCAGTGTGCACTTCTGCGGTTTTTGATAAGCAAAAATCTTATCATTCCGCCGATATTGCGGTAAACAACAGCACCGCAGGAACGCTCGTAAAGGCAATCAATGGTATGCTCACGGTCTTTAACCGCAAAGTCAATTGCGCTGATAATGTCAATGTTAATAAATCTTGTGCTTTTGGGTGCCACAATCCAATCAATTTCGTTGCAGTCTGTGTAATGTACAATTCCGATTACTCTGCCGTCAAAGCTACGTACAGGGTGGTTAATACCCATAATAAACGCACCCTTCACGGGAGCGGTGTACTGCTTTGCTCCCTCAACCTCACCGTAGTTGAGTTCATAAGTAAAGCCTTGCTCATTGCTGTAAGAATGGATTGGATGAGTTACCTTAATGCGAACATATTTTCCAAGCATGTTCATAACTCCTCCACCGCACCGTATGTGCGGATTTACCGCAGACGGTAAGTGAACAAAATACATTGCCTTGTCCGTCTGCATACTTTTTACCATAGTATTATACATATAAATTGTCAAAAATACAATAGCAAATTTAGAATTTACCAATTTGTTTTGTCATATAATTCACCGAGGTGGTGCATTTGAAGTTCCTTGTGTTAAAAAAACGCAATATTATTCCGGTTTTTAGCATTATTCTTGCAGGTTTAATTGCTCTTTCGGTTTTCTCTTCTGTCGGTGTCAAGTCAGTTATGTCTGCAATTCACCGGGTACCTATAACAAGTGTCGAAATCGAAGAAAATAAAGTAGCACTTAGTGTAAATGTTTATGAAAACACTAATGTAGATTTCTTGCTTGAAGCTTTCGGTGAAACAAAAGCAACCTTTTTTGTAAGTGAGGCGTTTCAGGAATTGTACGCTCAAAAGGTTAGGGAGATTACGGCTCACGGGCACACAGTCGGGATTTTAGAAGATGATATCAGAGGAAAAACACGCAAAGAAATTAACGACCGTATTGCCTCAAGGATAGAGCGACTTTCTTTTCTTACAGGTAAAAATACCGACCTTGTTCGTTTTAACAATAACAGCTATGATGCAAACTGTGTTGATGCAATTTTTTCTCTCGGTCTTTATCCTGTTCAATGGAAAACTGATGATACCGCTGAAAACTTTTCATCGGGAGATATTATCCTCGTTACAGGGGAAAGTGAAGTGGCGGAATTTATAAAAAAAATAACCGCCGACGGCTTTGAAACTTTAACCGTTGACGGTATGCTTTTAAAGCACAACTATATTGTAGATTTGAGTGGCACACAGATTCAAAGATAACTATTTTATAATCTTATTTGTACCGGCAATTATCTTTTTATAGAACGGCAACAAAGCAAAAGTAGAAACAACATTGAATGCCGTGTGAAACATTGCAATCATACTTTTGGTTGCATTATCATCCCAAAACGGCAGAATGAAAATATGTTTTGTACCATAGACAAGTATGAATACTCCCGCAACCCCGATTATATTCACCAAAAGGTCAGCGAAAATTGTCCTTTTGGTGTTTTTATTTGTGCTCAACGAAGCTACAAGCTCGGGCAGACATTTACCGATGTTCATACCGAGTATTATTGGCACAGCCGCCGAAAATGAAATTGCATTGGTTGCAGATAGCGACTGCAGAATTCCTACCGAAAGCGATGAGCTTTGAAGTATTGCTGTTATTGCCGCCCCTAAAAGTATTGCAAGAAGAGGGTTTCTGAAAGCAAGAAAAAGCTTATGAAATTGGAGCGATTCAGACAACGGCTTCAAGCCGTTTTCCATCTCTTGCATACCTGTAAAAAGTATTCCGAGACCTATAAAAACAGCAGCATTCTGATGTGTTTCTTTTTTCTTGAAAAAAATCAATTGTACAGCACCGATTAAAATGCAAAAAGGTGAAAAAAACGACGGCTTGAGAACCGATAGCAACAACCCGTCTTTTGATATATCTGCAAGGCTTAACAATTGCCCCGTAACCGTTGTTCCTATATTTGCTCCCATAATTACGGGTAGGGCTTCATAAATGCTCATTGTGCCTGCGTTCACTAGGCCCATTGACATCAGCGTGGTTGCAGTTGAACTTTGAATTATCCCCGTAACTCCTGCACCCAACAAAACACCTTTCAAAGGTGTATCGGTTGCTTTTTGAAGTCGGTTTTTCATTTCATTACCTGCAAAGCCTGCCAGCGAGTCGGACATAAGCTTCATTCCGTAAAGAAAAAGTCCAAGTCCACCAATAAAGACTAATAAAAATTTAAGCGGCATTTTACCCCTCCGTTCAATAATTTATACGGGGTTAATGCCGCTTTTAGTCCGTTATTAAGTTATTTTATTTTTTCAAAATCTGAAGCTCCGTGCTTGCAAAGGGGACAGATGAAATCGTCCGGGAGGTCGCCTTCATGTATATAACCGCAAATTTTGCATCTGTAAGCACTTTCCGATTTAACCTCAACCGTCTGTGGCTTTGGCTTGATGTTAGCGTGGTAATAGCTGTATGTTACAGGCTCGTCATTTGATAAAACTTCGCCGTCGACAACATTTGCAATAAACATTGTGTGTGTACCGAGGTCAACGCAGGAGTAAACAGTTGCACTCAAAAATGCACATGTGCCGGTTGTTAAATAAGTTATGTTGTTAGCACTTCTTTTATAATCAGAGAAATTGTTGAATTTATTTATTGTTTTTCCGCTTTGAAAACCGAAGTGCTTGAAAATGTCAAAAGTAGCGTTTTCCGAAAGCATAGAAACATTAAATTTTCCTGAATCTTTAATCATATCGTGTGTTTTATTATCTTTGTTAATTGTCACGCTGATTCTGTTAGGACTGCTTGTAACCTGAATAACGGTGTTCACTATACAACCGTTATCGTAGCCGTTAACGTTTGCAGTAATAACATAAAGACCATATCCGATTTTAAACATTGCATTATTGTTCATAAATTTCTCTCCTTTTGAGTGATAATTATATTATACATAAATTTTCAAAGAAAAAAAGATTGAAAACAAAAATATTTTATATTATCATAATATTATTCCATTTAAGGAGGATATTATGAAAGATTTCAGATTCAGACAGGTTCATCTCGATTTCCACACTTCACCTGCAATTCCTGATGTAGGTGCGGCTTTTGATAAGGAGGAGTGGCAGAGGATTATAAAGCTCGGTCATGTCGATTCCATCACAGTTTTCTCAAAATGCCACCATGGTTATTCATTTCACCCGTCAAAGGTAAATGAAATGCACCCGACATTAAAGTTCGATTTGCTAAAAGCACAGCTTGATGCTTGCGAAGAAATAGGAGTAAAGGCTCCTGTTTATATTTCTGCAGGCTATGATGAAAAGGATGCAATCGAGCATCCCGAATGGTTACACAGAAATAAGGATGACACAAACCAATGTGGTGACTTTTTTCATGCAAGATACCATGTGATGTGCTTTAATACGGGTTATCTTGATAAGCTCATTGCAGAGATTGAAGAGGTTATGCAGGTTTACAACCCTTGCGAAATTTTCCTTGACATTGTCGGCGAAAGAATGTGCTATTGCTCAAAATGCCGTAAAGATATGGCAAAACTCGGCTTGAGCTACCTCAATGACGATGATGTTAAAACCTTCGGTAAAAAGGTTTACAGACATTATCTTGACGAGGTTGAAAAGGCTGTAAGAAAGTACAGCGACACAACGCTTGTTTTCCAAAATTCGGGTCACCTCTCAAAGGGCAGAAGAGATCTTGTTGACACTATGCACCACCTTGAACTCGAAAGTCTCCCGACGGGCGGTTGGAGCTATGACCATTTCCCGATGTCTGCTTCTTATGCAAGAACCTTGCGTGAAGATTACCTCGGAATGACAGGTAAATTCCACAAGTCCTGGGGCGAATTCGGTGGATTCAAGCACCCTAACGCTTTAAGATACGAGGCGGCACTTTCTCTTGCAGTCGGCGGCGGCAGTTCTGTGGGTGACCAGATGCACCCGAACGGACAGTTAAACGAAGCAACATTCCGACTTATCGGTGCAGCTTATTCTGAGGTAGAAAAGAAAGAGCCTTGGTGCAAGGGCGCAAAAGCAATTGCAGATATTGCTGTTCTTTCTACTGAGGTTATGGGCGGTGCCTGGCATAGTGACAGCGTAAAGCCCGATATCGGTGCAAACAGAATCCTTTTTGAAATACACCGTCTTTATAATTTCATTGACCTTGAAGAAGACTTCAATAAGTACAAACTGCTTATTCTTCCGGATTCATGGAGATTTGATGCTAACCTCAAATCCAAGGTTGAGGTGTTCCTTGCCAACGGAGGCAAGCTGATTCTTTCAGGTGTTTCAGGTCTTGACGAGAATAATAATTTCTGTGTTGATACAGGCGTTAAGTACGCAGGGTTAAATGAATTCAGACCGAATTATTATATTCCCGAGTTTGAAGTGGTAAACGGCAAGACGGAATACCTTATGCGTACACCGTCACATCTTTTTGAAAATATTGATGCCGAGATTATTGCCTACGGTCAGAATCCTTATTTCAACAGAACTCCTGACCGTTTCTGTTCTCATCAGCACGCACCAAACGACCCGAGCTATACATATCCTACAGCGGTTATAAAAGGTAATATTGCCTATATCGGTTGGGATATCTTTGCAGGCTACGGCAAATACGGTGATTTCCACCAGAAAGAAATGGTTAATTATATCATTAACCGTCTTGTGGGCGATGAGCTTTCGATTGAAGCTGCAATGCCTGACAGGGGTGTCGCAACGCTTATGCAACAGGGAGAGAGAAAAATCGTTCATTTGCTCTTTGCTCACACCACAAACCGAGGCGAAAACACCGAGGTTATTGAAGACGTTGTTCCGCTTTGCAATATCAAAGTAAGTGTAAAGTGTGATAAGCCTTCAAAGGTAATGCTTGTTCCGCAGCTTGAAGAGATTGCTTTTGATTATGCGGACGGTAAAGTTTCCTTCATTGTACCCGAGGTCAATATTCACCAGATGATTTCAATTGAATAAGGAGAACTTATGGAGTTTTTAAAAGAAGTTTTTTGGGTTAATATTCCTGCGAGCGTGGCAGTAATTTGCCTTATCGGTTATTTCTTCGGTATGGCAATTGTATTTATTATAAGTCCGATAAAGAATGCGGAGTCTTTTTCCATAAAACCGGTAGATAACGCAGGCAAAACGGAAATCAGAGTTTATTATGGAGGCATATCGTTTGCTTTAGGTGCATTTCTTCTGTATCTGACACTTGCACTCGGCACTCCTGTTTACTCGTTGGTTGGCGGTCTTTTCTTTGCAACAACGGTATTTGTAACCCGAACAATTTTCCTCTGTGTTGATAAAGGCTGGAAATGCCCCTACACAAAGCTTGCAATTCCTGCAGAAGGATTTTTTGTAGTTGCTCTCTGGACTTGCTTTATTCTTTCAAAAGTGCTTTATTAAAAAACGGTGCGGTTGATTCAACCGCACCGTTTCCATTATTATTCACAAAGTCTTTTTCTGATTTTCTCAATTGAGACATCACTCACACCGGCAGATTTTATATAATCAATAACTGAACCGTATTTTTTCACTATATTGTCCACAACCTCTTCCATTGTCTCGGGTAAGGAATAATGCTTTTCGCTGTTAGTGTCCCACAAAACGTCGGAGTGTGTTTGAATATAAGGTTTAATATAGGTGTAAGTCTGCTGGTAGTCAGCTATAATATCTTCCTTTGAAACTCCTGCAATGCTTAGCAAAAGCATAGTCAGAATACCTGTTCTGTCTTTTCCGAAGAAACAGTTATAAATTACAATTCCGTCTTTAGCATCTGCAATGGTGTTCAGCACTTTTGCAATGCTTTTTTTGTTGTTGTCAACAATGCCTTCATAGATCTGTGCAAGCGGCAAATCCATACCTTCCTTGGTTGCAACATTGAATTCGTACAAAGGCAGATTATAGATTTCTGCACCGTCAAGCCTTTCCAGTGATAACGGTGTTTCGTTGGCCTCATAAGCACCTCGCAAATCAATCGAAGTTCCGATGTTCAGCTTGTTTAATTCATCAATTTCCCAATCCTCGGGTGTGTTGACAATTCCGCAACGCAGAAAACGACCGAATTTGGTTACACCGTGCGGGGTAGGGTAGCCGCCTATATCACGGCAGTTGAGAATATTTTTAAAAATATATCGTCTTTGTGTATTCATTTATACTCACCTTGAAACAATGAAAGATATCAGCACAATGGCACCGAGTATAATTCTGTAAATTCCGAAAATATTGAAATTGTGCTTTTTGATAAAGTCCATTAAGAATTTGATTACGAGAAGTGAAACGGTAAAGGCTGTAATCATACCGTTTATTAGAATAACAAATTCCATAGCGGAAAAGGCAAAACCAAATTTAAGAATTTTTAGAAATGACGCACCGAGCATTGCAGGAACTGCAAGGAAGAAGGTGAATTCGGAAGCAACTCTTCTTGATGTGCCGATTGTGATACCGCCGAGGATTGTTGAGCCCGAACGTGATGTTCCGGGAATTAATGAAAGAGCCTGAAAAAGACCTATAAGAAAAGCGTCTTTATAAGAAAGCTCTGTAAGTTTTTTTACTCTCGGCTTTCTTTTTTTGTTTACGTGTTCAATCACGATGAACAGCACGCCGTAAACAATCAAAGTAATAGCAACCGTGATATGGTTGTAGAGATATTTGTCGAGCAAATCATCAAAAATAAGACCAAGCACACCTGCGGGGATAGAACCTACAAGTACCTTAAGCCAGAGGTTGATGCTAGCCATACGGAGTTTAATATCTTTCTTACCTTCTTGGGTGGTGATTGTTTTAAACGGCCAGAGCTTGTTCCAGAACATAACTATAACCGCAAAAATTGCACCGAGCTGAATAACAACAAGGAACATCTCAAAAAACTCGGGAGAAACACTTTTAAAAGAGCAGATTTGCTCAAGCAAAATCATATGTCCCGTACTGCTTATGGGTAACCATTCGGTAATACCTTCAACAATACCGAAGAGTATAGATTTCAAAACTTCAATAATATACATTTTAGGACCTCCAGACATTGTATATTTATATGCTGTTACAAAGCATTATACAACATCTCTCTTTTGATTTCAATAAAAATAAGACCGACATTTCTGTCGGTCTTAAAACTATTAAAATGCTTACCACTTGATTGTGTAGATTGACTTTGTGCCGAACGGAAGAATGATTCCCATCTTGTCAAAGTTGATTGTCCACTTAAGGTCGTATTCTGCTGTAAGAACGTTACCTGTTTTAGCATCAACTGTAATTGTAGCTGTTGATGCAGGATAGTTCATTGATGCAGTACCTACAAGGCTTGTTGCGATACCGGGGATGTTGTCATTAACTACGCCCGGAAGGATAACGTTGAATGCCTTGGGAGCGTGACCTTCACCATGCTTAACAGTTGAAGACTTACCGTCTGCTACTGTTGTAACCTTGATTGTATAAACACCGTTCTTTTCTGTGCAAGTTGCAGATGAAACGTCATTTGCTGTAAGCTTACTTGCATATGATTCACCCTCAACAGGGAACTTTGCTTTGATGTCTGCACCTGTGTATGTAGCGGCACCCTGGCTGTTATCCTTGAGCATCTTATCAAGCCAATCGTCACCACCGAGCATATTGTAAATACTCTTGATACCGCTTGTGATTGTTGTTGCGCTTGCAAGGTAGTTTGTAACACTCTTCTGCTCAACTGCCTTTGCATTTGTCTTAACCTTGTTAACTGCTGTGTTGAAATATGCTACAACTTCAGCCTTGGTCTGGGGAGCCTTGGATGCACTTGAATCTGTGTTACCTGCGGGAGCCTGAGTTGCACCTGTATCGCCTGCGGGCTCTGTAGCATCAGGAGTTGCTGTGTCGTCAGCGGGAACATCTGTTGCTGTGTCGTCGCCTGCAACTGTGTCGTCTGACGGTACAGTGTCATCTGTAGTTGCATCGTTGTCAGCAGAAACAGAACCGCCTGAAACAACGCCTGCTACGGGAAGTACAGATTCAGAAGCCTTAACAGCTTCAGCAATCTTACCGAATGCTGAATTAAGACTGATACAAACTATAACTACACAGAGAATAGCTGATACACACTTGATAATTAAGCTCTTCTGTGCTTCCTTTTCAGGAGTTGTTACTTTTTCTTTCTTTTCCTTAACCTTCTTTTCTTTCTTACTCATAATCAACAACCTTTCAGTTTTTTTGCCATTATACAACATTTGATTTTTTTTTGCAATAGATTTTAAAAAATCGTTAACCTTTTATGACAAAAGCATAAAGTTTTTTAAAATTAGACCCCAATAAATGAACGTAATTCCTATATTTGTACAAAGTTTACAAATTGTTCACTTCAAAATTATTCAAAAGCATTGACATAAAAAGATGCTTTAATTATAATGTTGAATATCGAACTATTTTGAGGAGGTGTGTTTTTGAAAAACAACAGTGAAAAAATGATTAGTGCCGAGCTTCGTTCGTTATCCCATAGGATTCACCGTTTTATTGAAAACAGTCCGAATAAAAAAATGATTGATTCGGTTACGGGAACTCACGGTTGGATAATTGCATATCTTTCTTGCAACAGAGAAAAAGATGTTTTTCAAAAGGATATAGAAAAGGCTTTTGATGTTACCCGTTCAACAGCATCAAAGGTTATTGATTTGATGGAGCAAAAGGGTCTTGTGGCAAGGCAAAAAGTGTCACACGATGCAAGACTGAAAAAACTTGTACTTACAGCTAAAGCGGAAGAGTTATCCGTACTTTTTGAAAAAGACCAGCGGCTTCTTGAAAAAACACTTACCAAAGGCTTTACCGAAGAAGAAAAAAGTACTTTGAACGAATATATAAAAAGAATGAAAAATAATCTTGAAAATGATAAGGAGGAATAAGAATGCACGCAATCAAAAGGCTCTCGAAGTGTATAAGAGAGTATAAAATTCAGACCATATTAAGTCCGCTTTTTATTGCGCTTGAGGTTATTATCGAGGTTATGATACCGTTTACAACCGCAAAGCTCATTGATAACATCGAAAACCAATGTGAAATATCAATAATTGCAAGGTACGGCGGAATATTGGTGCTTCTTGCTGTTATGTCACTCATCTGCGGTGCGCTGTCAGGTCATTTCTGTGCGGTAGCGTCAAGCGGCTTTGCAAAAAATCTGCGCCACGATTTATTTTATGCGGTGCAGAATTATTCATTTGCTAACATCGACAAGTTTTCAACATCAAGTCTTGTTACAAGACTTACAACAGATGTGACTAATGTGCAGAACTCATTTATGATGATAATAAGAACAGCTCTTCGAAGCCCGATGATGCTTATTTTCTCTGTTGTGATGACTATGAGAATCAGTAAAAAGCTGACACTCATTTTCCTTACTGCAGTTCCGTTTCTTATCATCGGTGTAAGTATGATGATGAAGACTGTTTTACCTCTTTTCAGAAGCATTTTCAAGAAATATGACGCACTTAACAACTCTGTACAGGAAAATGTAGGCGGAATAAGAGCGGTTAAGTCTTTTGTTCGTGAAGATTATGAAAAAGAAAAGTTCAGAATTGCATCTGACGATGTTTGCGATAATTTTACACGAGCTGAAAAGCTTATGGCGCTTGCAAGTCCTTTGGTACAGATGGCAATTTATGTTGTTATGCTTCTTATTTGTTATATCGGCTCAAAGCTTATCATCACATCAGGAGCAACGGAGCTTACTGTCGGCGGTCTTTCTTCTGTAATGACTTATGGTATGCAGGTTCTTATGAGCCTTATGATGTTTACCATGATTTTTGTTATGGTTTCAATGTCAGCGGCTTCTGCAAACCGTATCGTTGAGGTTCTTGATGAAGTAAGCACAATTCAGAACCCTGAAAATCCCGTTATGCAGGTAACAAACGGAAATGTCAGCTTTGAAAATGTAAGCTTTTCTTACTCTTCACAGGCAGACAGAAAAACTCTTGAAAACATAAATCTTGAAATCAAGTCCGGTGAGACTGTTGGTATCATCGGTGCAACAGGCAGCAGTAAAACATCGCTCATTCAGCTTATCTCACGTCTTTACGACGTTACCGAAGGTAGTGTTAAGGTCGGCGGTGTTGATGTGCGTGATTATGACGTAACAACATTGAGAGATGCTGTTTCCGTTGTACTGCAGAAAAACGTTCTTTTCTCCGGCACAGTTAAAGAGAATCTGCGTTGGGGTAACAAAAACGCAACTGACGAGGAGATAAAGCACGCTTGCGAATTGGCACAGGCAGATGAATTCATTTCTGCAATGCCTGACGGTTATGACACCTTTATTGAACGTGGCGGTACGAATGTTTCGGGCGGACAGAAACAGCGTCTTTGTATTGCACGAGCGCTTCTTAAAAAGCCGCAGATTCTCATTCTTGACGACTCAACAAGTGCTGTCGACACAAAAACAGATGCACTTATCCGAAAAGCTTTCCGTGAGGAAATTCCTGATACAACAAAGATTATAATTGCTCAAAGAATTTCATCGGTACAAGATGCAGACAAGATTATTGTTCTTGATAACGGTACAGTCAACGGTTTCGGAAGTCATGATGAGCTTATTGAAACAAACGAAATTTACCGAGAGGTATTTGAATCGCAGACGAGGGCAGGTGATTTTGATGATTAAACCGAATAGAAAACAACCTCCCATGCCGCACGGAAAACGTCCGCAGGCAAAGAAAGGTACATTTAAAAGGCTTATAAAGATGCTCTTTGCAGAGTATAAGTTGCTCATCTGCGTTGCTGTCGGCTGTGTCATCTTTTCAACTGTTGCATCAACCTCAGCCAGTCTTTTTCTCAACCAGATTGTTGCACGTGTTGAAGAGGGCCTGAAAGTCGGCTGGACATCGGAAACCTCAAATAGTATTTTATCTCTTATCACTTTAATGGCCGGAATTTATGTTGTCGGCATAATCGCATCTTTTTCGCAGGCTAGAATTATGGCTGTGGTAACACAGGGCTTTTTGAACAGCACACGTAAAAAGATGTTTTCAAAAATGCAGAATCTACCCATAAAGTATTTTGACACACACTCACACGGCGACATAATGTCATACTATACAAACGACATTGACACCTTGCGTCAGCTCATTTCGCAGGCTTTACCGTCATTGATAATGTCTGCTTTGACAATAACAATCCTCGTTGCATATATGCTCTATTTGAGCCTTTGGATGACTCTTGTTGTCTTTGCGGCAGTTGTGCTTATGATGTTTGTTGTAAAGCACGTCGGCGGTAATTCAGCAAAATACTTCCTTCGTCAGCAGAAAGCAATCGGCGAAACCGAGGGCTATATCGAAGAAATGATGAGCGGTCAGAAGGTCGTTAAGGTGTTTAACCACGAGCAGGAGAGCTGTGAGGCTTTCGACAAAATTAACAACCGCCTTTTTGAAGAAGCATCAAAAGCACACAGCTTTGCAAACATCCTTATGCCCATTATGGGTAATATTGGTAATATTCTCTACGTTTTAATTGCATTTATCGGTGGTGTTCTTATTCTCACACCTGATGTTCACAATGTCTCACTTTCGGGTCAGGCTTTGGGTCTTGCTGTTGTAATTCCGTTTATCAATATGACCCGTCAATTCACAAACAACATCACGCAGATTTCACAGCACTTTAACCATATTATAATGGCTCTTGCAGGTGCTGACCGAATCTTCGAACTTATGGACGAAGAACCCGAGGTTGACGAGGGATATGTAACGCTTGTCAATGCAAAAGAGATTGACGGTCAGCTCGTTGAGTGCAAGGAACGCACAGGCATCTGGGCATGGAAACATCCGCACGAGGACGGTACGGTTACTTACACAAAGCTTATGGGTGATGTCCGTATGGAAAATATGGATTTTGGTTACGAGCCCGACAAAATCGTTCTCCACGATGTAACACTTTACGCCGAGCCGGGACAGAAAGTTGCTTTTGTCGGTGCAACGGGTGCAGGTAAAACAACTATCACAAATCTTATTAATCGTTTTTATGATGTTGCAGACGGAAAGATAAGATACGACGGAATTAACATCAACAAAATCAAAAAGGATGACCTTCGTCATTCTCTAGGTATAGTTTTGCAGGAAACAAATCTGTTTACGGGAACTGTTATGGAAAACATCCGTTACGGTAAGCTTGATGCTACCGATGAGGAGTGTATAGCGGCGGCAAAGCTTGCAAATGCACATGACTTCATTACCCGTTTACCGCAGGGATATGACACAATGCTCACTTCAAACGGCTCAAACCTTTCACAGGGTCAGCGTCAGCTTCTTTCCATTGCACGCTGTGCGGTTGTAGACCCGCCTGTAATGATTCTTGATGAAGCAACCTCATCTATTGATACACGTACCGAGACTATAGTTCAGCAGGGTATGGATGCCCTTATGAAAGGCAGAACAGTTTTTGTTATTGCGCACCGTCTTTCTACCATTCAGAATTCTGATGTAATTATGGTACTTGAAAACGGCAGAATTATCGAGCGTGGTAATCACGATAAGCTTATTGAAGAAAAGGGTAAGTATTATCAGCTTTACACAGGAAATTTTGCTGCAGAATAAATTTTAATAAGTAAAGCCGATGTGTTTGTGTTGAATTTTACAAGCACATCGGTTATAATACTTTTAACATTCTAAATAGAGGAATTATTATGCTTCAGTTATATTGGACAGTTGCTGCTTTGATTGATTTTTTTATCATTTATAAATTTAATATTGTAACATCTGTTGTTGACATTGTATGGGCGATACTTTTACACATACTTATTCTGGCTTTGCTTTGCGGATTGCATTTGTTGTTTCTTATTGCCTATTCGTTTACTGTAAAACGTAATGAAGAAGTAAAGAATATTCACAATTCATACAGATTTCTGCTTCTTTATTCCCTTAAGTTGTATTTTCAACTTGCCAGGGTTAAAATCCGTGTTTCGGGATTGGAGAAAGTTCCAGATGACGGAAAGTTTCTGTTTGTCGGTAATCATATTTCAAGCTATGACCCGATGATAGCAATGTGGACATTGCGAAAAAATAATCTTGCATTTGTGTCAAAAAAGGAAAATCTTGACATAAAATTTGGTGGAAAGTATATCTTAAAATCGGGTTGTGTAGGACTTGATAGGGAGAATAACCGTGAAGCTGTTAAAGCGATAAACAAAGCGGCACAGAATATAACAGACGGTGTCTGTGCTATGGGTATTTATCCCGAGGGCTGGGTCAACAAAACAGGTGAGGGTTTGCTCCCTTTCAGAAACGGCTCTTTTAAAATTGCAAAAAAAGCAAAAGTGCCGATTGTTGTTGCAACCATTGCAAATACACGTCAGATTGATAAAAACCGATTTTTCAGGCGTACTGAAATAAGATTCAGAATAGTTGAAATAATACCGTATGAAAAAATCGCAGATATGAAAACAAACGAAATCGGAGAAATGGTTCACGAAATTATGTATAATGCTTTAGAAAAGAAGTAGGGTGAAGATAATGTATAATCCAAAAACAATATCAGAAGAATTAAAAAAACTCTATCCGTATCGCACGGAACTGCATGCACACTCGTCTCCCGCAAGCGGATGTTCGGAAGTAAAGGCAGATGACCTTGTTCGCACATTTCACGAGGCAGGGTATGATGCGATTGCAATTACAAACCATTTGATTTCGGATACGGAACACGCCGAGTCTAAAGAAAAAGCACTTGATAAGTTCAAAAAAGATCTTTACCTTGCTTATGAAACAGGAGATAAACTCGGGATGAAGGTTTATACCGGTGCGGAGTTGAGGTTTTATAAGCACAGCGATAACGACTATCTGTTCTACGGCTTCACCTTTGATGAACTTCCCGATATTTTCGATTACCTTAACACCAACCTTGAAACCTTCGTTAAGGAATATAAAAAGAAAGACTCTTTGCTCATTCAGGCACACCCGTTCCGCAACGGAATGATAAGAATGAACCAGGATTTGCTTGATGCTGTTGAAGCATTCAATGTGCATCAGAACCACAACAGCAGGGTAGCGGTAGCGGCAAAATACGCAGCAGAGCACGGTAAGATTATGACTGTCGGATCAGACTACCATCATCCCGGCTTCGCAGGAATTTCCGCCACAAGAACAAAGCTTTTACCAAAGGACGAAGCAGAACTGATTAAAGTAATCAAAAACGATGATTTTCTTATTGAAATCGGCGGTAGAATTCTTTTATAATTACAAAACACAAAGCACGGATAGTAAAAACTGTCCGTGTTTTACTATTTGATTTGAAATATACGCAAATCCGATTACCGAAAATATTGATTTGTTACCGAATGTGTGGTATTATATTGCTGTCGAATTCGATAAATAATTTACGGAGGAATAACATGTTTATAGAAGAAAGACATCAAGAAATATCTGAAATATTAAAAAATAACGGTAAAATTACCGTTTCGGAAATTACACAGAAATTTGGAATATCAGATGAATCAGCAAGGCGTGATTTGCGTTTACTGGAAAAAAGAGGTGTGTGCAAAAGAACTCACGGTGGTGCAATACCTGCTCGTCAGATAGCCCATAGCAAACCGCCAAGAATGACTTGTAAAGATATAACAGAAGTTAAGAAGAATTATCTCGAAATAGCAAAGAAAGCTGTATCTATGATAAATCAAAACGACGTTGTATTTATTCTTTCTGCAACCGTGGGTTATTTTATGGTGCAAAATATACCCGACTCCTTGCATATTCGAGTTGTCACAAACAGCACAATTCTGGCGGAAGAACTTAGACAGAAAGAAAATATTTCTACAATTTTACTCGGTGGTGAGATGGATGCAAAGGGGAATTTTTATGATACTTTTGCAATTGAAATGATAAAAAGATTACGTTTTGACAAATGTTTCATTACTTCTGCTTGTATATCTTCAAAGTTTGGCTTATCTATTCAAAAGTCGCAGGCAATTAGTTTTTGGAATGCCGTGATTGATAGCTCAAAAACCGCAATAGGTCTTTATCCAACAGAAAAAATCGGGTTTGAATCAATTGTCAGTATTTGTCCTGCAAATCGCCTTGATTGTATTATAACTGATTGGGATGCATCGGAAGGAGATGAATTACAGTTGTTTGAAGAAAGCGGTATTGAAATTATAAAAGTTGAGGAACCGAATGAATAGGGAACAAAAACTGCGCAATATAATTTTAGACAGATATAAAAGTTTAAGACAGTTTTCAAAAGAAGCAGATATACCGTACAGCTCTTTAATGACATTGCTGTCAAGAGGAATTGGTGGTTCCAGTTTCGACACAGTAATTCATATTTGCAAGGTGCTGAATGTTGACCCAAATCACATTTAAATACAATTAAGTCAAAGCACCCTGCAGATTTTCTAGTCTGCAGGGTGTAAATTCACATAATATCAATTGTTAAAATTTTTAAAATACATTACCTCAACCGCATCAAAAGCAATATGTTTGTTATCAGTTAATTCAAAGCCGTGTTTTTCGTAAAACCTACGAGCACGATTGTTTTTTTCAAATACCCACAACAGCACCTTGTCGTATCCTGAATTCTTAATTTCTTCAAAAATATGCTTCATCATAATTGAGCCGTAGCCTTTGCCCCAATTATCACACAAACTGTGAATACAAATTAGTTCTGCATGGTCTGAAAATTCAGGATTTCTTGCTTTACTCCAAGAGGCAATACAATGAGGTTTACCATCAATTTCAAGAATTGATATGTCAGCATAACCGGATTTCAGTATATTTTCGTACATTGCTTCAGCTTTTGCTATATCAGTACATCTTTCCATATTTTTAGCAGAAATGATATCCGCAAAAGCAGACTTCCACGATTCCGTCTGAATATATGAAAGAGTTTTCTCATCGCCTAGTTTGGCTTTGCGTATTGTTATGTTCATATCACTTCTCCAATAATTGTAATTTATATATCCTCTGATTATCCATATTCTCACGATATGCAAAATAATCTTTTGGTGGTTTTACTAACTCGATGAGTTCAGCTCCGAGTTTTTCGATAGTTTTATAAGAAGCAATGTTGTTTTCGTCACAAGTCAATATCAATTCATTCATACCGTGTGCTTTAGCAACCAACAACACTAGTTTGCAAGCTTTGTATGCATAATTTTTACCACGAAATTCTTTGTCAATTTCATAACCGATATTACCGTTATAATATGAATGATAGTTACTGCCGATACGGATACTGATTTTACCGACAGCGGTATTGCCGACAAAAATATCGTAGTAATAAAAGGGTAACAATTCATCATCACCATGATATTTTTGAGAAACTTTTAATGTAATTTCACCGTCAGATATAATATTAAACTCATAAAAAAACTCAAACTTGCTCATTTATATCTCCTTGATAAACAACATCAATCTCATTTTCGCTCGGAACTTAAAACATTGAAGCAAAACAAAAAACTGTTGACATAAGTCCTCCTGATTTTTATAATAATCCAATCAAATCTTCCGTGTCAAAATCGTTATAAAGCATTTCATCAAGCAAATCCATATTTATGTCGGAATATTCGACCTCTTTTGAATAGCTGTACATTATTTTTACCCTTGTTTCAAGGTCGGGAAAGCCGACAAAGTCATAAATACGGCTGATGACGATACAGGCAAAAACGCCGTACTTTACCTTAGTAAGCACATCATAATCATAGCAAGCCTTTAAAAGATACCTGAAAATGTAATATTTCATCAGCTTTTCAAAATCACTTCTGTAAAGATTTAATGTGTTTTTGGAAAGCTTTTTGCTATGCAGATTTTTTACGAATTCCTTGCGTTCTTCTTTTATGTATTCCATGTTTTCAAGAATGGTAAGGCAGGTGTCAAAACTCCTGTGTTGTGTTTTGTCAATAAACTGTTTACCGTCAAGCCTTTTTTGAAAGTCAATCGAAATGTCAAATATCTTTTCAATTTTCTTTTTAAAGTTCAGATTGTCTTCTTCAAGGATGGTGAAAATTTCTGCTCTCAAAGCTATCAGTTCACCGAGAAAATCCTCGTCAATATCCTCAACCTCAGCTACACATTCATCATAAAATTCAAGCGAAAAAGGCTCGTTATCTTCAAGCAAAAGTCTTGCCGCTTCGGGACAGCCGAAACCAAGCCCCATTTCACGGATTTTACCGAAATCGTCATAAAATCTCGGAAAGAGTGTGCAGGTTTTGCTTAGATACTCTTCACCCGAATTAAGCTGAATTTCGCATAAATTGCACTCGTTCAAAAACGGGCATCTGTCACCCGCGCAAAGAGTGAAAATGTCACAACCCGTTTCATCACGGACAAGATGCTTTTTAATTTTGTCGCCAAGCTTACCGTCTATAGCAGTATATTTTTGTGCCGTTTCAGGGTCAATGTCAACCTCCCAGCCTATACAGCAGGTGTCGGGACATTTGTCTGCAATGCACTTGAATTTATCAAAATATGTAGGAACAAAGACTTTAATAGTAATCACCGCCTGATGTGATTATTATAATACGTTAATTGTAAGATTTCAATACAAAAGCATAATTGCGCCCTTCCGAGCATATCAATTTTGTGATATGTAAATTCGGGAGGGTTGTTTTTTGAATGATTTAACACAGCTCAGAGCTATTGAAATCGGTGAATATATAGTAAAAAATCAGACAACAGTAAGAGTAGCGGCAAAGGTTTTCGGAATATCTAAATCCACGGTACATATGGATGTTACACATAAACTTGAAAAAATTGATCCCTCTTTATTTCGGCAGGTGAGAAGCGTTCTTGATGTGAACAAGGCTCAAAGACATATAAGAGGGGGACTTGCAACCAGAGAAAAATACCGTAAAAATACAGCGAGGTGATATTATGTGCGGAATTTGCGGACAAATTTCCTTTTGCCGAAATCTTGAAGAATACAAAGAGTATTTTTACAATATGCAAAACAAGCTTATTTCAAGAGGCCCTGACCAGCATGGCGAATACTTTTCACCCGATGCCGTGCTTATGCACAGACGGCTTGCTGTAATTGATATTGAGCGTGGTAAACAACCCATGACCTATGCAGTTGGTAACGAGGTTTTCACAATTTGCTATAACGGTGAGCTTTATAATACCGAAGAAATCAGAAACAAACTCGAAAGCAGAGGCTATAATTTTTTCAGCCATTCAGATACAGAAGTGGTATTAAAGGCTTATTGTGAGTACAGAGAAAAATGTGTTGATTTGCTTAACGGTATTTTTTCTTTCGGTGTATGGGAACACGAAAACAAGAGACTTTTTCTTGCTCGTGACCGAATGGGTGTAAAACCATTGTTTTATTCATGCTGTAAGGACGGAATTATTTTTGCATCGGAGATAAAGTCACTTTTAGAAAATCATGAAATTGAAGCCGAAATTGATATAAATTCTCTTGCTGAAATAATGCTGATTGGCCCTGGCAGAACTCCCGGATGTGGCGTGTTTAAAAATATTGAAGAAATTAAACCTGCGCATTACGCTTTTTTTGACAAACACGGTTTGAGAATTCATAAATACTGGTCGCTGGAGTGTCTTGAACACACAGACAGTTTTGAAACCACTGTTGAAAAGGTACGCTTTCTTGTAACCGATTCAATTAAACGGCAGCTTGTTTCCGATGTTCCGCTTTGCACATTTTTATCAGGAGGACTTGATTCAAGCATAATTTCATCTGTAGCAAACGAAGCTTTTAAAGAAAAAGGGGAGATGCTTCACACTTTTTCTGTTGATTACGTTGATAATGACAAATATTTTAAAAAGAGTAAGTTTCAGCCAAATTCCGACCCCGAGTTTATACACATAATGGAACGCTATCTTGACGGTAAGCACCACTGGGTAGTTATTGATACAGAAGAGCTGGTCAACGCTTTGTTTTATGCCGTTGATGCTCGTGATTTGCCCGGTATGGCGGATGTTGATTCATCGATGCTTCTGTTGTGCAGGGCGATAAAAGAGCAAGCGACAGTCGCACTTTCGGGTGAGTGTGCCGATGAAATATTCGGCGGTTATCCGTGGTACAGAGATAAAACTGTCAGAATGACCGACGGTTTCCCATGGGCTCAGTCAACTGATTATCGTTTTTCTTTTCTGAAAGAGGAGTTTTCTACACAGATTGATGCTCACGACTATGTTTACTCACGTTATAAAAATACCATAACCGAAGCTCCGAAAAGGGCAGATATGACCGCTGACGATAGCCGAATGGCTGAAATGATGAAACTTAATCTTGACTGGTTTATGCAGACACTTCTTGACCGAAAGGACAGAATGAGTATGTATTCCTCCTTGGAGGTAAGAGTGCCTTTTTGCGACCATAGAATAGTTGAATATCTTTATAATGTGCCATGGGAAATGAAGGACTATAAGAATTATGAAAAAGGTCTTTTACGTCAGGCGATGAGGGGATATTTGCCCGATGAGGTGCTCTGGCGAAAGAAGAGCCCTTACCCAAAGACGCACAATCCTGCATATAAGCACGCCGTTTCGGATTTGTTAAGTGATATAATTTCAAATGACAGTTCACCGCTTTTACAGTTTGTGAAAAAAGAAGAGCTCATCAAACTTATGCAGACGGATAAAAGTCAGCCGTGGTACGGTCAGCTTATGACCACACCGCAGACGATTGCATATTTTGTGCAGTTTAATTATTGGCTTGAAAAATATAAGGTAAAGTTTGTTTAAAAAAAGCAGTAAGATGATTTGATTTCATCTTACTGCTTTTTGGTATGCTATTGTATTAGTGAATGTTTTCTCAAACAGTCTCTGATACGTCTTTTATTCGCTTCACTGGTATCACTCAACGGTAATCTGTAAACACCGCTGTCAATGCCCATTTGCTTCATTGCATATTTAACCGGAATGGGATTAACGTCACAAAAGAGTATGTTTGCTATATCGAGCAGTTTCACTTGCGTTGCAACACTTTGCTTTGTTTTACCCAAAAGAACCGAGGTAGCTAATTTGTGCATTTCTTCCGGCATAATGTTTGATAAAACAGAAATAACACCTTTTGCTCCCATTGCCATAAATGCGGATGTCTGGTCGTCGTTACCGCAGTAAATTGTCAACTCATCACCGCAAAGACTTATGGTTTTCATCAAAGCAGAAATATTGCCGTTTGCTTCCTTGGTCGCCACAATATTTCGAATTTTACAAAGCTCCATATATGTTTCGGGCTTTATATCAACACCCGTGCGTGACGGCACATTGTAAACGATTATCGGCAGGTCTGTGCGTTCACTAATAAATTCATAGTGCTCAATCAGCCCTGTTTGCGAGCATTTGTTGTAGTACGGTGTAACTATCAGCAAGGCATCGGCACCCACACTTTCTGCGGAATATGAACGCTTAACTGCACTTTCGGTTGAATTACTGCCCGTACCTGCAATAACGGGAACTCTCTTGTCAACATATTTTACAACCGATTTAATTACCTGTCTGTGCTCTCTTGTGCTAAGCACCGAGCTTTCACCCGTAGTACCGCAAACCACTATTGCATCAGTTCCGTTTTCAATTTGAAAGTCAACCTGTTTTTTCAGCGTCTTGTAATCGATTTTTCTGTCCGAACTAAACGGCGTAACAATTGCACACGCCGCTCCCGTAAAAACAGTTTGTTTCATAAAAAACTCCTTAAATAAAAATAAACCGTATCGATGTTTTAAACGTCGATACGGTTTTTGTTTCAGATATTTTATCAGTCCATATAACCCTTTGCTGTAAGAAGCTCAGCAAGAAGAACTGCACCGCCTGCGGCACCACGAAGAGTGTTGTGTGAAAGGCATACGAACTTGTAGTCATACTGTGTGTCCTCACGAAGTCTGCCGATGCTGACAGCCATTCCGCCCTCGAGGTCACGCTGAAGCTTTGTCTGAGGCATATTGTCCTCTGTGAAGTAGTTGAGGAACTTCTTCGGTGCGCTGGGGAGTGCAAGCTCCTGCGGAACACCCTTGAAGTTTTCCCAAACGTTGAGGATTTCTTCTTTTGAAGGAGCCTTGTCTGCAAACTTCATAAATACAGCTCCGAGGTGTCCGTTTGAAACAGGAACACGGATGCACTGTGCTGTGAAGTGAGGCTCAACTGCATTTACGATTTCGTCACCCTCAATTTTACCCCAAATCTTAAGCGGCTCCTGCTCGCTCTTTTCCTCTTCACCGCCGATGAAGGGGATAACGTTATCTACCATTTCGGGCCATGTTTCAAAAGTCTTGCCTGCACCTGAAATTGCCTGATATGTGCAAACCAGCACGTCATCAACCTTGTAGCCTGCTTTATCAAGAGGATAAACAGCGGGAACATAGCTCTGAAGTGAGCAGTTAGACTTAACTGCAATAAAGCCACGCTCTGTGCCAAGACGCTTCTTCTGTGAAGCGATAACCTCAATATGGTCAGCGTTAAGCTCGGGTACTACCATCGGAACATCGGGTGTACCTCTGTGAGCGCTATTGTTTGAAACAACGGGACATTCAGCCTTTGCGTATCTTTCCTCAAGAGCCTTGATTTCGTCCTTCTTCATATCAACTGCACAGAATACGAAGTCAACAAGCTTTGCGATTTTCTCAACGTCTGCTGTTGCGTCATAAACAATAAGGTCAGCCATATTTTCCGGCATGGGAGTGTCCATGCACCAACGGCTGCCGACAGCCTCTTTATATGTCTTGCCTGCTGAACGGGGGCTTGCTGCTACAAGCACAACGTCAAACCACGGATGGTTTTCAAGAAGAGAAGCAAATCTCTGACCAACCATACCCGTAGCACCGATAATACCTACTTTGTAAGTTTTCATGCTAATCACCTGCAAATAAAAAATTAAAAATGTATTGCGTATTCAACTTTTTTGTAATATAATACAAAGACGAATGCGAATATTTGGTGAATATGATACCATTATAAATATTTAAAGTCAATACTAATGTTTACGAAATATTTAATTTTTTGAGGTTTTATGATGAAAAAAAGCGACTTTTTTTATGATTTGCCCGAGGATCTGATTGCTCAACATCCGATTGAGCCCAGAGATTCCTCCCGTTTACTTGTTCTTGACAAAAAAAGCGGGGCGGTTGAGCATAAACATTTTTATGATATTCTCTCTTTTTTAGAAAAGGGCGACTGCCTGATACTTAACAATACCCGTGTTTTACCTGCACGAATTTATGGAGTAAAGGTTGGAACGGGTGCGGTTGTAGAGTTTTTGCTTCTCAACCAGCACGATGCACACGAGTGGGAAGTTCTTGCGGGACCGGGTAAAAAAGCAAGAGAGGGCTCCGAATTCGTTTTCGGTAACGGACTTATGAAAGCAACAGTTTTGTCTGTATTGGAAAACGGTAATCGTGTTGTACGTTTTGATTATGAAGGTAATTTCTATAATGTACTTGACGAAATCGGAGAAATGCCTTTACCTCATTATATAAAGGAACGTCTTGAGGACAGCGAACGTTATCAGACTGTTTATTCCAAAGAACTCGGCTCTGCGGCGGCTCCTACGGCAGGTTTGCATTTTACCCCGGAACTTCTTGAAAGGATAAAAGAAAAGGGTGCTGAGGTCGGTTTTGTAACTCTTCACGTAGGTATTGGTACATTCAGACCGGTTAAAACAGAAAATATCGAAGAGCATCAGATGCATTCGGAGCATTATTCAATACCGAAAGAAACAGCAGATATCATTAACCGTACAAAGGCAAACGGTGGCAGAGTGATAGCAGTCGGTACTACCTGTTGCAGAACGCTTGAATCTGTTTGTCAGGCTAAAGGCGAAGTTTGTGAGCATGATGATTGGACAAGTATTTTTATTTATCCCGGTTATGAGTTTAAATGCATAGATGCACTTCTTACGAACTTCCATTTGCCCGAAAGCACACTTATTATGCTTGTAAGTGCTTTTTGCGGTTACGAAAAAACTATGAATGCTTATAAAATTGCCGTAGAAGAGAAATACAGATTTTTTAGTTTTGGCGATGCTATGTTTATAGCAAACAGAAAAGGAGAATGATATGGCTTCTTTTAAAGTAATAAAACAGCAGGGTACTGCCCGATTAGGTGAGTTTACAACCGTGCACGGAACGGTAAAAACTCCTGCATTTCAGAATGTTGCAACCTGTGGCGCAATTAAAGGCGCTCTTGATGCTTACGATTTAAAGGATGTGGGCGCACAGGTTCAGCTTTGCAATACTTATCATTTACACGTCAGACCGGGTGACGAGCTTATTAAAGAGCTCGGCGGATTGCATAAGTTTACAGGCTGGGACGGTCCGATTCTTACTGACAGCGGCGGCTTTCAGGTCTTTTCACTTGCAAAATTGCGTCAGATTCAAGAAGAGGGCGTGACATTTGCTTCTCATATTGACGGTAAGCGTATTTTTATGGGACCCGAAGAGAGTATGCGTATTCAATCAAATCTTGGTTCTACAATTGCAATGGCATTTGACGAATGTGTTGCAAATCCATCAACGCACGAGTATTCTCAAAAGTCCTGCGAACGCACAACACGCTGGCTTATTCGTTGCAAAGAGGAAATGGAAAGACTTAATGCTTTGCACGACACAATCAACAAAGACCAGCTTCTTTTTGGTATCAATCAGGGCTGTGTTTATGATGATTTAAGAATTGAGCATATGCAAAGAATTGCTGAGCTTGATTTGGACGGCTATGCAATCGGCGGTCTTGCTGTAGGTGAGCCGAAAGAGGATATGTACAGAGTTATTTCTGCTGTCGAGCCTTATGCACCGAAAAATAAGATTCGTTATCTTATGGGTGTCGGCACTCCGGGTAATATAATCGAGGCTGTCAGTCGAGGTGTTGACCTTTTTGACTGTGTAATGCCCAGTCGAAACGCACGTCACGGTCATTTGTTCACAATGAACGGAATAATCAACATCAATAATGCCAAATATCAGAAAGATGATACTCCAATTGACCCCGAATGTGATTGCCCGACTTGTCGCAAACATTCAAAGGCTTATATCCGACATTTGTTCAAAGCAAAGGAAATGCTCGCAATGCGCCTTTGTGTTACCCATAATCTTTATTTCTATAATACGCTGATGGAAAAAATCCGTGACTCTCTTAATAACGGAACTTTTGATGAATTTAAAGCAAAATATGTTGATTTATTAGACACAAGGATTTAATAAAAAATTAACTTGCAAATTTATACATTTTACTGTATAATGTCAATATTGTGTTTAAGGAGGAAAAAATATGGACTTTTTATCAAATCTTTTCGGTGGTTCTTCAGGTACAGGTACTGCAGGCGGCACAGGTGGCATGCTTATATGGATGGTAGTTATCTTTGGTGCAATGTACTTTATGATGATCAGACCTCAGAAGAAAAAGCAGAAGGAAGAGCAGGCAATGC
Source organism: Clostridia bacterium (assembly GCA_017481575.1). Lineage (GTDB taxonomy): Bacteria > Bacillota > Clostridia > Oscillospirales > Acutalibacteraceae > CAG-488. Next base: position 28,140 of record JAFUPA010000055.1, on the reverse strand, counting down.
GTGACAACCTTCAGATTGGTGACGAGATTACTACAATCGGCGGCATCATCGGCAGAATTGTTACTGTTAAGGATGATTCTCTCATTATTGAAACAGGTGCTGACAGAAACCACATGAAGATTACACGTTGGGCAATCAGCCAGAACAATACTGCTAACGAGAAGCTCGCAGCTGAAAGAGCAGCGGCAAAGGAAGCAGCAGAGAAAGAAAAGGCAGCCCGTATGGAAGCAAAGGGCAAGACTCCTAAAAAGAATAAAGAAGAAAAGTTCTGATTTTAAAGCGACCTGTTTCGGCAGGTCGCTTATTTTATACAAAACACCGCAAGTCATTTGACCTGCGGTGTTAAGCTTTTATTCGAAATCAATTTCAGAAATTACAGGGCAGTGGTCAGACGGGAATGCGCCGTTGATTTTGTCCTGAATAACATGATATGTTTCAGCCTTGAATCCTTTTGATATAAATATAAAGTCGATTACGGAACGTTGACCGTTGTGATGGAAAAATTCGTGGAATGTGAATGTGTCCTCTGTTACGGGAGCAACAATTTTGGTGTCCTTGAAAATACCGTAGTTTACCATATCAGGGTAACAATCCGTCTTTTCGGGGATATTGAAATCACCTGTTAGAACAATTGGACAGTCGATTTTTTCGGCAAATTCGTTGACAAGTCTAACACCGTTCTTTCTTGCCTCAACGCTGACATGGTCAAGATGAGTGTTCATTGCAATAAACACCTTACCACTTTCTTTGTCACGAAGTTTTGCATAAGAGCAGATTCTTGTGCAGGCTGTATTCCAAGATTTGGACGGAACATCGGGTGTTTCACTGATCCAGAATGTATTACCCTCAATAAAATCGAATTTATCCTTTTTATAGAAAACAGGGGAGAACTCTCCATCCTCTTTTCCGTCTTCTCGGGCAACTCCAACATAATTGTATTCCGGCATATTGTTCCAAAAAGCCTTCATCCAATCAAGATGGGCCTCCTGAAGACCAAAAATGTCCGGCATATAATTGCGTACTGTTGCGATTACATCATTCTGTCTGTCAAACCAGTCATGACCCTCGCAACCGTGACAAAGCACATTAAACGTCATTACTTTCATTCTGTAACTCCTCCGTTATTTGTAATCTGATAGCTCAAGGTCATAAGACTGTCGTTGAGGTGTACATTTTCAACAATAGCCTGCGGATATACTGCGTTTATGTCGTAGTGACTGAAGTTCCAGAAGTTTGTGATTCCGAGAGATACCAGTCGTTTAACAATATCAGGCGTTGCATCTGTAGGAATACAAAGCACAGCTACAATTGGCTCAACCTCTTTGCAGTAAATTTCAAGGTCTTCGATAGGTGATATAGAAATACCCTTAATTCTTATATCCTGCATCACATCGGCTCTTTTGTCAAAGATACCGACAAGCTCAAAGCCTCTGTCCTCAAAAGCCATATGTGAAGCAATAGCTTTACCAAGGTTACCGCAGCCGATAAGGATAGTTTTAAATCCACTTCCTACGCCCAGAATTGAACCAATTTCAGTACGAAGCTGATCTACATTATATCCGTAACCCTGTTGACCGAAACCTCCGAAGCAGTTTAGATCCTGTCTTATCTGTGAAGCTGTGAAGCCCATCATCTGTGAAAGCTCACGGGACGAAATTCTGGAAATTTCCTTTTTCTTAAGTTCACCAAGAAATCTGTAATATCGAGGCAAACGCTTAATTACAGACATTGATATGTCTTTCTTTTCCTTTGGCATATTAAAACCTCACTTATGCACGAAGTTTTTTGACAGTTTCCATAACATAATTGCCGAATTCTTCGCAGGTGCAACCTGTGTCACGACCTGTAATCTGAAGCTTCTTCTCCTCAAACATACAAATGTCAAGAGCCTTTTCAAGCAAGTCTGCACTTTCCTGTTCACCGATGTGTGAAAGAAGCATAACTGTTGCACGGAGCATTGAGCATGGGTCAGCATACTGACCTCTGCCTTCACGCATCATACGGGGAGCAGAGCCATGGATTGCCTCAAACATCGCATATCTCTTACCGATGTTTGCACTGCCGGCAGTACCAACGCCACCCTGGAATTCAGCAGCTTCATCAGTTATGATATCACCGTAAAGGTTGGGGAGAATGAATACCTTAAAGTCCTTGCGTCGCTTCGGGTCAATGAGCTTAGCTGTTGTGATGTCAATGTACCACTCGTCTGTTGTAATTTCAGGATAATCCTTACCAATGTTTTTGCAAAGGTTAAGGAACTTACCGTCTGTTGTCTTAATGATGTTTGCCTTCGTGATAATCGAAACTCTTTCTTTCTTGCTTCTTCTTGCATAGTCATAAGCAAGCTTGGCAATTCTTTCAGTACCTTCTGTTGTTGTAACAACAAAGTCAACTGCAAGGTCATCTGTTACGTTAAAGCCTTTTGAGCCTACTGCGTAAGCACCTTCTGTATTTTCACGGAAGAATGTCCAGTCAATTCCTTCTTCGGGAACTTTAACGGGACGCAGGTTAGCAAAAAGGTCAAGTGCCTTTCTCATTGCAACATTTGCGCTCTCAATGTTTGGCCACGGATCTCCTGCCTGCGGTGTAGTTGTAGGGCCTTTAAGGATAACGTGACAAGCCTTGAGTTCTTCGAGAACGTCGTCGGGGATAGCCTTATTAGCTGCAACACGGTTTTCTATTGTAAGACCGTCAATTACTTTGAATTCAATCTTACCTGCTTTAACCTTATCTTCAAGCATATACTCGAGAACTCTTGCACTTTCTTTTGTGATAACGGGGCCGATACCGTCGCCACCGCAAACACCGATGATAATTTTGTCAAGCTTTTCAAAATCAACGAAATCACCCTGTGCTTTGATTGTATCTGAACGGTCGCTCTGCTCACGCATAAGAGCTTCGAATTTTTCTACTGCACTTTTAATCTGTAATTCTGTCATTTTTGTGTCTCCTTATGAATTTTCTCTTGTGTAATCAAGCAGGCTACCTGCAAGAATAATATCTCTCTGACGCTCTGAAAGTTGATATTCAAGAGCATATTCTTCGCCCGTTGTAAGGTTCTTGAGCATAACCTCGCCGCCGTTTGCAATTTTTTCACGGATTGCAGGCAGACAAAGCTCGTCATTAACGCTTATCTTGTCATAATCGGCTTCGTTCTTGAATGTGAACGGAATAATACCGGCATTTACAAGGTTTGCACAGTGAATACGTGCGAAGGATTTTGTAACTACTGCTTTAATGCCGAGATAAAGGGGAACAAGAGCGGCGTGCTCTCTTGATGAGCCTTGACCGTAGTTAGTACCGCCGATGATGATACCCTTACCTGCTTCTTTGCAATGCTCTGCAAATTTTTCGTCACACTGCTTGAAGCAGAAGTTTGAAAGATAAGGAATGTTTGAACGGTAGGGAAGAATCTTTGCACCTGCAGGCATAATGTGGTCAGTTGTAATGTTGTCACCAACCTTGAGAACTGCTTTGGCTGTGATTTCTTCCGGGAGAGCCTCTGTTTTCGGGAAAGGCTTGATGTTTGGGCCATACATGATTTCAACGCTGTCTGCATCTTTAACTGAAGCGGGCATAGCAATCATATTGTCGTTGATGATGAACTCGTCAGGCATCTCAATTTCAGGCATTTCACCAAGCTTGCGTGGGTCTGTAAGAACGCCTGTAAGAGCAGATGCAGCTGCAACTTCGGGGCTTACAAGGTAGATGCCTGCATCGGCAGTGCCGGAACGACCCTCAAAGTTACGGTTAAATGTACGAAGTGAAACACCTGCGGAGTTGGGTGACTGACCCATACCGATACACGGGCCACATGCTGATTCAAGAATTCTTGCGCCTGCATCAATCATATCTGAAAGAGCACCACTCAATGCAAGCATATTAAGTACCTGCTTTGAGCCGGGAGCAATTGAAAGGCTGACTGACGGGCAAACTGTTTTTCCTTTAAGAATAGCAGCAACCTTGAGCATATCCATAAGCGAAGAGTTTGTGCAGGAACCGATACAAACCTGGTCAACCTTAATTTCGCCTATTTCTTCAACTGACTTCACATTGTCGGGCATATGAGGCATAGCGGCGAGGGGAGTAAGGGTTGAAAGGTCAATATCTATAACCTCGTCATACTCAGCACCTTCATCAGCTTTAAGCTCAATCCAATCTTTTTCACGGCCCTGAGCCTTAAGGAATTCTTTTGTTATGTCGTCTGACGGGAAGATTGAAGTTGTTGCACCGAGCTCGGCACCCATATTTGTAATGGTAGCTCTTTCGGGAACTGAAAGTGTCTTTACACCTTCTCCGCCGTATTCAACAATTTTGCCGACACCGCCCTTAACGGACATAACGCGGAGAACTTCAAGAATAATATCTTTTGCAGCAACCCATGGTGAAAGTTTGCCTGTAAGATTAACTCTTACCATTTTTGGCATGGTAATATAGTATGCACCGCCACCCATTGCAACAGCAACATCAAGTCCGCCTGCACCCATTGCAAGCATACCGATACCGCCGCCTGTGGGCGTGTGAGAGTCTGAACCGATGAGTGTTTTTCCTGGTGCGCCGAAACGTTCAAGATGTACCTGATGGCAGATTCCGTTACCGGGGCGAGAGAAGCGAAGACCTCTTTTCTTTGCTACGCTTTGGATAAAACGATGGTCATCAGCGTTTTCAAATCCTGTCTGCAAAGTGTTGTGGTCGATATATGCAACCGAAAGCTCGGTCTTGACACGCTCAATACCCATTGCTTCAAACTCAAGGTAAGCCATTGTGCCTGTTGCATCTTGGGTAAGAGTCTGATCAATTCTGAGTCCGATTTCACTGCCAACGGTCATATCACCGGAAAGCAGATGATTTTTAATGATTTTTTGTGCGATAGTGTAGTTCATAAAACCAGGTATCCTCCGACTTGTTTAAAATTTTAACAAAGTTTATTGTATTCCATAAACCTTACTTTGTCAATGATTTGACGATATTTTTTGACATTATTTTGACGATAAAAAAGTACCGCAAATGTAACATTGCAGTACTTTGATTTAATATGTCTTATAAAAGGGGGAACGGTCCGATGTGTGCAGCATCGAACCGTTCAAGGGAAAGAGAAAATAAAAATGAAAATAGAGATGTTTATCTCTGGTTATTTTAATATCATAGTATATTGGTAAAAATATTGAGAAATTGTGAACAAACTGTTAACATAAGCAAAAATCGACAAAATTATAGTAACTTTTAATATATTATTCTTAAAATGAACTAAAAAATTGGCTGTTATTATTTATATCCAATCAGCAAAACAACTCTTGACGATATATTCGTGTCTGTGGTATTATTAGGATACTTAAAATTGAATGGCGATTTGCCGTGATTGGGGGAGTTTTAATGGATTTCAAAGAAAGTCCATTTATGTATGCGATTGCATTAGGCATTGTTGCTTTTGTAATTGCACAATCCGTATTTTTCCTTGTTAAATCATTAAAAAAAGGCAAGGAATTGGGTATTTCAAAAGAAACACTCAAAACAACAATGATTTCGAGTGCGGTTTTTACAGTTGCACCTGCAATATCAATTCTTGCAACTGTTCTGGTTCTTGCAAATGCATTGGGTATAGTTCTTCCGTGGATAAGACTCAGTGTTATCGGTAACCTTGCTTATGAAACAACTGCAGCTCAGACTGCTCTTGATTTCTGGGGTGCATCGTTGAACAAGTCTGTAAGTGATCCTCAGCAGTTTGCGACAATTTCTTGGGCTATGACACTTGGTAGCATCGCACCGTTGCTTCTTCTTCCTTTCCTCTGTAAAAAGCTTCAGAAGAAAATCGGAGCAACTGTCAACAAAAGTGAAAAGTCAAAGAAATTCGGAGATGCTATTTCTGCAGCGGCATTTATCGGTATTGTTATGGCTTTTGTTTCAAGAGAAATTTACAGTTATACTGTTCAGAAGAGCAACGTTGTTGATGCAAACGGTAATAGTATCATCAATGAAGCAGGCGAGATTTTAAAGGTTAAAACCATTACCGGTTCTGCAGGTATTATGTCAATTTTGGTTCTTGTCTGTGCAGTTGTGTTTATGCTTATTCTTGAGATTATCTGCAAAAAGTTCAAGCTTACAAAGCTCGAACCCTTCACAATGCCTATTGCAATGTTTGCTGCAATGGGAATGGCAGTTCTGTTTACCAATGTCCTTCCGGAAGAAATTGTAAGCCGTACATGGTTTGAAATTGGTTCCGAGCTTGGACAAATTTATGAATAAGGGGTGGCCGATATGCAAAAAGATTATTTTGACAGAGTTCATAGATGGGGAATTCTCTGGAATATCGGTGCTTTACTTGCCCTAATTTCGATTCCTGTTTTAATTTGTTCATATCTGGGAGTATGGCCTGAACTGGATTCTCTTGTAAGTATTATGCCAAAGCTTATGGGTCTTTATTGGCTCACAGCCATTGTAGAGGTTATCACATACGTACCGCTTCTCGGCCCCGGTGGTGCCTACCTCAGCTTTGTTACAGGTAATATCTCAAACCTCAAGCTTCCTTGCGGACTTAAGGCTATGGAGCAGGCAAAGGTAAGAGCAAATACTGAAGAGGGCGAGGTTATATCAACTATCGCAATTTCTGTTTCAGCTATCGTAACAACAGTTATCATTGCTGCAGGTGTTCTTATCTTCGGTGTAACAGGTTCACTTGATGTTCTTACAGAGGGTGCTCTTGCTCCTGCTTTTGATTATGTTTTGCCCGCTTTATTCGGTTCACTTGCGGCAGGTTATATCCTTAAGCACTGGAAGGTTATGATTGCACCTTTTATTGTTGGTGTTCTCTTCCTGTACTTTGTTGACCCGACAATGGGTGCCGGTACACTTATGTTTATCACCATCGTTGCTGCTGTTATAGGTGTACTTATTCTTAATAAGGCAAACAAGCTTTGATACAAAATAAAATATTTTAAAAAAAGACTTGATGTTTTTGAAATATTGTGGTATCATACTAATGTAAACTTTAGAATGTATTGACAAAGGAGTGGGGCGACCCGCTCTTTTGTGTTGTTAAGGAGGTATACAATGGCTTCAAAAGGAAAGGGCGGTTCAACCGTAAATACTGTCTGGCAGATTGCAGAACCAATTGCAGAGTCACTTGGTCTTGAACTCTGGGATATCCGTTTTGAAAAAGAGGGTGCAGATTGGTTCCTTCGTATCTTTATTGATAAGGACGGCGGAGTTTCAATTGATGACTGTGTGGATATGAGCCGTGCTGTTGATAAACCTATCGATGAGGCTGATCCCATTGAGCAGAGCTATTGTCTCGAGGTTTGTTCACCGGGACTTGAACGTGATCTTAAGCGTGACAGTCATTTTGAAAAGTGTCTTGGTGAGAAGATAATGGTTAAACTTATAAGACCGGTTGACGGTCAGCGTGAGTTCAAGGGAATCCTTGAAAGCTATGAAAACGGAAACTTTGAGCTTTGCCTCGAAGATGGTACAAAGCTCATGATAAATAAAAAAGAAGCATCTTATGTAAAACTTGATGATTTCGGAGGAGTAGAATAATGGTAAACAAGGAACTTTTTATGGCACTTAAAATGCTTGAAAAGGAAAAAGGAATCCCGATGGAAACTCTTTGTGAAGGTATCCAGAAGGCTCTTGTAACAGCGGTTAAGCGTGACTACAACAATAAGGACATTGTATTCTGTGAGCTTAATCCCGAAGATGAAACAATGCGTGTTTTCGTAAGAAAGAACGTTGTTTCTGAAATCGTTGATCCCGATGAAGATATGACTCTTGAACAGGCTCAAAAATATAAGGCAACGGCCCTTGTCGGTGATATTATTGAAATTGAACTTGAAACAAAGGAAGTAAGCCGTATTGCTGCTGACAAAGGTAAGCATGTTATACGCCAGGGAATCCGTGAGGCTGAACACGGCAGACTTCGTGAAGAGTTCCAGAGTCACAATCAGGAGATTGTGACAGCAAAGGTTTCTCGTGTTGATCCTGAAACAGGTGATGCTGTTGTTGAAATCGGTAAGGCACAGGAGACACTTTTCAGAAGCGAGCAGATTCCCGGTGAGACACTTGTTCCGGGTACACTTATTAAGGTTTATATCGCAAGCGTTTCCGAAGCAAAGGATATGGGCAGACGTGGACCTAAAGCTACAATTTCAAGAACACATCCCGGTCTTGTAAAGCGTTTATTTGAATCAGAGGTTCCCGAAATTTACGACGGAACGGTTGAGATTAAGTCGGTTTCCCGTGAGGCGGGATCAAGAACAAAGATTGCGGTTTACAGTGCTGACGAGAATGTTGATGCAGTTGGTGCTTGCATCGGTCCCCGTGGTGCTCGTGTAGGTAAGATTGTCGATATGCTTTACGGTGAGAAAATTGATATCGTTAAGTATAGCGAAAATCCTGCAGAGTTTGTTGCAGCTGCACTTGCTCCTGCAGATGTTGTTTCCGTTACTGTTGACGAAAACGGTGAGAAGGCGTGCCGAGTGATTGTTCCTGATCTTCAGCTTTCTCTTGCAATCGGCAATAAGGGTCAGAACGCACGTCTTGCGGCAAAGCTTACAGGCTGGAAAATAGATATCAAGCCCGAAAGCGGAAAAATGGAAACTTCTCTTATCCTTTAATACGGAGGTGCAGAGATGCAAAAGAAAAAAATACCTCTTCGTAAATGTACGGGCTGTGGCGAAATGAAGCCGAAAAAAGAGCTTGTCCGTGTAGTTAAAACTCCCGATGACCGGGTTCTTATTGACCTGACCGGAAGGGTTAACGGCAGAGGAGCTTATATTTGCCCTAATGCTGAATGTCTTAAAATTGCCCGCAAGTCAAAGCGAATTGAAAAGTCGTTTCAGATGCAGATTCCCAATGAGGTTTATGATAAGATGGAAGAGGAGCTGAAAAATCATGAATGATTCAGCGCTCAGTCTACTTGGTCTTTGCAGAAAAGCAGGTAAATTAAGTCTTGGACATGATGCTTGTAAAGCTGCATTAAATGCTGGAACAGCAAGCTTGTGTGTGATTTGTACTGATGCTTCGGCAAGATTAAGGGAAGAAATTTCATCACTTGCCGTAAAGGCAGAGGTAAAGATATTTGATGTCAACTATACTATGATAGATATAAAAAATGCAACCGGATTCAAGGCGGCAGTTTTTACTGTTGACGATGAAGGCTTTGCAAAAACACTAATAAACAAATTTAACGATAACAAATCCGGAAAGGAGCGAGGTTTATGATAAATAAATACCGAGTCCATGAGGTAGCTAAAGATTTTGATGTACCCAGCAAAAGTGTGCTTGAACTTTTAGGTAAGCATTTTGAGGGACAGAAAAAATCTATGACAGCTCTTGAGGAAACAGAGCTCGACGTGATTTTTGAGGTTTATACAAAAGAAAACAGCGTGGAGAGCTTTGATGCTTATTTTGCAACTGCAAATGAGCCTAAAAAGGAAGCTAAAAAAGAAGAGCCTGCAAAGGAAGAAAAGGCAGAAGCAAAAACTGCTGATACTCTCAAAGCAAAGACAGATAATAGCCCGAAAAAGGCTGAATCTGCAAAGCAGGAGAAAACATCCGAAAAACCGCAGACTCAGAATGTACAGAAGAAAAAGGAGAAAGATCCCAATGCGAAGCCGCAGAGCAGAACAAAGGGTGAAGTAAGAACGATTGATACAAGAGCCAACAATGTTGACCTTGAAAAGTACAATGAGCGATATGAAAATATTGCTCCTGCGAACCGTGGTGTTCAGAATGATAAAACCGTAAATAAGCAGAAATTAAAGCAGAAGTCACAGCAGTACCGTAAGCAGGGTATGCGTTCGTCTCGCAGAGAAACCGAGGCTGAAAAACTCAAGAGAATTGCCGCAGAACGTGCAAAGAAGCCACAGCTTAAGATTCAGGTTCCTGATGAAATTACAGTTGGCGGACTTGCAGAACTTCTTCATATGACTGCGGCCGAAGTTATTAAAAAGCTTTTTGCTCTCGGTCAGATGGCAACAGTTAACGAGGTCATTGACTACGATACAGCTGAAATTGTTGCAACTGAGCTTGGTGCAAAATGTGAAAGACAGATTGTTGTTACAATCGAAGACAGAATCATTGACGACAGTGAAGATGACGATAAGGATCTTGTTCTTCGTGACCCTGTTGTTTGTGTAATGGGTCACGTTGACCACGGTAAAACTTCACTTCTTGATGCTATCAGAAATACGTCTGTTACTACAACAGAGGCAGGCGGTATCACACAGCATATCGGTGCTTACAGAGTTGACCTTAACGGTCAGAAGATTACATTCCTCGATACTCCCGGTCACGCCGCATTTACATCAATGCGTGCTAGAGGTGCACAGGCTACGGATATTGCTGTCCTCGTTGTTGCAGCAGATGACGGTATCATGCCGCAGACAATTGAAGCTATCAACCACGCAAAGGCTGCAGGCGTTCAGATTATTGTTGCTATCAATAAAATGGATAAGCAGGATGTTAACCCTGACAGAATTATGCAACAGCTTACAGAGCACAGCCTTGTTCCCGAGGAATGGGGCGGAGATGTTATATGTGTTCCTGTTTCTGCAAAAACTCATATGGGTATTGATACACTTCTTGAAAATATTCTTCTTGTTGCTGAAATGCAGGAGCTTAAGTCTAACCCAAACAGAGCAGCAAAGGGTATTGTAATTGAGGCTCGTCTTGATAAGGGTCGTGGACCGATTGCAACACTTCTTGTTCAAAAGGGTACACTTAATTCAGGTGATATTATCGTTGCAGGTACGGCTGTAGGTCGTGTCCGTGTAATGACAGACGATAAGGGAAGAAAGGTTAAGACTGCCGGTCCGTCTGTACCTGTTGAAATTATGGGTCTTGCTGAAGTTCCGCAGGCCGGTGATGTTTTCGATGCAGTAAGTGACGAACGTCTTGCACGTGAGCTTGTTGAACAGAGAAAGAGCGAGGCTAAAGAAGAACAGTTTAAGTCAATGCAGAAGGTTACTCTCGACAATCTCTTTGATTCACTCAAGGAGGGTGAGATGAAGGATCTTAACGTAATTGTTAAGGCTGACGTTCAGGGCTCGGCAGAAGCTGTTAAGCAGAGCCTTGAAAAACTTTCAAACGAGGAAGTTCGTGTTCGAGTAATTCATAACGGTGTAGGTGCTCCGAGTGAGTCTGATGTTATGCTTGCTAATGCATCAAACGCAATTATTGTCGGCTTTAATGTTCGTCCTGATCCGGTTGCTGTTCAGCTTGCAGAACGTGACGGTGTGGAAATGAGAATGTACCGTATAATCTATGATTGCATCGAGGAAATTCAGGCAGCTATCAAGGGTATGCTTGCTCCGAAATATCGTGAGGTTGATCAGGGCCGTTGTGAGGTCAGAAATGTCATCAGCATTTCTTCTGTAGGTAAGATTGCAGGATGCTATGTTCTTGACGGTAAGATCACCCGTAACTCAAAGATTCGTGTTGTTCGAGATGGTATTGTTCTTGCCGATGATGAAATTTCTTCACTTCGCCGATTTAAGGACGATGTAAAAGAAGTTGCATCAAACTACGAATGCGGTATCGGCCTTAACAAGTTCTCCGATATTAAAGAGGGCGACATTTTCGAAGCATATATCATCGAGGAATACAGAGATTGATAAGAGGTATATATGGCTGGATACAGAATTGACAGAGTATCCGAGGATATTAAGCGTGAAATAATTTCGGTTATTCGAGAACTTAAGGATCCGAGGGTTATGGATAAAATGATAACCGTTGTACGAGTTGAGGTAAGCTCGGACGCTTCTTATGCAAAGGTTTACATCAGTGCCCTTGAGGGGCTTGATATAGCCAAAGAAGCAGTTAAGGGTCTCAAAAGTGCAACGGGATATATCCGCCGTGAAGTTGGAAAGCGTCTGCATTTAAGAAAAACACCTGAATTGCTGTTTGTTGCAGATGACTCAATCGAGCACGGTATGAATATTGTAAAAATGATGGATGATTTGAGGACTGAATGATAATATGATTATTGACCTGATTGCGGCGGTAGAGTTCCTTAAAAATAATGATGATTTTCTGATACTGACACACGCACATCCCGATGGTGATACGTTGGGTTGCGGATTGGCTCTTTGCGAAGCCCTTAATTCGCTCGGCAAAAAAGCGGTTGTTCGCTGTGGGGACAGCGTACCCTCAAAGTATGCATATATGGGCAGGGTATGTACAGAAGATGTTGAATGTGAAAATATAATTGCAGTTGATGTTGCCGATGCAAAGCTTTTGGGAAAAGCTTTTGAGGAGCGTTTCGGCGGCAGGGTAAAACTATGTATTGACCACCACGGCTCAAACAGACTTTATGCGGAAAAGACACTTCTTGACCCGACGGCTGCGGCGGCTTGCGAGATAATTCTTGAGTTAATCCGTGCTTTGGGTGCAGAGGAGACAAAGACAATTGCAGACTGTATTTTTACCGGACTTTCTACCGACACAGGTTGCTTCAGATACTCAAATGTTACTCCGAGAACCTTGCGTATGGCGGCAGATATGATTGAAAAAGGTGCCGAGCATAGCAAAATAAATACCATAATGTTCGAAACAAAAACAAGGACTTATGTTGCACTTGAACGTCTTGCTCTCGAATCGATAAAAATGTATCTTGACGGTAGATGTGCATTTATAACAATTACTCAAGAAATGTTTAATGCAAGTGGTTCTGATGAGAGCGAAGTAGATGCCATTGCCGCAATCCCGAGACAGATTGAGGGTGTACAGGTCGGCGTTACCATGCGTGAGAAACCTGACGGTACATTCAAGGTTTCTATGAGGAGCCATGAAGGTGTTGATGTTTCGTCAATTTGTGCAATGATGGGCGGCGGAGGTCACCCGAGAGCGGCAGGTTGTACCGTTAACGGTAGTGCTGAAACAGCAAGAGAACTTGTTGTTTCATACATTACGAAGTATTTAAATTTTTGAACTAAAAATTTTTCACAAAACTATTGACAGCCACATATTGTGGTGATATAATGAGCAAAAATTAAAAAACAAACCGTTGAAGCGGAGATAACGGCGATGATGCCTTTACAGAGAGCCTGTGATGCTGAAAGTCAGGTAAGAAACAAATCGTCAAATGGACCGCAGAGGGTGCAGTCAAATGCGTAAATGCGCAAAGTATTCTGCAACGCTAGGGCATGCGTCAGTTGCCGGGGATATGTTGGTATCCTGAAAGAGCACGGTAAACCGTGAAACAAGGTGGCACCGCGGATAAGTTTTTATTCGTCCTTGACAGTTAGTTGATTTCTGTCAAGGACGTTTTTGTTTTTGTCAGATAATCAGATTTAATATTTTCGGGAGGAAGAAATATGATACTACTCACAAAACGATGGCGAGGTTTAAACAAATAATCAAACCGAATACAAACCAAATGAAAATATTATAATCTTTTAATTTACGGAGGAAACTATTATGAAACACAATGGCATAGAATTTGACACTTATTTTAAAAACTATCCTGATGAAAACGGCTTTTTCGGAAAATACGGCGGATCGTATATTCCTGAAGATTTACAGAAAGCAATGGATGAAATTACACAGGCTTATTATACAATTTGTAAATCATCAAAGTTTATCAGCGAGCTTCGCAGAATCCGCAAAGAATTTCAAGGCAGACCTACACCGATTTCTTATCTTGAGCGTTTGTCCTCAACTGTGGGTGATGTTCAACTTTATGTAAAGAGAGAAGATTTGAACCATACAGGTGCACATAAGCTTAATCATTGTATGGGCGAAGCTCTTCTGGCAAAATACATGGGAAAGAAAAAGGTTATTGCTGAAACAGGCGCAGGACAGCACGGTGTTGCACTTGCAACCGCTGCAGCATATTTTGGCTTGGAATGTGATATTTATATGGGTGCTGTTGATATAAAGAAGCAGGCTCCCAATGTTGCAAGAATGAAAATTCTTGGTGCAAATGTTGTTGAAGTTACTCACGGTCTTGCTACACTTAAAGAGGCTGTAGATGCTGCATTTGAGGCTTACTGCAAGGAATACAAGAATGCAATTTACTGCATCGGTTCTGTTGTTGGTCCCCATCCTTTCCCAATGATGGTTCGTGATTTTCAGAGCGTTGTCGGCATTGAAGCAAGAGAGCAGTTTGTAGGTATGACAGGTGAGCTTCCTGATGCAGTTGTTGCCTGTGTTGGTGGCGGCTCTAATGCAATGGGTATGTTCTCGGGCTTCCTTAATGACCCTGTTGATATTTACGGTGTTGAACCTCTCGGCAGAGGTACTGCACTCGGTGACCATGCGGCAAGTCTTAAGTACGGCACTGAAGGTATTATGCATGGATTCAACAGCATTATGCTCAAGGATGAAAACGGTGAGCCGGCTCCTGTTTATTCAGTTGCAAGCGGTCTCGATTATCCGTCATCAGGTCCTGAACACGCTTTCCTTCATGACATAGGCAGAGTTAAATATGATGTTGTAAACGACGAGGAAACAATTGATGCATTTTTCTCTCTTTCAAGACTTGAGGGTATCATTCCTGCTATTGAAAGCTCACACGCAGTTGCTTATGCTTTGAAGCTTGCAAAGAAAATGGGCAAGGGATCAATCCTTATAAACTTGTCCGGCAGAGGTGATAAGGATATGGATTATATCATTGAAAAGTATGGTATCAGATAATTATTCAGAAAGGGTTGTGTTTTTTAACATAATCCTTTCTTTTGTTACTATCCTTAACACATTAATTTCTTATGTAAATATAATGATTTTTTAAAAAAAGTATTGTATTTATTGTGCATTTATTGTAAAATAATTACACATATTATATATGTATAATAATTAAAAGAGGTGTTTTATATGCCTGAAAAGAATGTTATTAAAATTAAAACCAACAGTAACAATCTGTTTCTTCGTGTTTTAGAAGGACATTTTGTTTCAAATCACTCACACAGTAACTATTACATTGATGTTGCTGCGCAGAAATCAAGACTTTCTGAGGCTCAGGCTGTTGCAAAGGAGCTTTGCAGAAACTACAGCTACAGTACACAGGTTATCGATACAATTCTTTGCCTTGACGGAACAGAGGTTATCGGAACTTGCCTTGCTGATGAGCTCACAAAGAATAACTTTATGAACATAAATGCTCATCAGACTATTTATGTTGTTACTCCCGAGATGACAGGCTCATCACAGCTTATTTTCAGAGATAATTATGCTCCGATGATTATGGGTAAACATGTTTTAATTCTTGCTGTTTCTGTTGCTACAGGCTATACTGCAAATTCTGCAATTGAAGCAATTAAATACTATGGCGGTGAGGTTGTAGGTATAGCTTCAATATTTGCTACTAAAACAGAGTGCGGCGGTTATTCCGTGAATTCAGTATTTGATCCTAACGATATCCCGGGTTATTTTACTGTTCCGGCACATGAATGTCCGTTATGTAAACAAAAACAGAAGATTGATGCGTTAATCAACAACTTCGGTTTTTCAAAGCTGTAATTAAGAAAAAATACCGTGTTTTGCGGAAGCAAAACACGGTATTTTTGTCTTTTAACTATTATTTTTTGTAGAAACGAGGAGCAGTAATAAGACCGGCGCTTCTCAACATATATTCATAGGTCCAATCTTCATCTTCTGTATACCATCCGTCCGGACCGTACCATTGACGTTTACCGTCACACATATGAAGCGTGCCAAAAGTATTGATTCGGCTGAGCGAAACAACAAGGTCGAGTGTGTGCTCTCCCTCAGAAATGTTACCTAAATCAACTGAGTATGGTGAAAGAGAAAGATTAGCAATTCGCTTGCCGTCAAGCTCGGCGCAAACGCAAGGAGCAGAGAACAGACCCAAGCAAAGCTTTGTGTTTTTGCCACCATCGATTTTAAATCTGTAGGTCATAACGCCGCCGTAGAAGGGGAGACCTTGATTTGTAATATCACCAAAATGAATCTTGTTCTTCGGTTCAACAATTTTAACTGATGTGCCTGCAACTTCAACACCAAAATCACCGAGAATAAACATATTTTCAACGTTTGAAACAACAGTAAACGGTTTTGTGACTATAACTGTATTCTCGCCTTTGTTGATTTTACCAATATTCACTTTGGTGATTGAGAAGTCAACATAGTAGCCCTGTGAAATCTTGTCAATCTTATTACCGTTGAAAATTATTTCACTTTCCTCAAAATCTTCAAGTGCAAGCATAGCGTCATCAACTTCAACGTCGGAAACAAAGGTCATCTTAGTTGTGATAGTATTTTTAGACTCAACCTTACCCATAACCCAGGGTTGAGCACCGTGAACTGAAGCTGTAGAGAAGTTAAGAAGCTCTTTTGCTTTTACACAAAGGCGAAGAACTTCTTCTTTTTTCTGCCATTCACCGTCGTCAATTTTCCACTCTGCCATATCGAGGACACAGACATTAGGCTCATCAAGGATAATCTCCATATCGTCAGCAAGATATTCGAGTTCACCTAATTCTTCTGCTTTGGCTTCAATTGCATCAGTCTTACCCGGTTCAAGACGAAGAAGTATGCTTGACTGTGTATAACACTCCCATTTGAGGACAGTGTTTCCGTTGTAATATGTTGCAGGGTAGTCTTTAATTTCACCTGTAAGTGAGTCCATAAGTGTCGGCTTGTATTCGCCTTTAATTGAAATGGTGTAAGTTTCTTTTTCGTCAATCGCTGTTCTGAAAGCACCTTTGACATGGCAAATAAAGAGATTTTTACCGTCACCGTCATTTCTCATACCATACATAAGGTTATTTGACGGATTTCCCCACTTACCACGAATTTCAACTGTGCGATAAGGCTCAAGCGCTTTGAAAAGACGAGCTTTGCTCCAACTGATATTTTCGCATTTGTCTGCAAGAGCTTTTGGCGCATCAGAAACAACAGCATCGACCATAGACGGAACTTCACCCATAAAGATAACTTTGCCGCCGTTTTCAGCAAACTCATTCAATGCTTTAATTGTAGAACTACGAAGGGTTTCGCAGGCAGGAACTACTACAACATCATAATTCATTTTACCAACATTAAATGTTTTATTTGCTCCGCTAAACTGATCTTTAAGCAATGATTCACTAATAAAATCAAAGTCGAGTGCGCCGTAAAGCAACCATTCTGTTACTTGTTTAAATCGCTCATCTAATTCGTTACGGGTAATACCTGTTTTGTCTGTCGGACCATAGTGAATCCAATATGATTCTACAGGGTGAATCACACCGATTTTTACGTCAGCAGTACCCCTTGTCATCATTGTGTTAACTCTTGCAAAATGGTCTTCTATATATGAATATTCTTTATACCATGAGGACTGATGTCCAATTGAAGCAGGGTAGTCACGTTTCGCTTCACCACGCATAGATACCCAATAAAGATGCGGAACTCGAACACTTACACCCAATGCAGCCTGCCAGTCACCCTGAAGCTTATGACCTCTGAAGTCGAAATCCCAGTTAGTAACACCGTAAAGTTCACTCATAACACCGGGATAACCGAACTGATGTGTTGCACTTGCAGCTTGTTTAACGGTTGTAAATTCACGACTGTCGCAAAGCATATCAACACCGGGAAGCCCGAAAGAACGGTAAGCACGCATTGCTTCGCCAATAGCACAGGTCTGACTTTCAAGAGACGGTTCTTCCATCATATGGCCGGTGAGAAGAATGTTATTGTTGTCGCACCAAGAGCCGACGTTATCACAGAAAGCCTCAACAAATCGTTCGGTTGTGTGGTCGTGGTAACGGTATCTTGCGAGGTAGCAGCCTTCTTTCTTTTCCCATACAAGCTCGGGAAGAGTGTCAAAAAAGTCTGCGTTATATTCTTTTTTATATGTATCATTAAAGTCAGTTGTAAAGGGAAGTTTAATATCTTCCTCTTCAAGAGAAACATCCATACAAGTTTTACGGTAAACCTGCGGTTCATCTGTAAAGATGGCTGGAATAACACCGCCAAAATCTTCGCCAACAACTTCCTTGTATCTTTCATGAGTCGTGTTTATGAAATCATCAATTGCGGGTTTGGAAAGAGTGTCAACGTAGGATTGGAAATTGTACCACGGATCATCTTTGGCCGTTTCAAGGAAAGCATACCAAGACATATTTTCAGCTTCTTCATTTTCTTCGAGTCTACGATATGTTTCAAGATAACCGTCAGCATCAAGCTTGATGTCATACTTTGCAAGGAATGTTCCACTTGCATTGTCGGGGTTAACAGTACCTAAAAGATATTTCTGTCGGTTTTCCGTTTTTTTTGTTACTAAGCCACCCGCAAAACCTGACGGCCATTTATCCTCATCATAAAGCCATGAAAGCATATTTTCTTTCCTTGCCTTTTCTGTGCAGGATTTAATGTTTGACATATATTCATCTGAAAGATATTCGGTGGACTGACCTACTCTTGTGTGCATATGAAAGCCGCCCATACCCATTTCTTTCATAAAGTCTATTTCTTTTTCAAGCTCATCCTTTTTTAACTCGCAGTTCCAAGCCCAAAACGGAGTACAGCGATATTCTGCTGTCGGATTTTTAAAAAGCTCTTCACTTAATGTTTTATCTTGATTTTTGGGATAAAGCATCTTTTTGCCTCCTTTACATTGGTTGTTTTCAGTATATCAATTTAAAGTGCAAAAATCAACAAATTATGA
The DNA here is from genome assembly GCA_017481575.1 of Clostridia bacterium. Taxonomy (GTDB): domain Bacteria; phylum Bacillota; class Clostridia; order Oscillospirales; family Acutalibacteraceae; genus CAG-488. The sequence continues at coordinate 9,533 of JAFUPA010000055.1, read as the reverse complement.
ATTGATTTCCAATAAAATATTTTATTTTTTTTGCTAATAATATTGATAAGAAGATTAAAGAGGCGATTAGATGGATATATCAAATAAAAAATATGATGAAATGGTAAAAAAGGCTTCACCGACATCACCGATAGTTATTGATTGTGTAATGGCTTTTTTGGTAGGTGGTGGAATTTGTTGTTTCGGTCAGTTTTTATTCTGGCTTTATGAACGGTTTGGGATGAATTCAAAGGAAACACGTGCAATGGTATCGGTTACACTTATAGTTATTGCGGCAATACTGACAGGAATAGGGATTTTTGACAAAATAGCAAAGCACGCAGGAGCAGGGACTATTGTACCTATAACAGGTTTTGCAAATTCAGTCGTTTCGCCCGCACTTGAGTATAAAAGTGAAGGTTTTATTATGGGAACAGGTGCTAATATATTTAAAATTTCTGGTCCCGTAATTGCATACGGAACAGCATCTTCGGCATTGTTTGGTCTTATATATTTTATCATTCAAAGGGTGATGGCATGAGGCAAGGTAAAAATGTTATTGTTTTTGAAAATAAACCTAGCGTAATCGCTTGGGCATCAGTTGTAGGAAAAAAAGAAGGTGAAGGTCCGCTTGGATCGGGATTTGATATGATAATTGATGATGCAACTGCCGGTAAAGATACATGGGAACAAGCTGAAAGTGATTTGCAGAAGACATCGATAGCTATTCTTCTTGATAAGGCAGGGGTCAGCGATACGCAAATTGATGCTGTATACGCAGGTGACCTGCTAAATCAATGTAGTGGTGCAGGCTTTGGCCTCCGTGGTTATGAAATACCATTCAGCGGAGTGTACGGTGCTTGTTCAACATCGGTTCTTTCAATGATAAATGCTGCAATCGGAGTGAACAGCGGAGCTTTTAATAAGGCTGTTTCTTCAACGTCTTCGCACTTTTGCTCCGCCGAAAAGCAGTTTCGTTATCCCCTTGAATACGGAGGTCAGCGCACACCAACGTCGCAATGGACAGTAACAGGTGCAGGTTCTGCATTGGTTTCTAATAATACGGGAAATTATCCTAGAATTGAAAAAGCTATACTTGGGAAAATAGTCGACAAAGGTGTTACGGATGCAAATAATATGGGTGCGGCAATGGCACCGGCTGCTGCACAGACTATATATGAGTTCTTAACCGATACTAACACAACACCCGAGAATTATGATTTGATTTTAACGGGCGATCTGGGAATGGTCGGAACTAGTCTTTTGTATGAACTTCTTGAAAATGAGTATGGCATTGATATAAAAAGTGTCCACAACGATTCGGGACTTATGATGTATGACCTTGAAGAGCAAGATGTTCACGCCGGCGGTAGCGGTTGTGCATGTTGTGGTACGGTTTTGTGTTCGAAAATTCTCAACGAATTAAATTCGGGTAAGCTTAATAAAGTTCTCGTTGTTGCTACAGGTGCCCTTTTATCGACCGTTTCTTCTTTTCAGGGAGAGAGTATTCCCTCAATAGCTCATGGTGTACTTTTAACAAGCGGGAGGGCAGACGATGAATAAAACTTCATTTTTAACAGCGAAAACCTTCTTAAAAATGGCAGAATGCGATAGAAAAATGCTTTTAGTGACAGGAACCCTAAATACAATACTAACGGTTTCACTTATTATAAAGTTGATTGTTTCAGCGATTTGTACGTTTTCAGCGATTAAAAAGTGAAAGATCATTTAAAAAAATTTGCATAATGCTAATGTATGAAATAGTGTTTGATGCACACGATTAAAATATAACTGAATAATTATCAAAAGCTGTAGTAAGATATTATCTTACTGCGGCTTTGTTCTACTTTGGAATTTGATAACAATATTATCGCAAAAAATGTATATGGAAATTTGTTCTTCAGCTTCAAACAGAATGTCATTTTTGTATATTTTAGTAGTTGATTATTGCGATAATTGGTGATATAATTGCTAAAGAAATTATTGAAAGAGGATTTTATGGAAGTAACAGTACAGGAAAAAGTTAATATTGTTATTTCAGATGAACAGCATGAGGTTGTTAAAAACCATCTCTCAGTCAGGAAAATTGACGGAGAAGAAAAGTTTGTTGTAAAGAAACCTACTCGTGTCAACAAAAACAAGATGTTTCTTTTTATTAAGCGGGCTTTTGATATTGCTTTGTCTGTTTTTTGCATTTTGATTTTTGCTATTCCTTCGGCGTTAATTGCGATTTGTGTTGCGGTATCTTCGAAAGGTCCCGTTTTTTATTCACAAAAACGCCTTGGCAAAAACGGAGTGGAGTTTGATATTTATAAATTCCGTACTATGGTAAGCGACGCTGAAAAGGACGGAGCTGTCTGGGCGAAAAAGGATGATGACAGGGTAACAACTGTTGGTGTCATTTTAAGAAAGACCCACCTTGATGAAATTCCTCAGTTTTGGAATATTTTAAAAGGTGATATGAGCTTTGTTGGGCCGAGACCTGAAAGAAAGGTTTTCTATGATGAGTTTGAGTCATATATTGTTGGCTTCAGTCACAGACTTTATGTAAAACCCGGTCTTACAGGTTGGGCACAAATAAATGGCGGTTACGAATTAAAGCCTGAAGAAAAGGTTGCTTGGGATGTTGAATACATTGAAAAGCAATCCCTTCTTATCGACTTGAAATGCGTATTAAACACATATAAGCTTTTGTTCGGTGACGATAAAGCAAGATAACTGAGTAGAACTCAAAACAATGTCTTCGGACATTGTTTTTTCTTTTTTTACAACATGATATAAATACTAAATAAATAAGAATTTGTGTTGTATTTTTTTACACACTGTGATAAAATTAATTAAATATAGTGGAAGTGTGCATTTTTAAAAACAGCTTTTTTAGGTAGGTGTACTCGTGTACGATATTCATTGTCATATATTGCCGAATGTTGATGACGGCTCAGGCAGCATAAATGATTCTATTGAAATGGCTATAATTGCTGCTGATTCAGGGATAAAAGGAATAGTCGCTACCCCGCACTGTAATATTCCGGGAATTTGTGATAATTACTGGAATCCTGAATTTGATGAGAAGATAAGCATTCTTAATCAAAAACTTAAAAAAAGAAGTATTCCGGTGAAAATTTACCGTGGACAGGAAGTTTTTGCTCACGGCGATATTCTTATGCACCTTAAAAATGGTACACTCATCACGCTCAATAATTCGGTATATGTTCTAACGGAATTTGATTTTAGAACCTCCGAACATGATGTTTATCCGGTCTTACAACGTCTTGTTTCGGAGGGGTATAAGCCGGTTGTCGCTCATCCTGAGCGATATGCTTTCACTTATGATAATCCTGATTCAATCAATCGAATGCGTCAGATTGGTTCATTTATCCAACTCAACGGTGACAGTATAAAAGGCGAATTCGGGCGATATCCAAAAAGAGTTTCCAAGTTTATTCTTGAAAACCGACTTGCGGATTTTGTTGCGTCCGATGCTCATAGTCAGTATAGAAGAACTCCTAATCTTACAAGTGCACATGAAATGGTTTGTGAAAACTATTCGTTCGATTATGCGAATCTTATTTTCAATGAAAATCCCTGTAAGGTTATAAATAATAAAGAAATACGGTGATGATGATGGTTAAATTGTTTCGCATAGCTACACTTGCACTATTTTCTATAGTGTTGGTTGCTTTTGTTGTTTTTTCAGCAATAGAAAAAGTTTCAATTGATACAACTTTACCTGAAATTAAAGTTGATACAGATGTTATCGAAATTAGCGTAAATGACAAAGAGAATGTTCTTTTAAATGGTGTTACAGCCTATGATGAAAAAGATGGAGATATAACTGATAAAATTCTTATCGAGTCTGTGTCAAAGTTTATTGAGCCGGGTGTTTGTACAGTTACGTATGCTGTTGCGGATTCAGATAAACATGTAGCAAAGCAAACAAGAACGATCAAATATATTGATTATACTGCCCCGGAGTTTTATATGAAGAGAGCTCTTGTATATGGTGTAGGAGAAGCAATGGATATTCGTGCAGCTGTAGGCGCACGTGACTGTATCGATGGTGATATCAGTGATAAAGTCACAATTATTGCAACTGACTATATTCAGAATACAGCAGGTGTTTTTACTGTATCGCTGCAGGTTTCTAATAGTATGGGTGATACCATTTATCTTGATGTTACCGTACACGTTGAAGGTAACGAGACAATGGCACCTGAAATTCAGCTCAAGAAGAGTCTTATTTATATTAAAAAGGGTGAACAGCCTGTATTTGAAGATTACATCAACGATGTAACCGTAAACGGTGTTCTTATGAAGGATTATCAGCTGTTGATTTCGACAAACTTTGATTCTGAGCAGGCAGGTACTTACAACGTGCATTATTATATTACGACCAACGAAGGATATGAAGGGCATTCAATTCTGACAGTTGTTGTAGAGGAGTGATTAGATAATGAAAAGGAATAGTTCTGGCTTCTCAATCAATTTTGAGTGGAACAGTCTCATTAGGGATATTATCCGCAGTTTCTGGGCTATTATTCTGATCGCATTCATAGCTCTTATGGGAATTGATGTAGTCGAGAAAAGTATCTACACTCCGACCTATACAAGTACAGCAGTTCTTGTTGTACGTTCAAAATTGGGTACGGGCGGTGTTTACGACAGCTTTTCATCCTCGGCTGAAATGGCGGAAATATACACCAGCGTTTTTAAGCAGAATTCAATGAAGAAGCTTGCTGCAGAAAATCTCGGTCTTGACAGTTTTGACGGAACAATCACTACAAGTGTCAGCGATTCAACCAACCTTCTGAATATTTCCGTCAAGGCAGATGATCCGGAGCTTGCATTCAAACTGCTCAAGTCGATTTTGGAAGTGTATCCGGAGGTGTCCGATGCAATCTTTGCAAATGCGGTTGTGGATACGATTTCTGAACCGAAGATGCCTACACGTCCCTCTAACTCAAGACTTACGGTATACCGTAAACATATTATTGTTCTTGCGATGCTCTTTGAAGGGGGAATGATTATTCTTTTATCTCTTCTCAGAGGAACAGTCAAAGAAGAAAAGAACTTTTCAAATAAGGTGGATGCAAAGCTTATAGGCACAATATCACATGAAAAGCCGCACCTTTCAAGGGAAGAAAGATTCAAGCGAAAAAAAAGGGCGATGCTCATTAACGACGCATATTCCAGTCTGCGTTTTACAGAAGACTATCAGAAGTTAGCAACAAAGTTGGAGTATATGAACAGAAATCAGTCAAAAAAGTCTTTTGTAATTACGAGTGTTGCCGAGAATGAAGGAAAGTCAACGATAGCAGCAAACCTTGCGATTGCATTATCTGACAGAGGCTACAACGTAATTCTTGTTGACCTTGATGTTCATAAGCCTGCTATCTATAAGATTTTCGAGTTCAACGATACGGTTGAAACTGATTTTTCTGACGTATTCTCTCAAAAGATTGCACTTATGGATTTTAAATTTTACCGTTATAGGAAAAGCAAACTTACTATTGCTTTTAATCAAAGAATCCATCAAGAGGAATCTCCTGTAATCAGTAGTGGCGTTATCAGGACATGTTTGGAGGAACTCAGCGACAAGGCAGATTTCATTATATTTGATACACCGCCAATTTCGGTATCAGCAGATGCTGTTACAATCTCTAGTGTTACGGATGCAATTTTTCTAGTTATCAGAACTGACAGTGTTCCTGTTGAAGATATCAACGAAGCGATTCTTAATATTACAGATGGTGGAGGTAATCTGGAGGGTTGTATACTTAACGATGTGTACAAGCCATTTACTCTGTTCGGTCAGATGGGATCAGACGAGAGTGGATATCACGGGTATAATAATTATTATGGTTATTCAAAACACGGAAAAACAGCTTCTTTCGGATTATCTCAATCCTCCGAAGAAGGTGTTTCAGAAGGGCCACTCGGCAAATGAAATCGTAATGAATAGGATTGGTTAATTATGATTAATAACAATGTAATTAATAACGAAGCCAATGATTCAACCGTTGAAATAAAAGTTTTGTTGGGTGATATATGGCGCGGAGTTATAAAATTCGGTTGGGTTGCATTAGCATTGTCAGTGCTATTTGCAGGGGTGCAGTTTTACAGGAGCTATGTAAGGTTTACTCCGGTATATAAAGTAACTGCAACCTTTACCGTTCACACTGAAAACAAGGTTCTTTCCGGTGAGGATGGAGTTAAAGCCTATTCTTTCTACTATGACAGAGAAACGGCTGACCGTCTTACAACGGTTTTTCCTCATATCATTAGTAATAAGCTTTTGCAAAACCAGGTTTGTGAGGAACTTGGAGTGGATGCTATGCCTGCGAGTGTTTCTGCATCAGGTGTTCAAGGGACAAATATGATGACTCTCACTGCAACAGGTAGTGATCCTCAACTTACTTATGATACACTTCTGTCTGTTATAGACAATTATTCTTCTGTGGCAGAGTACATAATTGGACGTACAAAACTTGTTATGATTAATGAGCCGATGCTTCCGGAAAAGCCTTCTAATACGACTGCCTGGGTGTCGTCTGTTATGAGTGCTGCTCTTATTGGACTTGTTCTCGGAATGGGTTGGATTATGGCTTATGCTATTCTCAGAAAAACTATACGTACAAAAGAAGATATACGTAACGTTCTTAATCAGCATTGTGTCGGTATTCTTCCCCAGGTTGTTTTTAAAAAGTACAGAAGAGAAATCAATAAAAATATCGTTCTTACAAATCAACTTGTAGGAACGGAATTTCTTGAATCCTTGCGATTACTCCGTGGCTCAATCCAGTCTCTTTTAGCAGACGGAAAAAAGTCGGTTATGATAACAAGTACTGCTCCGTCTGAAGGTAAAACTGTTGTTTCGATCAACCTTGCCTCCGTTTTTGCAAGAGACGAGAAAAAAGTTCTTCTCATTGATGCCGATTTACGTGACTCAGGCATTCAGAAAGTAATTGAAACAGAAAAGTTTGAGAAAGAAAAAATTGAAGAGAATGAGTATTTCTGCATAGAACGAATCAAATCTCTCAACATTTGTTTGTTAACCTTCAAAGATGAAGTTGAAAGTATTCAGAAAATTATTAGAAATGATTTTCTGAAAGAAAAGCTCAACGGTTTCAGTGAAGAATACGATCTGATTTTTGTTGATACTCCTCCTTGTGGAGTTATTTCTGACGCTTCTATTATTGCACGTGTTGTCGAGACAGTGGTGTATGTTATCAGGCAGGATGCCGTGCTTCAGGCAAGTATTCGTGCAGGCATAAATTCAATGCTTGAAACTGATGCCAAATTCCTTGGCTGCATCCTTAACGGAACGGTCGGAGGCTTTGGCGGTTATGGTAGTTATTACAAATATGCAGGATACTACCGATATTACAATTATTCTTCAAAGTATGGTTATTCTTCCAAATATGGATATTCTAAAAGTTCACGAATTAACAGAAAGCAGATTGATCAAATTGCTGATGTAACAGATAATGCTGGTTCTGTGTCTGACGTGAGTGAAGCTAAGAAAAAAAGTAACGACTCAAATTCTGAAAAATCTAAGTCAAAAAGTGATAAAGCAAATGTAAACAAAAATCAAGATAGAAGTAAACCTTCAAACAAAAATAAAAAATCTAGTCAAAGCAAAAAGTCAAATAAAAGTAAAAAAAGACGTTAAGGATTGAGGTGATACCATGAAGAAACCGGGAGAATATTTTGAACTGATCCGTTCTTTAGCGAAGGAGTGGAGATGGTTACTCTGTTATATTTCAAGGTATCGCTTCCATATTGCATTATATGTCGTTATCGGCATATTAAGCACTCTTATGGGTCTTGGCGCAAGTGTTGCATCAAAGTATCTTATAGATTCAGTTGTATCTCATAACACATCTACGATTGTTTCAAGTGCTATTTTAGCTATATCTCTTGCTATTACGCAGATTTTAATAAACGCAGTTGTATCACGTATTGCTTCGGTTGTAGGTTCGAAAATTAGCAATGAGATTCGTGAAAGCGTTTATGAACATATTGTTCTATCACGTTGGGAGGATATTAGCAAATATCATTCAGGTGATTTACTCAACAGAATAGAGGGTGATGTGTTGTCAATTTCCGGAAGTATTGTTTCTTTTATTCCGGGAGCGTTTACAAAATCGGCACAATTTATAGGTTGCTTAATTGTTGTTTTATATTATGATCCTGTTATGGCGATTTTTGCATTTATAAGTGCCCCATTTTTACTTCTTACTTCTAAAGTATCGGCAAGATTGATGCGGAAATACAATATAGAAAGTCGTGAAATGAACGGAAAAATACTTTCGTTTTATTCTGAATCCATTCAAAATATACAGACCATTAAAGCCTTTGATATTACAAAGCGTTATATTGAACAACTTAATACTAACTTGAATCTTTACAGAAAGATGAAGCTCGATCACGGTAAGTTTAGTATAATTATGACTCTATGTATGTCAATTATAGGTCTTATAGTGTCTTATTCGTGCTATGGTTGGGGAGTATGGCGTCTTTGGCAGGGTGTGATAACATATGGAACAATGACGTTATTTTTACAGATTTCAGGTCAGTTGACATCTTCCTTTACTTCGCTTGTTTCATTGCTTCCAAATGCTATTTCCATTGCAACTGCTGCAGGTAGAATTATGGAAATTACAGATCTTCCTATTGAAAGCAGTAAAGATGATCAAAAAGCTGAAGAGATGTATGATTCGGCTCATAGCGATGGTATAATTCTTGACTGCGAAAAACTGACATATACATATGATACGGGTGATGATGCCGTTGTTAGGGACATATCATTTAGTGTTAAACCCGGTGAAACAATTGCATTAGTAGGTCCGTCAGGTGAGGGCAAAACCACTATACTTAGATTGATTCTAGGTCTTGTGGAACCTGATAGTGGTTTTATGACCATGTCTACAGTTTCGGGAGAAAAAATTAATGTTTCGGAAAGCACACGACGTTTTTGCTCATATGTACCGCAGGAAAATGTAGTGTTTTCGGGCTCTATTGCGGATAATCTCAGAATTGTTAAACCTGAAGCCACGGATGAGGAACTTGAAGCCGTTCTCAGGACTGCAGATGCCTGGAATTTTATTGAAAAACTTACGAACGGAATGTATACTGCTATAAATGAAAAAGGTGTCAATTTTTCAGAAGGACAGATTCAACGTATTTCTATAGCAAGAGCTTTGCTTAGAAATGCACCGATTCTTGTTATGGATGAGGCTACAAGTGCATTAGATGCTCAAACTGAAGAAAAAGTGCTTGCTAATATTATGCAATCATATCCTAATCGAACTTGTGTAATTACTACTCACAGGCCGAGTATGTTACAGTATTGCAATAGAATTTATCGAATTAATGAAGAAGGATATTTATCCGAAATAGAAAAATAATTAATAAAGGGGCTGTAAAAAAACAGCCAGAAAAAAATCCGAGATTCGTGTAAAAGCGAGTCTCGGATGATTTTTTTGTGAAAGATTGGTTAAATGTGGGAAAATGTTGTCTTTTGAGGTACACCAACCAAGCCGACGAGTTTT
>JAFUPA010000054.1 GCA_017481575.1 Clostridia bacterium | reverse complement strand
TACTTGTGGGACATGTGGGTAAACCATTCATCAGTAACTTTGCCCGTTGCATTGTCCTCATACAGTTTCTCATATAGATTTGCAACTGTCTGTTGACGTGATATGGCTTTCTGCAACTCACCCTCAAGATATTTCTTCTCATCATAGAAATCCTTATTGGTTTTCTTTTCAAGGATTTCTGCAAGAAGCTTTTCATCCTGTTGAAGCATTATCGCAAGGCGTTTCAGTTCAAGGATTACTATCTGTTCAAGTGCATCAGCACGGATATAGTGCCGTTCAGGGCAAGTACCACGGGTATCCTTTACATAATTACCGCAACTGAAATAGTGAATATCCTTGTTGACGGTATTTGTATGATACCTCATATTACTTCCGCAATTTGCACAACGGATAAGACCGCTGAAGATATGCTTTCTTGCATTCTCTTTCTTAGGTGCTCTGCGTTTTGTTCTTGCAACAAGCTTCTGTACCGTTTCCCAAGTATCTCGGTCAATGATAGGCTCGTGAACATCCTTGAAGATTTTCCAATTCACTACAGGGTTATCAATACGGGTTTTGTTCTTGAAGTTTTTGGAATAGGTTTTGAAGTTGATAACGTCACCGCAGTATTCCTGTTGACAGAGTATTTTCTGAACAGTAGTTTTACACCACTTGTACGGATTCGGTTGCGTTTTCTTACCGCCACGGTTTAAACCTTTGCTTTGCCAATATGCCATAGGAATAAGAACTTGTCTGTTCTGCAATTCTCTTGCGATTGACTCGTTACCCATACCCTCAAGACACATTCTGTAAATGTCTCTGACCACTTCTGCAGCTTCGGTATCAATTATCCACTTCTTCTTGTTCTCAGGACTTTTCATATACCCGTAAGGTGGCTGTGAAAGCGGTTCTCCCATATTACCTCTGATTCTGTGTGCAGAGCGTACTTTTCTTGAAATATCTCTCGCATACATTTCATTCATAACATTCTTGAAGGGTGCGATTTCGTTCTCACCCTCATCACTGTCAACCATATCATTAACAGCAATAAACCTTACGTTATGCTCAGGAAAATAGTTATCTGTATAATGACCTACCGAAACATAATCTCGTCCTAATCGGGAAAGGTCTTTCACCATTACAACTGAGATATATCCAATATCAATGTCATCAAGAAGTTCCTGAAAAGCAGGTCTATTGAAGTTCGTACCCGTAAAGCCGTCATCAACATAATACTTGGTATTGGTTAAACCTAATTCCTTAGCCTTTTGTGTCAGCATTTTCTTTTGGTTGCCGATTGAATTACTCTCTGTTTCTGTACCGTCATCTCTTGATAATCGGCAGTAGATAGCAGTAATTCCGATGTTTGCTTCAGACTGCATTAATCCTCCTTCCCGGCAGTCAAACATACATATTCTGCATTCATTGTATTTTTATCATCAGCATTTGTCAAATGTGCAAAATCACTGCCCACATATTTTTGTGCTTTGTCACTTATGGTGTTTTCTATCTTACATATATTAACGGGTGCAAACTTGGATGAAACCTTGTAACATACACCGTCGATAATATATTCACTGTCACAACCGAGACCGTAAAAATCCTTTATTTTTTTCATTATCTCGCACCTCTGTCTTTCTGTCGCATAAGATGCTTACCATAATATTCAACCGCCCTTGCAAGAAAATCTTCCTTTTCCTTTACGGTAGCAGTAGGTTTCATATATTTGCTGATTTTATCCTCGGGGATTTTAACTGTAACAACCTGATTGGGCTTAGGCTGTTTAACCATACTAAGAATTGTACCGACATCAAGCTTTCCCTCTTGTTCCAGCTTCTTTAATTTCTGAGCTTGTGCAAGGGATGGTGTAGCAAGCTCTTTCTCAATAGCTTCAGATAAAAAGTTCTGATGACCTTGGCTGAGATATGAAAACTCAACAGCAGGACCAAGTGCGATTTTACCGCTATCTACCAAAGCAAGGAACCTTGGAATCAGGTTAGTAAGACGGATATATCTTTTCAACTGAGAAGCACTGTCGGTGTCGGAAATTTCATCTGCAGACAACTTCGGTCCGACTCGGTCCGAAGTTAAATCTGTGCGTTTGCCCTGCTTTTTAAGAGCATCCATTTTCATCTTGTATGCAAAGGCTTTTTCCGAGGGAAGAATATGCTCTCGGTGCAGATTACTGTCAACAAGGATAATATCTGCTTCTTCCTTGCTAATAGACAGAACTACCACCGGCACCTCTGTCATTTCAAGTCTTGTTGCTGCAAGGTATCTTCTGTGACCTGATACGATTTCAAACACATTCGCCTTATCATCCTTTCGCACCATAAGAGGCTGAATAATACCGTTTTCACGGATACTGTCCTCCAACGGCTTCATATCTTCCTCACGGCACTTGTACGGATTTTTGAGATTAGGGACAATGTTCCCGACTGACATATTTACGATTTCGGTTTTCTGAGGCTCTACAGCCTCAGTTTCTTTGGTTTCATCTGTTTCCTCAAACAGGGTGTTAATAAAATTATCTTCTTTATTCATTTAATTCTCCTTTTCATTCTTGTAATAAAAACACAGTCTTCAATCAAACTGTTTGTTTCAACAACCGCATCAGCGGTCTGTTCCATTTCCTTGCCGATGGGTAAATCTGATAAACCGTAGTTTCTGAAAAGATTGTTTAAGGTGCTTGCAATTCCACGGAGCTTCAGAATAAACTCCATACATTCAGATGACCTGTCTTCCTGAATGGGATAGCCAAGAATAATATCCCGCAACACTTGTTCCTTTGTAAAAAAGCTACGCTTTGTCAAACGGTTGATTTTATTGTATTGTTCTTCACTTACTCTAACTGCGATTCTTCTTGCTCTTGTACGCACTGTGCCACCTCCTTTGCTTTTATGATTTCGGGCATAATTTCATTTGTGCTTTTAAGAGCCTCACGAAGCATTACCGTATCAAGCATTTTTGTTTGCCACACTCTTTTTGAAACAATGCTTAATTTGTCACATATGGGCTCAAGCAGATTGATATATTTCTCATAGTCCATACCCAAGGTCGGTTTCATTTTTGCATTATCAATCTGACGCCTGATAAACTTTGACCTGCTCATATTTGCTCTTTCGGCGTCCTTTGTCAGCATTTCAAATTCTTTTTCATTCAGATACAAAAATATGGTTTTTGTGAGCTTCAATTTTTCACCTCCTGTCTTTCGGGTTTTAGGGGTAGTCCCTAACAAGTGGGATTTGTATGCACAAATCCAATGCTTGCTAAGACTTATGCCACGTTTTTTCACTGTTTTTTCGGTCGGTTTGCTAAAGCATTTTTTCACTTCCTTTACTTGGATTTTTTCATTAAAAAATCCTCGTACTTGAACTGTAAGCACGAGGATATGTATTCAGGTTGATTTGTTTGGTGTGGGTGTGGTATAATAAACTCATAATTTAGAATTTAGGTTTTATAAAAACTGCAGTTTAATATAGGAGTAATATTATGATAGGCATAAGTATAGCATCTAAAAGAGAATGGAAAGCTATTTTAGATAGATTTCAAATGAATGTAGATTGTTGTATCAAGTATCCATTTGGAGAGTATTTTACAACTGAAATAAATGGCGAAAATGTGCTTTTTTATAGGTGTGGCGTTAGAAAAGTTAACTGCTCTGCAGCTACACAATATATAATAGACCATTTTGATTTAAAGAAAATAATAGTTGCAGGAACCTGTGCAGGTATAGATGATAGATTTAAAAACTTGGATATATTTATTCCGGATAAAGCAGTACAATATGATTGTACAGTAAAAGAACAGGAGCCGTTGATTAAGGATAGTTTTACTATTTCTTTTGATTTAGATTTGTTAGGTTTTGATATACTGACAGGTACAATAGGAACTGCAGATAAAGCTGTTGTTATGTGGAAAGATTATTTAGAATTAAAAGAAAACGGAATAACTGTTGCAGATACAGAAGCAGCAGCTATCGCTTATATTTGCAAGGCAAACAGTGTTGAATGCATTATAATAAAAGGCATATCAGATTTCCCCACTGATGCACAAAACTCACCAAATGAAGAACAGTTGAATTCATTTTTAACCAATGTTCCAATTATAATGAACAAAATTATTGATGAGTATTTATCACTTGCTTTGCAGTCATCCGTAAAATATATAGACTGTTAAACTTTTTATATAAGTAAGGTGAGATAGATATGATAAAAATAGATAATGGAGAATTCTTCTTGGTTGAGCCGAGTGAAGAATATGCAGAGCAGATTGCTGAATATAAGCAGGCTTTTCTGGATGCAGACTCATCCATGGATGGTTGCGGTCCTCTCCGCAGATGTGAGGATTCACTTGCATATATTTCTGATTGCAGAAAATACACATCGCAGGAAACACTTCCTGACGGGTGGGTTTTAACAACGCAATTTTTCTACATCCGCAAGGCTGATAATCGACTTGTGGGTATGATACAGGTGCGCCATTATTTCAATGATTGGCTTTCAAAATTTGGTGGGCATATCGGGTATTCAATAAAACCTGACGAAAGAAGAAAAGGTTATGCAACATCAATGTTGAAAGCTGTTCTTCCTTATTGCAAAGAAATCGGTCTTGATAAAATACTTATATCTTGTATTGATGGCAATCTCGGAAGCGAAAAAACAATACTTAACAATGGTGGTATTTATGAAACCACCGTATATGAACAAGACAGAAAGCGCAATTTGAAGAGATTTTGGATTACTCTCTAATTTCACATTTTCAAGCCCTTTGCTCCCACATTGTGGGGGCAGTTTTTACATATCAAAACCGCCCTAATAGCAATGGGAATAAGCACTCCAAAAATGTTCCTGATTTTTGAAATATTTTACGAGCCGAAGAAGAAATGCAATGTTTCATTAGCATTTCGCTTTAAACTAAGCCGCCTTATATACTTAAACTTACTACTAACTTAATTAAAGGTATATTTTCTTTTTTCGGCTAGTATAAAACTTTCAGTCTTACTCTATTCAGTATTATTACTTGCGAGTTTTACGGAGCCTCAGTGCTTATTTTCGGCATGGTTAAAACATATAGCTTGGCAGGCTTACCCTTCCCCTGATATTTGCGACAGAGCAGATTATGTTTTTCAAGCTCACGCTGTAATCTTGTGGCTTTATCGTGTCCGCAGCCGAGCGTTTCACTTGTTTCGGCAATGGTGTAAAAGATAAAGACCTCTCCGTTTTTATCGCACCAACCATTAATTGCTGACAGCTGCATTCTGTCGAGCATTAAGCCGTATAAAAGCTTTGCTTCTGCAGATAGGTCTTTGTATTTATCCGTAAATAACACCTTCGGCATTTTGAAGAAGGATTCATTATCCACTTTCTTTCACGCTCCTTTTTGATACATAATTGCAGGATATAACCACAGCTCTGAAACTCTGCTTACAGCTGTTCACACATCTTCTGCAAAGATGGTTATAACAGATTCTGTTTCGTTCATTCAGGAACAAGCTCCATTCTGATTTTTTACTTTTTGTCATTCTTGGAATAACTTTCACACTCCTTTTTACTGTAGCTTTTCGGGTTGATTTTCAATGACTTTTTCGTCTGTAATGAGTTTTATTTCGTTGGTAGGGTAATTTCATTAACTGCATATCAAAAGCCTCTTTTTGCCGTTTTACCCGAAATAGTTCCTGCTTCGGAATCTCACCGGAACGTTGCCTCGCTCATATCATCGCAAGGTCGTATCACTTTCGGACGGTCATTCAGTTGTCAAGGTGCACGAGAGAAAAAATACCCCTCACTTGTTAGGACATAAAACGGCTTTTTCACACCCCTAAATACGGAAAAATTTTCGCAAATTAGGAATTTCGTAACTTTACACAAAAGCCGCTTTTAGTATTCAGTTGTTTTTGCCCCTCAAGTGGTAAGCATTTAGAGAGCCCAAAATGACGGGGTTTTCTGAAACTTTTTTGAGAAAACTGAAAATTTCTAACTTTTTACAAAACTTGCTTTCAGTATTCGGTTATTTTTACCCCTCAATTGGGGACTTTGGGAGAGGACCAGAATTAAGCAATTTTGAAAAATAAAACAAAAAAGCCGTCACATAGATAGCACAAATAGCGGGAAGACATTTCATCCTCTCGCACAGTTTGTACTGAAACTATGTAACGGCTTAAAATTTAAGCTCTGATTGTCCGTATGTTGCTGACCGAGTATCGGACTATACTTTCTTCAGTCAGATAATATGTGTTTCAGTTTGTATTGAGTTATAGGGCAAATACATATTTACCAATTTACTATTATACAGAACATTTGTTTATTTGTCAAGAAATTTTTCGAAAAAGAAAAGATGGTGTCGGTTTTCGCCGACACCATATAGAAAAATCATTATATGTAAAAATTTTTTTGAATATGATTTAAGCCAACTTGCATTTAACACGAGCTGGCTTTGTTATGTTTTTTCATACTACTTGAAGCAATACCTTACAATAATATCAAATTATTGTAAGTAAACTTGCAGGATAACTATTTGTTATCTATTAAGGGATGTGAATAAAATGGTTAATACGGATATTCTTGTAGTAGGAGCTGGTATAAGTGGAATAACTGCAGCACGTATATTAGCTGAAAAAGGAAAAAAGGTTTTACTTATAGAAAAAAAATCTGTTATAGGCGGAGCCTGTAGAGATGAATTTTCTGAAGAGGGTATAAATATTCATTTGTATGGACCTCATATCTTTAGAACAAGTAATAAATTTGTATTTGATTTTGTTTCAAGGTTTGCAAAATTCAGTAACTATCAGCACAGGGTTACAAGTTATGTGCTTGGAAACTATTGCGAATTCCCTATAAATCTAAATACATTGAATAAACTTTTTAATAAACATACTGTAGGCAATGTTTTAGATAAATTGAGAAATTTCTCTACTGAAGGCGAAAATTTTGAGGAAATTCTAAAAAACAAAATAGGTGACGACCTTTATTCACTTTTTTATAAAAATTATTCCATAAAGCAATGGTTAACAGAACCATTTAATTTGATTCCACAAACAGCAGCAATAATCCCTATAAGAGAAAGCATTGATGGTAGATATTTTAGTGATACGTATCAAGGAATACCAGAAAAAGGGTATTTCTATATGCTGAACCAAATGTTAGCACATAACAACATAAAAGTTCTTTTAAATACTGATTATAAAGAGATACGAAATCATGTTTCCTACAATTGGCTCGTGTTTACAGGCAGACTTGATGATTTTTTTGATAAATCTGAAGGTGAGCTTGAATACCATTCAGTTCGTTTTGAATTAGAAAAAACATATGGAACAACCTTACCTTCTGCAGTAGTTAATTATCCCAATGATTATGATTATATAAGACGAACGGACTATAACTATTTTATGGAATCTGATTTTAAAGTTCATATTATTGGAACTGAGTACTCTCTAAAAGAAGGAGAACCATTATATGCCGTACCAGATTTCAAAAATCAAATAATAAAAGAAAGATATGATAAATTAGTTTCTGAACTTCCAGAAAACATTAAGTTAATAGGTAGATTAGCCACATACAAAAATTTGTCAATGGGACAATGTGTTTATGAAGCAATAAAAATATGTGAAGGAGTACAATAATGAAATATACAATTATCATAACATTTTATAATGGAAAAAACATCCTTGATTCCTGCCTTTATCACACAATATCAACTATAAGCAACAAATCAGATGTTGAAATTATAGTTGTAAATGACAACCCACAAATTTCGATTGATAACATCATTAACAAGTATAATTCTGATATATCTATCAAATTAATCAATGTTGACAAAAACGGTGGACATCCTATGGCATGTAATATTGGCGCAAATGCGGCAAATAGTGACTATTTGATATTTATGGACTGTGATATATTCCCCACTAGTGGTTGGCTTGATGAAATGCAAAAATCATTCACCCAGAATAATAATGTAGGTTCTGTTTCCGCAACCGTTGTTGATATGTCTACCAATAGAATCACCATTACAGGCATTGAATTACATGGAGTAGATTGTCTTAAACCTTACAGGGAACAATTTGTTGACAATCTAAATATAGACGGTGACAGGAGCTATACATTCACTCCCTCTGGATGTTTTATGTTAAAAAGAGAAACCTTTAAAAAGATTAATGGTTTCAATCCGGTGTATTTCAATGCCTATGGTGATATGGATCTAAGTGGTAAAATATTTGAATTGGGATACAATAACTATGTTTGTACAAAAGCAATAGTTTACCATAGAGGGAATATTGGCGGAGAGATGAGGTCACTATCTGTAATGGACACGAAAGCACTATTTTTTAAAGAATGGGGCAACAAAGAAGTTAATAATGGGCTAAAGTTTTTTGCACAAGAGTGTAAAAATTTTTCCCAAGTTACTCCTATTGAAAAAGAGTATATTTTTATTAATTTTTCCAACACATTATATTTGGATGACTATATTTCTACAATATCAAAAGAATTAGGAATAAAGGTGATTGATATATTCAATTTTAAAAATCTATCAGACAAACCTGTGATTTTTGATGATGTGTTAGGTGTTGAACTTTGTATGCAGACTTATCCTCTTATTCTTTTTTTCAAAAGATTCACCTATGCTAACAACAATTATTTCTGGTCACAAAACAGATGTAATAAAAATGATATTGTTTGTGATATGAACGGAAATTTTGTTTTAGCAAAAAACTTGTTGGAAAATAACTCTTTTTAAATTATGTGCTATACAAGAAATCAACACCTTTGTAGGTAAATATACCTTCACAAAAGCTCTCAATATATTTCTTTGGATCTATTGTTTTTTTCATTGCAGTTATGTGCTTTTTTACTTTTGATGAGTTTTTAAATGGCAAATACGATTGTGTGTCATTCTCACAAAGTAAAACATAGGCAAAATAAATTGTAACTAACTCTTCCTCTCTGTTTTTTGAATAATTTGATTTTTCCAATAAAGATAATGCATTATGCAAATAGCTCTTGGCTATTTGTGTATCATCTTTAGTTATATAAGCTGCTGCTATGTTAAAACATAGTTTGCATGAATACATATCTGTACCTATAGTACTGCTTTTATGCAATGCCTCTTTCCATACTTCAATAGAATTGTTTATATCCATGTTAGAGTTTGCTAAAATGATTCCTTTAATATTGAGAGCTTTTATTTCCATATATACATTATTGATACTTTTACATTTTTCTATAGAGATATTAATTTCATCTAATGCTTCTTCATAATCACTACTGAAATAATGAACAGTAGCCTTTTGATTGCAAATTTCAAGTATCCTGTAATATGTTTCATCATCGCTTTGATCATATAAATCTATAGCTTTTTGAAAATAATGCTTTGCTTTTTCAACATCTTTCTTGTTACGCAAAAAATTATATGCGGATTCTGAATAGGCAGTACTTTCCCAAAAACTACTCTTTAATTTTTTTGCATATTCAATAGATTTCTGAATTCTCTTTTCAGCCTTTTCAAAGTCGCCTTTTCTATAATAATAAACTGAAAAACGATTGTTTAAAATGAATTCCTCATAATCACTTTTGCTTTTCACACTTTCATACTCTTTAAGAAGTTGATATGCTTCTTTATTCATTCCAAGATGAAATAATACATTTATGTATCTGTGATAAAATTTACATACTTGAATTCTTGATTCGTTGTCAATAATACAAGGAATTATATTGTGGGCATTTTTGTAATAATTCAAAGCTAAATTTGTGTCTACCGTTTCCCATAAACATTCAGCACCTAAATTGAACAGATCGAATTTGATTGTATTATCGTCTGAATGGTATTTATCGTCTAACAATAGATTTACAATCTCAAGAGCTTTTTTCATTTCATAACGTTGCTTTAAATTCTGAATTAAGAACAAACCATACTCAAGAGCTTCTTTGATTTTAAATGAATGTACGAGTAAATAAAAACGAACAATATACCAATTGGGGTTAGTAATGTTCTTATCTTCATTTAACCAAGGGTATATCAAAGAAGAAATTTTCATCATTGTATAACTGCATACATGCTTTTTATAATATCTAAACAGATTATCATGATAGAAAGTAATATTATCAGAATAATAATCAAACTTTATAAGCTTTGAACCAAACAGTTTTGACAATATGTTATCTTTAACATTTAAAACTTCAGTTATTTTATTAGGCATTATTCCATCGAAAGCAACCAAACACATGAAGATTTTTTTGTATTCATACCAAATGTCGTCAGAAATAGTATTTTCAATATGTTTAAGTCTAAATTCTGTGTAATCCATATGTTTATCAGAGATGGACGAAATAAACTGATTGAATTTTCCAGAATCGTTAACTATCCAATTTTCCTTACCAATGGGCTTAATTAACTTATTTTCTCTTATGTGCTCACACATCATAATAATGTCGTATGCTTTTGTTCCGGATTTAGACAAAAGACTA
The DNA here is from genome assembly GCA_017481575.1 of Clostridia bacterium. Classification (GTDB taxonomy): domain Bacteria; phylum Bacillota; class Clostridia; order Oscillospirales; family Acutalibacteraceae; genus CAG-488. The sequence continues at coordinate 79,471 of JAFUPA010000054.1, read as the reverse complement.
TGATAAATAAATTCATTTTTTTTGATGTTTGGAAAACAATTATCTATTATTAACTTTTTTTCACCTTCTGTCATTTCTTCTATTTTGAACATATTGCAAATTTCACTTTTTGAGGAACTTAATGCAATAACATCGCTGCGCAATTTAGAAGAATCTTCACTTTCATAATCTGTGTTTTCTGCCACTACTAAACATGTATTAGAATATCTGTCTAAAAACGAATCATTAACCTCACAAATAAGTTCATACAATAAAGTATCCATTTTTTGAATGTTATCAAAGCTGAACAAAAACTTATGTTTTGTGCCTTTTTCGTTCATTAGCTCAATTATTAATTTCTTTATAAACTGCCATGAATGAGAATCCATTTTTGCATTTATCAAAAAATCTTTGATCATATCGACTTCATGTTCACTTAAGCTTATAAAGTTTATGTGTTTTGCGAGGCTTTCATTGCTTATTTGAATTTCAGATACCTCAAAAGGAATTTGCATAAGTGTGGTAAGGAGTGTCTTTATTACTTTATTTGTTCCTGAGTTCAAGCAATTAATGTGTTTAATTATAAACATCCTTTTTTCAAATTTTCGCTCTATTTCCTCCATCATACGACTTTTACCAACACCCGATTCTCCATACAAATAGATAAGTTGGTAGTAACCGCCTTCAATTTTTTGGATTATTTCATTGACGGTATCATTTACAAAAACAGTCCTTTTGGGACCGATAAATGGGATGTGTTTAACCTTTTGAGTATTAACAATTCCTGTTTCGATTATTTTAGTTTTTTCTTTATTGCCTATTCTGTATTTGATTTCAAAATCAGGTAATTTTTTATTATCACTTTTATTCCATACCTCACAATAGAATCCTACCACTTTATCAGACTTCATGGCAATTTCATCTACTGAATTCATTTTGTTTACCTTAAAATCACTAATTTCATATTTAGGTGATATAGAAATAATTGATATACTTTTATTAAATTTATTCATTAAGGTTAAATATATATAAAAGTCCAATTTTCTATACAAACAAAATTGGCCTTGAATTTCTTCAACGCCTTCTATTCTGTCATCTTTGAATTCAGAGACAAAGTAATCAATTAATAAATCCTCTGTATTAATTTTTCTATAATTGTTGATTGAAAAATATTTTTCTAATATTTCCGGATGATTCATTAATTCAAACTTTAATGAGTTTCCGTCAAGAAATTGCACATCAAAAGAATGTGATGTTGAAAATTCTGAAAGATATTGTTTGGCTTTGTCAGTTATCTCACTTGCTGAAATAAATATAATTTTATTTATTCCTTCAAACATTACTAAAAGTATGTTTTTTGATATGTCCGACAATCCTAGTTTTTCTTTGTGGTTTTTACATTCAATCCATGCTTTATAAATTCCCACTTTGCTAATATGAGAAACAATAATATCCCTACCCCCATCTTTAGAAGGTGGTGTCAATTCTATAGTTGTGTTTTTTTCTTTATAAATCTTCTTTATGTAATCCAAGGACATCTGTTCAAATTCTAACCACTGCAATTTCCTGAAATCAATTTCTTTAAGAATTTTATATTGTTTATAACTCATTTGACTTAACACCTTTTAATAGATAACAAATAGTTATCCTGCAAGTTTACTTACAATAATTTGATATTATTGTAAGATTATTTTTATATTTTATCTTTTGCTGAAGTTTCATAATACTGATTTGTAAGTTCTGAACGCAAAAAAGAGTCGTTCATTAATTTTAGAAATGCAGCCTTTGACTTTTTTGTGTCAAGACGAATTGTTTGACCATCATCACTGTATTTAAATCTTCCTTCAAGCTCTTTAGTTGTCTTTGTAAATTGAACTATTGTTTCTTTCGGAATATTCAAACTGAATATCGGTGAGGTTTTCTTGACCTTTGACAATTTTCTTGCAAAGCTTATTTCCTCAGCAGAATCTCTCAAAACCTGAATATCCTCTAACAAGCCAAGATTGTCTATTGCTTCAATGGTTTCATCTGCTGCTTTATTAATCAACATATTAAATTTGATGCTTTGCTCCAAAATTTTTGTGTCAAAAACATATATTTCTCCATCAACAAGAATTAATTGAGCATCACCATTAAGCCTTAAAATGTCATCGCCCTGAATAAGTTCAAAACGTTCATTTGCTTTTATCAATCCAAGCAAAAAACTATCTCTTTTTATGAGAGATATAGGGTAATGTTTCTTGAACAAAACAATGCCATTTTCCATTGTTCCAAGATATATTATGTACCCATAAAGATTATTAATATGATCATTATGAAAATCAAACTTGTCCGGATTATTAACACGAAAATTAATATCAAAATCTTTAAAAGTTTTTAATTCTTCCGGACACTCATCATAATCGTAATGATATATCGCATTGCTTCGGTCATCAGCAACCGACAATTCACACATCTGCAAATCTTCATTTTTCATAACAGTATCATCAACAAAGTTTTTGAAAAGCTTGGTAACTTCACTCTCTGTTTTTCCATTTTCCAAATCAGCAAGCTTTGCAACATATTCATTATCTTGTTTTATCAAAAGATAAACCTGAGCCAGTACTGATTCTGATAATACATCTGCAATTCTTGCTCTAAAATTTTCAACATCCATTAAGCTATCTCCTTTGCAACCCAAACATATTCATCTATTTTCATCCATTTTATTGACTTGCCTTTATGCAAGTTATCTTTTGTGATAAGTATAATGCCATTAGGTGCATTAACGTTTTCGATTTCAACTCGGTATAATTTATAACCCATAATTGCCAAGGTTGGATTACCGTAATATAAATCCATTTTTACAAAAATTATACCAATTATAAACAACAATACGATAAAAACTATAACATTCCTAAAATCATCAAAATCAATACAAATAAGAGGAATAATGCAGGTCGTCAAAAATGTTAAATACTCATAATTCTCATTTTTGATTTCTTTTATTTTATACCCAGGATTGCTTGCACCCTCCCACTCATATCTTGTAAATAACATTAAAATAAAACATACAATACATAAAATAATTGATATTATCGGGAGAATATTTTCACCAAAAACAAGAATGATTTTTTGTTTAATTGTTTGTGATTCCACAAAAGATGGAATTTCCACAGTGCATATCGCAACCAAAAAGAATAGCAACCACAAAGAAATAATATAAAAACGAACTTTTAATAGCGTTTTAGCGTTATTCATTTTCATATGCTTGCCTCCTTAATTATGTACATTCATCTTCTGTAGCGATCTTTGCAAATATTCCTTCATCAAATTGTGTATCTAATATTCCCTGCAAATCATTTACAAAACTTTTCATTTTTTCAAACTCATTTTTTCTTATCAAATTAACGAAAGAGATAAAACCAAACAATGTAACCGCTAAAAAAGATAAAATCATTATTGTAATAAAACCATGTGCTAGAATCATACTAATATCAATTTGTTTATTCAATACAACCGTTAATACCGTTAAAACAATAGGTATTATCAACACTTGAATAAATTTTATTGCAACATCATACGTTCTCTGTTGTTTTTGTTCATATATCTCTAATCGATAAACCATACGGCTTTTTAATTCAATAATATCTTTTCTTGCAACAGAAACAGAGGTGTTTTTTAACCACACATACAAATTGTTACAATAGGTTTCATATTCTTTCATATCTTGGTCACTATTTTTTATTTCATAATGTTGACCGTATAAAAAAACTATAAAAGCAATAATTACTTCAATAGCGATAGCTGCATAAAAGTATATACGAATCTTTTCAATACAAATAACGAGAATAACACTAATTGCAGATAACAATAAGATAATCAACAATGCAACCATTGTTTTTGGCATTTTCTTAAATGCTTTAGACATAGGCACTCTATTATCTTTTAAATATTTCAAATAACTTCTATACAACAACAATTCCATATTTTTGTATTCCCTTTTTTGTTCTAAATATTTTCTGTCAGGCTCCCTTTTTTAAGAAGGGAGCTTATTTTTTATTAAAACTAACTTTCCTCAAAATCGTTAACATACAATAACTTCTTATTATTGTATGTTCTTAAATAAAGGATAATATCTAATTATCATTAGAAAGAGAATGTGGTATGACATGAAGATCTTTATTAGTTGGTCAAAAAACAAAAGCCGACAATTAGCAGAAGTAACCAAGAATTTTCTTGAAAAAACTCTTGGAAATTCTGTTGAATTTTTCTTTTCGCCGGAAATGTATAAAGGCACTAGCGTTGATCATGAAATTCATGAAAATTTGTTAGAGAGTTCTAAATGTTTAGTGTGTGTAACCTCAGAAAACTTTAAAAACCCGTGGCTTTTGTATGAAGCAGGAGTCGTATATGGAGCAAATCATCAAAAGACAAAAGATGGAATTGTAATTCCTATTTTATTCGAAGAAATACCTGAATGGTCTTCTTGGATAGATAAACCGTTAAACAGATATGTCCCTATTCAAATTCAAAATTACAACCATGAATTTGGAACTGGAAAAACAGAATTCAAAAAGTTTCTTGAGCAAACAGCCAAAAGTCTTAATATCAAATTAAAGCAATTTAATCTCAACTGGGAAAAGTATGAGTATGAAATAAAACAAATATTAAAAAAAGAACAAATTATTCCTATTGAATGCAAAGAATTGGTAAATAAGTTGCTCGAGAATGATAATAATAGCTTTTCTATTGTTAGCCCCGATATTTCTAAAGAACACATTATTTTTCATAAAGGTTTTACAACACATGCTTTGATGAAAATATTAACCGATTCTATTACTGAATTTGAAGGGAAATATTTGTGGATTTATGGCAGAAAAAACAAAAAATTATTATCTCGTGAATATGATGATTTTTTCAAATATTTAGCAGACGAGGGATTGTATAACGGAGTAGATTTCCGTTGTCTATTTCCTCTCCCAGGGAGTGATGCGAGCTTTAAGGCTAGCAGCAAAGACAGAGAAAAAATTTTCAACTATGAAATGCAGATATCTTTGACACAGGCATATAAATTAAAAAACAAATTCGGGTTACCTGTAGAAAAGTTATTTAGACTATATATTGAGCCTAGGAAAGAATCTATTATTAGATGCGACAACGCTGTAATATATCGGCAAACTATTTGTGATACGGAAGGTTACCCTTTGCCATATACAAATTCTAATTTTGAGATATTCAGTGCACTAGAGAACGAAGACGAAAGAAAAAATAAAGGATTTAACTCAATAACAAAATTTGAAGAAATTTGGAGTGATAACGCGAGATCTGTTCCTTTGACCGAAGAACTTTTAGTTCATTTTTACGGTGAAAATTTTTAGTTTTTACAAGTATTTAAATAATTCTGAATTATATTAGCAATTCTACATACTACCATTTTTTCATCAAGATGTGAAATGTCAATGCTCACAACATTATTTACAAATAAACTCAACTCAACCGTTTCTTTGTGCAATATATTGTTTTTATTGTTCCTTATACATTCAACTCTTCTATGTATGGATTCTTTCGTGTCTGTATATTCTCTTTCGGAACATCTTTTTTCTCTTCGTGAATAATGTTCATTCTCATCTGACAGGAAAAGGTTGATAAATAATACATTTTTTTCAAAGCCTTTAAGAGGCTTACCGTCTTGGAAAAACACGCTTGGGACAATACTTACCCCTTCAATTATTGTTGGTATTTTTCGTTCTTGCTGTCTTTTTACTATTTCTTTTATACACTTTACAAGCGTTCTTGATTGTTCCTTTAGCACAAAAAAGTCTTCACTTGTTGATGAAGAAAAAAGATGCTCAAATTTCTCTTGTATTTTTTTTCGTTCAGAACAAGAGATGTTGTTTGCAGCATCCTTAATTGTTGAACGTAATATCATTCTTATAATATCTAGTTCGGTTACTCTCTTGAATTCAGGATATTCCTTCAAAAGATTGTATGCTGCGGTTGTTTTGCCTACACATGAAACTCCAGATATTATTAAAACAAAATCTTTAGGAAGATTAATCATAGTCCATACCTTTTTTTCGTAACGAATAATGATAATTAACTTTATTTAAGAACATACAATAATAAGAAGTTATTGTTAGTTATTGACAACTCTCCTCGAAATTCTGTTAAAATGATTTTGCGAACACATTTTTAAAATTTCGAGGAGTGATCAAATGAAAAGTATAAAAACAGCAAGTGATGAATTTATACAAGTCATCCAATCTACAAAAAACTTATCCGATAAAACGATAACAGCTTACCGTTCGGATTTAAACGATTTTCAGGTGTTTCTGCAAGACAAGGTGCTTGATGAAACAGTTATCCTGAAATATGTGCAAGTGTTATCCAAAGAGAGAGAACTCAAAGATAACACAATTTGCCGAAAGTTAATTACACTTAAAATGTTTTTTAGTTTTCTTTACGAGCAAGGATATACTGATATAAACTACTATCAGAATCATCATTTCCGATATAAGAAAGAACGCAGACTTCCAAAAACGCTGGCAATCAAAGAAACCTCAAAACTACTCGCATATTTAACTAAGTGTGCCGAAATGGAAACAACTGTTTTTGATTCTTGGAAGAATTACCGCAATCTTGCATTAATTGATGTTTTAATCAGTACCGGCATAAGAATCGCCGAGGCTTCAAACATCGCACTTAGTGATGTGATTTTTTCTGAACGGACAATTCTCATTCACGGCAAGGGGAGAAAACAGCGGCTCATTTACATATCTTGTAACGACACGTGGAATAATCTTACTCGGTGGCTGAAAATTCGCAAAAGCAGACCTACCAATACAGACAAGATATTTGTAAACCGTTTTGGTGAACAGCTGAGTATTCACGGTATTGAATACATCTATAATTCTGCAAAAAGAGCTTGTGGAATTAACAAAAAATCGACACCGCACTACTTGCGGCATACATTTGCTACCAATCTTCTTGCGAACGGTGCAGATTTGCGTTCCGTTCAGGAAATTCTCGGACACAGCAGTGTTGCTACAACGGAGATATACACCGAGGTAACAACAAAACGAAAGAAACAAGTGCTTAATAAGTATAATTACAGAAATAAACTGTAACAAATGTATGTCAATACATTCTAAAAATAGCGCATTATAGTTTCATCTTCAAGACCACTTGCAAAAACGTTGCATTTTTTGACAAAAATGCTTGATTTTCGACTTTGTTTTCTAAAACCTTCATCAATAGTAATTATGTTAATGAGCAAGATTAATCTATGGTTCACAAGTATGGTTACTTTCTTTTTGAGTTTTTTGGATTAAGCCCTTACGAACTATGCAACGTCATAAGACATTAAAACTGCTCTCATAAAGAGAGCAAATTTAAATATACGCAAATCCGATTACCGATAGCGTTGATTTATTTCCGATTGTGTTGTATTATGATATCGTTGGAGCCGATATTAAATCAATATTACGGAGGTTTTTCTTATGTTTATGGAAGAACGACATCAGGAAATAGCAGATATAATCAAAACAAACGGCAAAATCACTGTTGCTGAAATAACATCAAAATACAGAATTTCAGATGAATCCGCAAGACGTGATTTGCGACTTCTTGAGCAAAAGGGCATTTGCAAAAGAACACACGGCGGTGCAATTCTTTTAGGTCAGGTCAGTGTAATACCGCCCTTGAACCGTCAGTATGACACTATGCACATTTTTGATAATTACAAAGCAATAGCAGAAATCGCCGTAAGCAATATTAAGGAAAATGATATCGTTTATATAACAAGTGGTTCTTTCGGGCACATTGTGATATCTCTTCTGCCGAAAAACATTTATTTCACCGCAGTTGTAAATTCTGTTGACTTTGCAAAAGAGCTCAGAGATTTTGAAAATATCGATGTCTATATTGCAGGCGGAAAAATGCGTAAAAGTGGTTCTTTGGTTGACACTTTTGCAATAGATTTTGTCAGCAAGCTACATTTTGATGTTTGCTTTATCACAGGCTCAGGATTAACTGCAGATTTCGGACTTTCTAACGGTTCAGATGAAACTGCAACATTTCAGCGTACAGTTCTTAAAAACAGCAGAAAGAAATATCTCTTGTTACCAAGTTCCAAAATCGGTGTAAATTCTTTTGTTAAGGTCTGTAATGCCAATGAATTTGATACTGTTATTACCGATTGGGACTGTGCCGAAGAACAGATTACTGCCCTTGAAGATACAGGTGTCAAGGTAATCGTTGCAGAGGAAACAAAATGAGCAGGGAACAAAAACTGCGGAATCTGATTTTAGACAGATATCCGAGTCTAAGGCAATTTGCAATTGAAACTGATATTCCATACAGCACATTGATGACATTACTCTCCCGTGATGTAGGCGAAGCTTCGTTTGATGTTATCATCAAAATCTGCAAACACCTCAATGTTGACCCAATGGAATTCTATAGCGAATAAAAGTAAAGGATAGCTCCGAGTTAAGAGCTATCCTTGTTTTTATTTTATATATAAATCAATATATTTATTGAAATGCATTTGTCGTTCTGAAAAGTGAATTCAACAATCCAAGGCATGACTGTACGGATTTTTTCAAATCCTTCATACCCGAAAGAATTGTCATAATAATTAATAATTGTACTTAAAGCTGTACCATGACTGCCGATTGCAATGTTTTTGTCTTTATATTTTTCAAGCACTTTCTTTAATGCATAAATATTTCTACTTTGAACTTCATTTAAACTTTCACCATCAGATAATTTATAGTCAAAATCAGCCCATTGAGCTTTGCTGAAAGATGTAAAATCCTCAATCCAAATACTATCCACTTTGCGTTCTCTGAAATCATCAACAATTTCAATGTTTAAACCTTTATTGTCGGCAAAGTGTGCGACAGTATCAATCGCTCTTTTATAGGGACTTGACAAAACAATTTCAATGTTTTTATCTGACAAAAACTGTGTAACAAGTTCTCTGTCAGCCATTCCTTTTGCGGACAGTTCTCTTTGCATATCATCGCGATTATTATAATTCGGTTCAGCATGCCTGACGAAATAAACTTTTGTCATTGAAAATCACCTTAATTCTTTTCGATACATAACTTCAACCGCATCATAAGAAATCTGTTTGTTATCTGTAAGCTCAAATCCATGTTTTTCGTAAAAGGCACGAGCACGAGTGTTCTTTTCAAACACCCAAAGTAACACACTGTTATATCCTGAATTTTCAATTTCATCAATGATATGATTAATCATCATTGAGCCGTAACCTTTACTCCAATTATCACACAAACTATGAATACAGATAAGTTCTGCACAATCCGAAAATTGAGGATTTCTTGCCTTACTCCAAGCTGCAATACAATGAGGTTTACGGTCAAGTTCAAGAATTGACATTTCTGCATAACCGGATTTCAGAACATTCTCATACATTGCTTCGGCTTTTACAATATCAGTACATCTTTCCATATCTTCAGCAGAAATAATATCCGCAAATGCAGACTTCCACGATTCTGTTTGAATATATGCAAGTATTTTCTCATCACCGAGTTTGGCTTTGCGTATCTTTGTATTCATATGATTCCTTATAAACTCAATTTTCTGATTATCCTGTTTTTCTTTCACATTCATCCTATAACCATCTTGAGAAGATTTTTGATAAACTTTCAGATATTGTTCCAAAGATAAAAGCATAAACTTAGTATTCGACATATTTCTGCTTTCAATATCGCAAATATCAATACCCGCAAATTCTTTCAGACCTTCAACAGAAGAATAAGAAAAATCAACCCCATCTTTGCGAAATGTGTGTTCGTGTTCATCGATTAATTTATATCCGTGACTTTCCAAAAACAATTTAAATTCTTTCCACTTGTTACCTGTTACAAGCACCTGTGGAATAAGGATATCAATATCATCTGCATTTAATGATGAATTTGTTAAGACCTCTAATCCCAACGAGCCGTAAAGCAACGGAACCATATTAAATTTGTCATTAAGCATTTTTGCATTTTGTAAAAAGCAATCAAATTTAGTCATTGCGCCACCTTGTTATATACCATATTTTTCTTTTAGTTTCTTTGCATATTTTCGTGTTTCTTCAGCTTCAATTTTATATCCTCTGACTTCGTACCAATTAACTTTTTCACACCATGTTTTGTAGACATTTTCATAATCACCTAAATCTTCATAGCAACGAGCTTTTGAACCATACGCTGCCGTGAAATTCAAATTAAGTTCTATTGCTTTGTTCCAACACTCAAAGGCTTCATCATATTTTTGAAGTTCTTTACATACATCTCCACCAAAAGCAAACAACAACGCTGAATCATTAAATTTTTTCTCAGCATTTTTAAATGTTTTATATGCATTTTCCGTTTTATCTGCAATCAAGTATGCGAATATAAGGTTGATGTGTTTATATACATCTTCAGAACTTTCTGTTAATTCTTTTTTACAGGTTTCGATATTCTTTTCACTATTGCCGGTATTTGCAAGCAAGGTCATTTTTTGGCGTTCAATCCAATGGTATGTATATGGATCAGTGCTTTCGCCCATATTAAGACCTTTTTCAAAAAGTTCAAGATCTTTGTTTTTACAATATGACATATGTTGTTGGTACAAGATGGCATACATACACATATCGTTCATTGTGAAGTTACCTGTTCGAATAAGCTGTTCAAATTCCTTATCAGCTTCAATAAAATCATCTTGATTTTGGGTAGCCTCATAAACTGCCATTAACTTTTGAGCATAGTTTTCGTATGCAATTGATTTATCTTTGTAAAGTTCATCAACTGTTACACAATATAATCTTGCTATTTCGGGCAACAGCATAACATCAGGCATTGCCGTACCGCATTCCCAACGTGAAACAGCCTTTGAAGAAACATTTAACTTTTCTGCAACTTGTTCTTGTGTGTATTTTTTCGAAAGACGTAATCTTTTTAAATTATTACCAAAATTAAAATCCACATTGTTCACCTCGTTTATTTGTTTATCAGCTGATGGCATTATTGTAAATTGTTTCAGATTTTGATACCACCACATAAACAATGATACAACTCTCGAAAACCGAGAGAAAGTTGTGGAGAATATAGAGGTTAGGTTTATATGTTCATCTCCATAAATCCAACCGTAAATGGTAGATGTTCAAACTTGCGTGTTGAAATGTTTTTGAAACCGAGCTTCATATACCAAATTTTTAGTGTTTTGTTTTCTTCAATTATACCGATTGATATTTTATTACCACCATAGTTTTTAACCATTGAAATAGCATAATCAACCATTGCTTTACCGATACCTAAATGGCGATATTTAGGTAATACTGCAAGGTTGTTTAATTCCCATTCTTCATCACTGCACTTTGCAAGAGAAAAGTAACCGACAGGAACAGCATCTTGATAAAACAAAAACATTGGTCTGCCATCGTCAAACTGCATTTTAAGTCTATCCATAGTTATAAATGCGGTATGTGAAGGACAGTTATTTTCAGTCAATCCAAACTCACGCGCAACTGTTATAAAACTGCTACGGATTATTTCAAGACAAATATTCAATTGTTCCTTGTTTTCAACTTGGATTATCACAAAATCACCTTATTTCACAGCAAGTGTAGCAAAATACTGTGGATAGTATTTGCCAATTTCATTTCCGCCTTCTCTGTCACGGTCTTCATATAATGCTTTAAGTGTAAATCCTGCTTTTAACTGACCGCCGATCTGCTCATCTAATGTATGGCTGAACTGTATGCCGTCACCGTTTGCAATCATTGCATTACGTTTTTCTTCAGACATTTTAAGGGGATTGAACGGTAAAGCGTTAACCACTTTCAAAGGGTCATTTTCTTAAAATAAATAGTCTATGCCATTATCAAGACCCGCAAGCAATCTGCCGCCTTTTTTGAGTACACGGTAACACTCATTCCAAACGTGATATACATCCTCAACATAGTTGTTTGAAACAGGATGAAAAATTAAATCAAAGCTTTCATCTTTAAAGGGAAGTATTTTTGACATATCTCCTTTGATAATTCTAATATCATACCCTTCTCTTTCGGACACCATTCTTTCAGCCTCAAGTTGTCTGTCGGAATAATCGAACACGGTACATTCCGCACCGAGTTTAGAAAGCACGGGCATCTGCTGATCTCCGCCGCTCGCAAGTCCCAACACCTTTTTACCTTTCAATTCACCAAACCATTCGTGAGGAACGGTGATGCAGGGTGTAAGATAAATACCGAAATTATCGGCAGTAGTTTTTTCGTATTCTTCGTGGCTTATGGGCAACGACCATTCGCAGCCATCTTCCGCCCACGAATCCCACGTTTCTGAATTAATTTTTGTATAGTCAATCATTGTAATTTCTCACTTCCTTGCTAACAATAAATCGATTTACTTTATAAACATTTCTATGATTTTATCTGCACATACATCATTTGTGTTTTTAAAATTGTCAATAGTCAAACTGTTTTCGAAATCAGTTTCCAACAAACTCAGCTGTTCTTCTGCACTACCGATTTTTCTGTTTTCTCTTTTAGTTTCCCGTCTTTTCAATTCTTCAACAGAGCAAGATATATTTACAACAAGAACAGGATAATCTTTCAATAACACTCTAAAATCTTGTAAAGCCTCACTATTTTTGAAGAACATATACGGAACAATCAAATCAAATCCTAAATCCGAATATAGCTTTACAACATAAAAGAACTTTGATGCAAAAGCATACTGTACTGAAAAATCACCATTTTCATAATCGTTAAATTTTTCGGGAGACATTAATATAAAATCATCTATATCCAATCTATATAACGGAATTCGAGAACGGTCTTGAATTGTTTTCGCTAATGTTGTTTTCCCTGCACTTGAAACACCATTAAGAATAATAATTTTACCTTTTTTCATATTATACCTTTCTTGCTTTTACAATCAAAAAGTTCGGTTTTATGTATTCTTTAACTATTGTAGGAAGTTTTTCAACTGCCCAATCTTCAGGTGTTGGCTCATTAATTTCTTCAATTACAAATCCTGCTTTTGCAAGTGCATTTATAACATCGCTGAATGTACGATGATATTTTATAACACCATCAACATACCAATGAACTTTTCTTTCACCGGGTTCGTTGTAATTTGAAAATGTATAGGATACTCTTTTACCTTTTAAGTTTTTGTTAAAATGACCGTTGCCATCAATGGTAGCCGTAATAATAGGATGCTCCTGTGAAAACAACAGTTGTCCACCAACATTCAGAACAGAATACATTTCCTTTGTAAATGCATCAAAATCTTTTATGTAATGAAAAGCAAGAGAACTGTAGATGAAATCAAAAGTTTCACCTAATTTTGCAATATCTGTCATACTCATATTTACATATTCAATTTTTTCATTAGCAGACTTGCTCTTCGCAACTTCAAGCATCTTCTCGGAAATATCTACACCTACAACACGCTTTGCACCGCGATGAACAAAATCAATACAGTTGTGACCATATCCGCAGCCTAAGTCAAGAACAGCTTTTTCTGTTAAATCAGTAAGCATCTTTGCCATGGCGGGCTGCTCAAGCAAATCATTATAGTTTGTTTCACCTGCGCGCAATGTCTTATAACCCTCGAAAAAAGTATCGTTGTCATAAATATTCTGATTGCTCATAGAAACTCCTTTTAATTAATCATTTTTATAAACTTTTCCATAATAACACTATCGCCGTAATCTTCAATTGCATTAAAACCGCAATTTCGATACATTGAATAGGCAACGATGTTGTGCGTAAATACATTTAATACCATTTTTGAAAATCCTTTTTGTTGTGCATCTTTTTGTAATTTTAAAAAATGCACTCTTACCATAGCCTTTGCCACGAAATTCTTCTTTGATAACGTTCTCCGTAACAAATGCGGCATTTTCTTCAAAAGGACTTTTCTGATATCCTATTACACCAATTTTTTTACCGTTCTCATTTGTAATGACATACAGATAGTTGTCAGCGGAATCCACACCATCGGGAAATACATTTTTTAATTCATCTCTTGCTGTTTTTATTGCTTTGAGTCTGCATTTTTCTGCACCTGATTTAATCAGATTATCAGCATAATTTCTTACAGACCATTTTGCAAACAGTTTGAATTCCTTGTTATTGATTTTAACAAAACCAACTACCGGATAAATTCCACATTTTCTATAAATATCCGCAATACAAGGTGATTTATAAGCAATATAAGCATCGATGCTGTCGGAGAATAGCTTTGCACCTTCTTCTTTCACCTTGCTATATTTCTGCACTGCATCAGAATTGTTCCTCAAATAATCTCTGAAAGTAATATGTCTGTGAAGTTCCAAAGAAAATTCAGGACAAACATATAAATGATGTTTCGGCAAATCAACATTGCCTTTGTAATCAAAAGCTTCTCTGTCTTTTATTCCGAGATTTCCTTCGTGTATGTATCCGAGAGATGCTAACTTTTTAACTATTGTATCAAACACATAATAGTCCTTGATAACAATATCTATATCAATAATAGGTTTCGCAGAAAGTCCCTCAACGGATGTACTACCGATATGCTCAATGCTGATTACAATATCTTTAATTGCTGTTAAAAGATATTGTTTAATTGTCTCAAAATCCGTTTTCCATTGTTCACTATACGAAACAACTATAACCCTTGCCATTTTCACACCTCTTCATAATGATACTGTATATCTTTGAGACCATTTACCGTTTTCAAAGAACTCATCCTTTAAAACTCCACCGTTTTTAATAATAGTTTTAACAGCAATTTTGTTGGATTTATACGGGGCAATATCAACACTTGTCATACCCATATTCCTGCAAATTTCCAAGGACGATTCAAGCATTTTTGTACCAAGCCCCTTGCCTCTGTGCCAAGGTACTATTCCTGCATGCAAATGACCTCGGTGTGTATTCCTTTGATTGATTTCAATTGCACCTAATATTTCACCTGTATCATCAACAAAAAAGTATAATGTACAAGGCACACCTGTTGATAACATAGAACCTGTGGTTCTGTCATCCTCACACCATTGGAGCCACTTCCAATAGGATACATTTGCCCCTAAACTTTTGCTGTACCGTCTTAATAATTCGGGTTGAATGTTTTTCTCTATTACTTCCCATTTGTCCATCATTTGAATATATGCTTCTTTATGAGTTTCATCGGGAAGAACAAGTGAATATTTCTTTGTTTCCAAAGTTTTTAGCATAACATAAGAATTGATGTTTGTGCCGTCATCTGTTCTGAACTCTTTACTTTCTGCAATACTGAAACCGCATCTCATATACAAACTTTTTGCCGCATCGTTATCTTCTGTTGTCTGAACTCCGATTTGATTAAAGCCTTTAGAATGCAGATATTTAAAAGCGTATTCAACAGCAAATTTCCCGACACCTTGATGTTTATAATTATCTGCAACAACAAGCATCGAAATCCAAGCAGTATCTTTGTTTTGCAATCCGTTCAGTTTCAGCCAAGCACATACATCGTTATCAGCACAAATCAAAAAGTTTTCTTCATCCGCATCACGAGCATTTTCATCAAAAATACATTTCCATTCTGCCAACGAATGATTTATTGAATGAAGAGCTATAATATTGCTTATTTCCGACATTATTGATGCAACATAATGAACATCTTCTGCCATTAAAGGCTTTGCATAATACATAAAATGACCTCTTTCTGAAAAAATTAAGGCACCTCCGAAAATCGAAGATGCCTTGCTAATTCAGAAAGATATGTATTACATCAATCACAAACGGACAAAACGGCACTTCGATTTCGTAAAATAATAGTCATTGTCATTTTGTCCACCTGCCTTTCAGTAATTTTTTATAATTATACTCTTCTGTACCAAGAATGTCAATATTTTGAAAGTGGTGTTATGTATAAACTAGTTCTGTTGTAACAACCTATCTTGCCCTTGCTTCAATATTTTGCATACGACATACCCATTCCATCTGATTTTCTTCTTTTAGTTGTTCGGTTACACCTTCAGCTTCTTTCATTAGCTCAATGAGAGTGTCATACATCTCACGAGCCTGATTTTCTATCTCGGCACAGTGCTGATAAAGTTTGCCTTGAATAAGAAGTGTATTAAAAAACACCTTCTTATATCTTTCAAGATAGGTTTTGTGTATCATACCCCACTTGCCAAGTCTTACACTTGCTTCTTCAGGTGGTATGATGAGGTTAGGAATTAGATAATCACTCACACGGCGATACTGAATTTTGTTTGACATAATAACAACCTCCTTTAATTTTGCAACTTAATTATACAAATTAAGGGAGGACTTGTCGAATGTGTGGATTGCTAATCAGTCAAAAAATAAGCATTTTTGTCGAAAAAAGGCACATTTTTGCAAGGCATATTGTGCTTGGTTGGTTAATTGTATACAGTTAATCTGTATAAATATAGTTATTTGTTGATTATTTTTTAATAATGTAACTATCTGTGAAAGGATTGATTGGTATGACTAAAGGTATTTTTCAAGATTACGCAACAAATGAAAATAACCCAAATTGGGACAAACTAACAGCACGTCCTTCGACATTGTACTCTCGCAATGATGATATTAGGACACCTTTTGCACGTGATTATACAAGAATTTTGCATTCAATGGCCTACAGAAGATTAAAGCACAAAACACAAGTGTTTTTTAATATTAACAATGACCATATATGCACTCGTATGGAACATGTTGCGCATGTAGAATCCGTAAGTAGCACAATAGCTAATTATTTGGGGTTAAACGGTGAATTAACCAAATCTATTGCTATAGGTCATGACCTTGGACACGCTCCTTTTGGACATCAAGGCGAAACTGTAATTAAGAAGCTTTGTAAAAAGTATTTGAAAGAAGAATTTTGGCACGAAAGAAATGGACTGCGTTTTGTCGATGATATTGAATTGCTGGAAGATAATTATAAGATTTCAAAAAATCTCGATTTAACTTACGCAGTGAGAGACGGTATTATTTCTCATTGTGGTGAAGTGGATGAAAACGGGCTTAAACCTAGAAATGACTTGATTGATTTTTCTGACTTTAAAACTCCAGGGCAATATCAACCTGCAACGTGGGAAGGGTGTGTTGTTAAGTTAGCCGATAAAATTGCATATGTAGGAAGAGATATTGAAGACGCCATAAACTTAGGTTTTATTGGTGAAGAAGAGAAAAGCAAATTACTCAGACTCGCAAGAATAAATGACGAAAGTGTTTTGAATACAACTGTTATTATGCACAATCTGATTATTGATGTTTGCAACAACAGTTCTCCTGCTGACGGTATTTGCTTAAGTGATAAATATTTAAAACAACTTAATGAAGTAAAAGCATTCAATTATGACTATATTTATAAAAACGAAAGATTTGAACCGTATAAAAAATATTCGGAGTTAGTAATTACACAGATTTTTGCATTTTTACTCGATGCTTTTGATGGTAGTCATTCTTGGGTTGCTTTAGATAAAAAAGAAAAGGCTTGTCCAATGTTAGTGAAGTCTTTCAAGGTTTGGTTAGCTAAGTATTGTGATAGCACGATAGTACCTGATGGTGAGTTTAAAGAAATAGCTCTTAAATGTGAAAACAAGAAAATATATAAAAAAATACCAAACAGAAAAACATATATACGTGCTATTCTTGACTACATTTCCGGCATGACAGACAGCTTTGCCATAAAAGCATTTAATGAGTTACTTACTTATTAAATTAAAAGAAAGGACGTATAACAATTATGGGTATAGAAGTTGAACGAAAATATTTAATAAAAAATCCAGATTTACAATTAATAAAAAGCATACCTAGGTGTGAAACTAAATTTATTAGACAAACCTATCTTAAAAGTGATAGTAATATCGAACGCAGAATCAGACACATAGATATAAATGGAAATATAGTATATACATATACTGAAAAAACAAAAATAACATCAATGTCCCGAAATGAATTTGAAAAAAAGATTACAGCAGAAGAATATTATAATCTTTTAAACGAGTTAGACCCTACATATGCAACAATAGAAAAAGAACGATTTTCATTTCCTTATGAAGGTAAGATAATAGAAATCGATGTTTATAAGAATTTTGAAAACTATAGTTGTTTCTTTTTTAATAAAGCAATTATGGAAATTGAATTAGAAAATGAATATCAGGAGCCTATTATCCCAGTTTTTATAGAAATGGAAAAAGAAGGTGAGATTACTGGCAAAGATGAATTTTCTAATAAAAACATATCAAAACATCTTGCCAATGCTAAAACAGCTCCATACCTTGAAACTTATTTTAATTATAGAATCAAACCTGTCGGATTATCTTATCCTCTAATAAAAAACAATGTCCACATACATGATAAAGACTCTTTAGAAAACGAAGACTTTTTAGAAGTATATAATGCATATGGGCTTAAAACTCATAATCACCATAACATAGAAATATCACTTCAAAACAAAATAGACATTGCAAAAGCGTTTTTTGATGATAAGAGAACCCTCTTTCAACGCGAAGAGGAAAGAATAATCAGCACGGAAGCTTTCAGACGATTACAGTATAAAACCCAAGTAATGGTTAATTCTGTATCAGATGATCAAAGAACAAGACTATTGCACTCTCTTGAGGTTGAAAAAATAAGCAGAAAAATAGCGATGGCCTTAGGTGCAAACTGTCAATTGGCAGAAACAATTGCTATCGGTCATGATATCGGACATACTCCATTTGGCCATGCAGGTGAATATGCTATACGTGATTATCTTGAAGCGCATTTTGCTGGTTCTTTTTCACACGCAATACAAGGTGTAAAAGTATTAGACTTTCTTTGCTCTCACAGAACCCTTAAACCTCTTGGCATACGTGGACTTGGCATTTCAAAGCATGTACTTGAGGGCGTTTTAAAACATGATACTGATTCATTTAGTGAAGACATATCTAACGCTGCATATAAATTGCAATATGATTGCTCCGATCTTTTTGTACCAGTAGGTTATGAAAACTGCAACAAATACAACGGAGTTTTACTTGGAGGTATTGAAACTCAAATTGTTTGTTGGGCTGATAAAATAGCATATATGAGCCACGATTGGGAAGAATTTGTTAGTATGGGCTATTTGGAAAAAATGCTAAATAGGGTTAATATGATAATAATACAAATGTTTCAAATGGATAAAAAAAACAAATATTGTGAAGTTCTTTATGATACATGCAATACTAAACCTGAAAAAGAATCAATCAATAATATTGTTCAACAAATTACGGAGCTTAATGCTTTATTTACCGAAAATGATTCTCCTTTAATGGATAGTATAATTACAGTTCTTGATAAAATAATAAAGGAAACAGAAAAAAGATTAGGCAAGGATTATTCTAGCCCAAATATTAGCATTCAAAAGTTTAAATCTAATAATAACTTTTATTTCTCCACAGAACAATATAAAACCCTACACTCCTTTTTTTCTGTTGCCAAATCCTGGATTATTATAACAGATGAGACACCTAATAAAATAGGAACTAAAGTGGATGCTATATTTATCATTTATAACTATCTTTGCAAATTGTTGCCACATACAACAACACCAGCTCTTATTGAAAAAATTATACACACGAGTAAAAACAATATAAATGGCTATGATAGAGAAGAATTTATAACTGTATCCAACGAAGTCCTAAACAATAAATTGAACAAAAAAATGAATTCAAATCAAAAAAAGGAAGTCATAAAAGAATCATTTTTAGTGAATTTTGAAAAAGAAGTTTTTTGCGCCGTAAAGGGCATAACAGATTTTATCAAAGCCGAATACAATAAAAGTACACGAATAGCAAACATGAATTATACAGCTAAGCAGATAATTCAAGAACTTTATAGATTCTATTCTAATAATCCTGGTATGCTTCCCCTCAAGCAACGAAATAGAATAGAACAAGAGTTCATGATTGCCGCTTCAAGTTTAAATAGTTATGGTTTACAAAATTCATTATTAGAGTATTATTATTTAAAGTTAAAAGAAACAAAAGGTAATAAAGATGCGCGAAAAAAAGTTGTTGAATTTCTTCGCAAAGTTTTAATAATTAAAGTTATTAATAATAACGTAGAATCTAAAAAATTTGGCATTAATTTCAACAACTCTATAAGCTTAAAATCATTTAAAATGAACTTCGGTGTTAGTCCAGAAGAAATAAGGCGAGTGATCACATTAAGAGTTATAACCGATTACATAGCCGGAATGACAGATAGAATGGCTGAAATGAAGTATAATGAAATTGTTTCTTCTAATGCACAATGGAGTCAAGAATATACCGAGAGAGCTACTTTTTCTGTGTATTAATATGATTTTATTATAAAAAATTGATTTAACAGGTGGTTTTAAAGCCACCTGTTTTTCACTATTAAATACAAATCCACTCTTCACACACAATCTCCGTTGACCGTTGCTGAATATTCTCCATTATCTGCACCCATTCCATCTGATTCTCTTCTTTTAACTGTTCGGTTACGTCCTCTGTTTCTTTCATTTGTTCAACAAGAATATCAAACATTTGCTGTGCCTGCTTTTCCATTCAGAACAGTGTTGATACAGTTTGCCTTCGGCGAGTAGGGTTGCAAACACCACTTTCTTGTGTTTCAAAAGATAATCCTTGTGTAACATTCCCCATTTACCAAGAGTGATATTTGCTTCTTCGGGTGGAAATGTAAGATTAGGAATACTGTAATCGCCAACTCGTCTGTAAGTAATATTGTTAGTTTTCATAGTGTTTGTCCTTTCTTTTTTACTCTGTTTAAGCAAGGTAGGGAGTGTAGAATACTATGTTTGAAGGCGGTTTTACTTATATTTTTGGTAAATCCCTTATGAACACTCGCACCAAAAATCTCTTGATGCCTTCAGGCATCGGGAGATTTTTCTTTTTTTTTGGGGGGCGGGATTTGAACCCTAAGAGGGTGAGAAGCGTTAAGAAAACAATTCGGTGAATTGTTTTTAGCTCCGAAGTCTGAGGCGGGTACTGTTGCAAAGCAACGGTCGCCGAGGACGCAGGATTTGCGAAGCAAAGCCGTGTCCCGCCGCTCCGACCATATTAGCACGATAGTTATAATACCATTGGTATTGCAACTATCGTGCTTTTTCTATATTTCAAAAGCCTTGTGGTATAAGGGATTTCTCCACTTTGCTACTAAACATTAGTTTCATTGTATAAAAATTAACTCTACGGAAGTCGAAGTGAGAGGACTTAAACCTACCAAATTTTAACCTTTGCTGATCATAATGAAATTTATTTCAAAAAGATTCGTTTCATCGTGGAGAAAAGTTTCATCGTGAGAAAGAATAGCTTCATTGTTATTGAAAACAAGACTATTTTGTGGTATAATTGGTAAAAAAAAAGGGGGGACTATTATGGATAAATTCAAAAAAGAGGTCAAAGAATTATCAACAGCAGATTTGTTATTAATCCTTGAGGATCAAGTTGATTTATATTCTGATGAGGAATTGAAAATATTACGAGATGAACTTTCATCTCGACCTGAAAACGCACTTGAGTTAGAAGCAGAAGAACAAGCAAGAAAAGAAAAAATAGAAGCAGAGGCTGCACAACGGGCCGAGCGAGAACGGGAAGTCCAGCGACAGAAACAAGCCTTCGAAAATAGGATCAATTCATTAAAGGCAAGAGGATACGAGTGTTATTATGAATACACCACTTTAAGTTTAGTTGACGATGACGGTGGTGGACTTACAACATCTCAAGTAACCCGACTCTTGAACGACTACGCATTAGATGGCTGGAAATTAGTATCTGCTTATACTAATGAATTAGGTCATAATAGCACCAGTGGTGGCATTGGAGGTTTTTCCACTGGAACAAATTCTACTATTGACCAACATATTTTAATTTTGGAGCGATTTGTTCGAATCTAATTTTCTTTCGGTTGCATTTCAATGCAACTTTGCAACCGCTTGAAACCCGTATCATAAATTGCGTTATAATTCATAAGGGATTTGACCCGTGAATACTCAATTTTTTATATCTTTTACTCAAAGCATATAACCCACTATGACACTTTCAGTTTATCCGCAAAGATGTCAAGTGGGTTGATTTTATGAGGAGAATCATGTTATAATATAATTATCAAATATTAAAGATGTGATTTTATTGAAGAAGTTTCTGAAAGTTATTATCCCTATTATACTTGTTATTGCTATTGGAGTTTATGCTATTCATTGGGCTTTCTTTGACATTCAAAGAATAGATGGGCAAGAACTGTTAAATGAAGTAGTTTCACCTAATGGTAAATATACGGTTTCAGCATACTTAAACAATGGTGGTACAACAACAGATTTTGCCGTGTTATGTTCGGTCAGAAACAATGATACCAAAAAAGAAAAGAATATATACTGGAATTATCACTGTTCCGAAGCTGTAATTGAATGGAATAATGAAGACACCGTAACAATAAATGGTATTGAATTAAATGTCACAACAGATACATATGATTACAGAAATGACTAAGCAACACTATAGGACTGAATTATAATATAATCCCTAATGAATGCTCCGACCAAAAATCTCTTGATGCCTTCAGGCATCGGGAGATTTTTCTTTATTCTGTATGGGTTTGTGGAGTTGCGTAAAATTGTCTATGTTCTGGGATTGACGGTTCACTCTATAACCTTTACAGCGGCGAACCGTCGGCAAAGACGACGTCAGAGATATACACACCGACAGCTAAGAGGTCGAAATGAAAGTGCCTTCAATGCATTTCGTCAATATCACTAAATTCTTTTCTCATTATTTGTGCAATATCTGCACATCGCCAATTGACTTTAGTTCAAAAATAAGTATAATTTACTCTTGGTAACAGAACATTTTATAGCAATATACACAGAGGTACTTATGCAAAACTACATTCAATTACTCGGGCACACAATAGGTTTTATTTCAGTCGTTTTATTCTTTTACTCTTACCAGCGCACTAAAAAAAGCAAGATAATGCTTATTCAGACTGTTGCAACAGCTTTAAGCTGTGTACAGTATCTGCTCATAGGCGCTACTTCCGGTTTCACTTTAAACGTTGTGTGCATTATTCGTAATTTTGCATTCTACTACCGTGAAAAAAATAATAAAACAGACCTGACAACACCCGTTCTTTTTGCAGTGGCTATGGCAACAGTAAGCTGCTTCTCATGGGAAGGTATTCACTCGTTGCTTATAACTCTCGGACTTGTTGTCAACACTGTCTGTATGGGTATTTTCGATGCAAAGAAATTCCGAAAAACAATACTTATCTCATCAACACTTATTCTTATTTACAACCTCTTTGCACATTCATACAGCGGTATGTTAAGCGAATCTATATCGCTTATTTCGGTTGTAATCGGTATCATCCGTTACAGAAACATTCAGCCGATACCAATCAGCAAAACAGAAAAACAACTTGCAGCTTAATAAAACAAAACTCCAAAGCAACAGCCTGACACAACAGTTTGATTGAAACTGTTGTGTTTTTTCTTAAAGACATTATACAAATAAAAAAGCAATGTTGACAAACGATGTTAAATTATGTATCATTAAACTCAAGTTAATATTTTGTTAAGTGAAGGTTGCAGGAAATAAAGCTTCAGGCTTTTCCGAAGGAGTAACGCTCTCAGGTACACAGACTGCAAACGGATAACATTCTGGAGAAACCTGTTTAATCAGGTGCCGAAGGTGCAAAGCGCATTGTCGCTAATCTCTCAGGCAAAAGGACAGAAACTATTAAGACACTTTTTTGTGTTGCGTTCTTTTGCATTGCGTTTTTCGCAATGCTTTTTTCTTTACTTGGCAATATTAAAAGAACAAAATTACGAAAAGAGGTTTGTTTCATGGAAACAAAAAGAACACTCAAAAAGAATCTGGGCGTTATGTCTGCGATGTCAATCGTTGTGGGTTGCGTAATCGGTGCCGGTGTATTCTTCAAGCCGTACGCTATTTATCAGGCAACCGGCGGTGCACCCGGTATGGGTATGGTAGCCTGTGTCATTGGCGGTATGGCAAGTATTTTTGCCGCTTTAACCGTTGCAGAAATCGCTATCCTTATCCCACGTACAGGTGGTATGGTAGCCTATCTTACTGACGTTTATAATGAAAAGGTCGGTTTCCTTGCAGGTTGGATGCAAACTTTAATTTTCTACCCTGCATTTCTTGCAAGCTACGGTGTTACAGTAGGCAAAGAGCTTTCCGCTTATGTCGGCGAACAATATGCTCTTCCTATTGCTATGACTTCCATTATAATACTGGTTGTATTTAATGTTTCGGGTTCAAAATCAGCATCAAGATTCCAGATTGTCTTCACTATTTGTAAGCTTATACCTTTGTTTACACTTATGATATTCGGGTTTATCCTTGGTGAGGGCGGAAACCCTGTTATTACACCTCTGGTCGCAGAGAACAAGCAGGCAGGTGCAGTTTTTGGTTCAACACTTTTGGCGGTTTTATTCGCTTTTGAGGGATGGACAAACGTTGGTGCAATAGCAGGCGAAATGAAAAACCCCGGTCGTGATCTTCCTCGTGCAATTGTTGGCGGTGTTTCAATCATCATGCTTATATACATCATAATCAACATTGCATATATCTGGGTTCTTCCTGCAGACGAGCTTATGCATATAGAGTCACCTGCAGCCGCTATTGCAGTAAAACTCTTCGGTAATTTTGGTGGAACTTTAATAAAAACAGGTATAATTATTTCAGTTATCGGCGCCGCAAACGGCTTTTTGATGTCAGGCTCCCGTGTTTGCTATCAGTTAGCAGAGCAAAAAACTCTTCCGTTCAGCAAAACGCTCAGCAGAATCAACTCAAAGCATGTTCCTGCAAATTCAATCATTTTGATAGGCTTCCTGGGTTGTCTGTTCTGTATCGGTGGAACATTTGATATGCTTACAAATCTTGCAGTCTTCTCTTGTTGGATTTTCTATACACTTACTTTTGCGGCAGTTATGACATGGAGAAAAAAGCATCCGGAAATCGAAAGAAAATACAAAGTACCTTTCTATCCTGTTATTCCGATTCTTGCAATTATCAGCGGTGTTTATGTTGTTTTGAGTCAGATTTTCTGGTCAGGCGCAGCAGAAACAAAATTGTCAATCGGAAGCATTGCAGCTACACTGATTGGTTTGCCTGTGTATTTCATCGTTAAAAAATACTATAAATCAAAAGAAGTATAATCATAACTAACTACCCATTTGACGGATGGTTATGGTTTGATATGTACGGGATTCGAAGTTTGAGACGGGTACTGTTGCAACGCAACGCCGTATCCCGCCACTCCGACCATAAAACAAAAAAGCGGCAGAAAATAACAATCTGTCGCCTTGATAATTTGTATATTAAGGCAGGGATTCCCTGCCTTTACTTATTGTGTTATGACTTCTATTTCATCAATATTATAAAATCTGCCGTCGTACCTGTTATGAAGATTTTTTTCATTGCTCCGATTGACTGCAAAGACCTGATTTTTTGAATAAAGAATTGCAATTTTTATATTTTTATCCACATTTTCTATAAAATATTTTTTGACTTTCTTATAAAACGGGTCTTTAATTTTCAAAACATCAGGAATTTGCACCGATGATGAGCAACAGAGCAAATCACAAAGGATTTTTTCTCTTAATATTTCCTTGTCACTTCTGTCGCAAAAGAAATTATAAAGATTTTCTGCATAGTCACTAAGCCGCATTTTGTTGCCGTTTACGGCATTACCGAATTCGTTGAAAATGTCAAACGGAGAAATACCGATTTCGTCCGTAAGATAGTCAAGAGTAAGCAGAAAACGGCCGCTGTTATACAGTCTATCAACAGCATCTTCACAATTTTTAAGCATTTTTATTTCATCAGGCGAAAGCCATGGAGTTGATTTGACCTCATAAGGCGGCTCATCGGTAAACGTGCAGGGATATTTCTCCTTGTTTTCACGCATATCCGCACCGTAAAGAAGTTTTAAAAATCCCATTTGAAGCATATGCGCTTTAAGCGAATAGCCGACATTAAAACCGTTTTTGAAGCTTTCAAGGTTTTCACCCGTAAGCCCTGCGATAAGGTCAATGTGAATGTGCATATTGTTGAAGCTTATAAGCTTTCGGATGTTTTCAATCAGCTTCTTTGTGTTGGTTTTTCGGTTAATTATCTTTAAGGTTTCTTCGTTAAAGGACTGCATACCTATTTCAAGCTGCACAGCACCATAAGGCATTGACGATAAAATTTCAAGTGTGCTTTCCTTTAAAATATCGCCTGCAATTTCAAAATGAAAACACACGTTCTGCGGAATTTCTTTGCCGTAATTTTCTTTGATAAAAAGCAAAATTTCGTTGGCTCTTTCTGCATTTGCGTTAAACGTGCGGTCAACAAATTTCACCGTTTGTGTGCCACTTTGAGAAAGTCGGATTATATCTTTTTTCACCTGCTGGATATCAAAGAAACGAAGCGGAGAGCATCTTCCCGAAAGGCAGAAAGCACAGCGGTAAGGACATCCTCTGGCAGTTTCAATATAAGCAATTCTGCCATTTATGTTTTCAAAAAATTCGTCACAGAACGGTGACGGCGGACTATCTGTATATTCCTTTTCGGGAACTGTGATGATTTCGTCGTTTTTTCTGTATGTAAGACCTGAAACGAGCGACAAATCACCGTTCATATTGTCGAGAAAATCAGGGAAAGTCCATTCTCCCTCACCGGACAGCACAAAATCCGCAAACTCATATTTTTCAAGAATATCTTTGGGACGGTACGCTGCTTCGGGACCGCCCAGAACAATTTTGCAATCGTGATTTCTTTTTATAATACTGCAAATTTCGAGAGTTTTGGTAATGTTCCAGATATAACACGAAAAAGCCAAAACATCCGGTTTTTCATTTATGATTTTTTGAGCAAAGTCCCCTGTATCACCGTTGATTGTGCTTTCCATAACCAGAGCATCATACGTGTTTTTTGAGAATTCACGAACTCCTGCAAGCAAGCACCAAGGAGAAAGTGAAGCGTGAACATATTTTGAATTTAGACAAGAAATAATAACCTTCATATTTTCTCCTTATGTTATTCTAATAAATCCTCTGCTTTGCAACCAAGCGTTTGAGCTAATGCAAACAAGCTGCTGGCAGTCGCTTTGTTTATATCTTTTGCTCGCTGTTCGTATTGCTGAATCATTCTTAATGTAACTCCGGATTTGTCGGATAGCTCTTTTTGTGAAAGCCCGATTGCCTTGCGTACTGTCTGTAATTTTGTAGGTAAATTTTTACGCTCAAGTATAGAATTTGCTACATCAACAAACTTTTCCTCTGATGCTTCGTGCAAGGTAGAGTATAACTTATAAATTTCACTCATCGGAATATATTTTCTTATTTCCTTGAAGCTTTTTCCTGTATTCCATTGATAAAATGCAAGTATCCAACCGCACCAATATTCAGGTGAGTAATCGTATTCGGTCTGTGGTGCAGGCAAAACAGTATTTTTTTTTGTCCGATTTAAAACCTCCCATACAAGCTCCGTCCCCGAAAGACCAGAAACGAATTTTGGAACACCACCGGCAAATTGTTCTGCAATACCGCTTATAATGAACATATCAAGAAAATCATCCATAGGAATATTCAAGACTGTTGCCGAATAATCAAAGGCTTCACCTAAATTTTTCATAGCATCATTCAGATACATTTCATCGTAAGCGTACATCATCACTTGTCATTTCCTCTCTGATAATATCTCTCATATAAATACCGTTAACATCTTCTTTTTCAAGCTCTGCAAAAAAAGCATTGCGAGCTTCATCATCTCGCATTTTTCTGCGTGCATAGTAAATAGTATTATCTGCCAATTCAGCAGACTTAAACTCTATCTGATTAAATGCTTTCTCGGTTTTTAAAACATATTGTTCGCCAAGCTTACCAAGTCGCATTGCATAGTTTAACTGGCTTAAAGAAATTTCGTTGCTTATAAAAGCTCTTGCAAACGAAAAATATGAATCATCTGCACGATAACCAATAATTAAATCATATTCACCAATATCAACCAAAAAGTGCTCCTTCAACCATTGAACACCTCTGCGCATAACCGGAGTTGATATACGGAAACGGCGATTCTCCATAAGCAGAGCAAGCCAATGAAGAATAGTATATTCTTCCCCTGATAAATTTAAAATCTTCAAGCCCGTTAAATCAATCTCATACTTATTTGCGAAACCGTCAACACCCTCATTACAAGACCATTCCTTGGCAAGTTCTAGGTGTTCAGTGCAATAAAAACCTTGACCATAATCATTATAAACCTTACCTTTACCGAAAAGAGGCTTTTCAATTTTTTCATTTGAACCGTGATATAAAATAATTTTATTCATAATAAACCTCCTAATCACTATCTCCAAAGAGTTATCTCATCTATATTATATCCCTAAAGAGTCAGTATGTCAATAGTTGTAAAAAGAGATGGCAAGATAAATCCTGCCATCTCAAAATTGTTTACATATTATATTTTGTTAAATACAATCTCTCGCTCTTTAACCGATAATTCTTAAATAAAGTTTGAGGTAACTTCTTTTTGTATCTGAATTAACCGTTTATCAAAGCAAGGACAAACTCAATAGTGTTCTGAACGATTGCTATTAAGTCATATATCAATACCATAATGCCGTTATCCATAACCGTTGTCTGCTCCTCCTTTTATAATACCTGTTTCAAAAGCCGGGAGATATAATACCACATTTTTACTGACATTTCAACCGATTGAAACAACAAATTTCGCCCATTTTCCTTGCTTTTAGCATTGGTTAGTGTTAAAATCGAATTATGGGAGGATGATTATAATGACCGATAATAAAATGATGAAAATTTATACGGGTCTTATGAGTTTTGTCGCAATAATTTACGGATTATGGATGTCTGTCTTTATGAGCTGGAATCAGTATCCGTATATTATCCCGACCGAGGCGGATATGAGCTTACCTGCCGAAGATTTTGTTGCAAAATTTGACGGTATGCTCTATGAGCCTTTATATGCCAACGCAACGGTTTATTGGCTGTGGGTCATTTTTTCGACCGTTTTGCTGTTTTTCTACGCTTTCTTTATTAAGAAGATTCTGTTTGCAGAAAAGCTCACCAAGGCAACAACTGTTTTTTGTGTTGCCAATCTTATTGCAGGCTTCGCCTTTATTACTTGGTACGGATTTTTAAGCTTTCCCGAGCAGTTCGGCAATATTTTAACCGATGTTACTGCAAGTATGCTCGGTCTGCGTTATCCGTGGTATTTCAAGATTTGGGGCGTGCTGGCTTCGCTGTCTATTTTCACAAACACGCTTTATATGTACCGTAAAAACAACTACAAGGGTAAGGCGGGTGTGATTGTCACATCGCTCGGCTGTGCTTCGATTTTTGTCACAATCAACGTGCCGTCCGCAGGGCTTGACCTTGTTATGACACCTCGTTGTCTGGCACACTGGGCAACGGCTCTCATCTTTGCGTTTTTAGGTGCGGCTGGCGTGATTATCTTCCTTTTACATAAATTCAGACAAAAGGATAAAAAATACATGATTGCAACAATAGTTTTTGTTGCGGTGCTTGTACTTATGCTTGTTCTTCTTGTAACGGTAGGCAAAAGTGCGTTCATTGAAAATTTGCCGATGTGGGTTGCTTATGCCCTGTTATTCATAATCAATTTCACATCGTTTTTTGATAAAAAAGAGGCAAAAACAGCGGAAGAAAAAGTACCTGCCAAAGTTTAAAAATCCATTGCCTTTCTTGCACATAAGTGCTACAATACCCTTATAAAATAATTTTTAGGAAAGGATATGTTCAAATGCTTGCATTCATCAACAAAATCATCACATTGATTCTTGTGCCGATTTATTTGTCGGCATGGTCACCGTCTTACTACATCGTCAAACTTTTTAACCAGCCGCAGGAGCTTATTTCGATTTCTGAAAACGGTATCAGCTCGCCTGACGACCCCGTTTACCTTACCGCACACCGTGGTGTAAGTGCTCTTGCTCCCGAAAACTCTCTCCCCTCTTTTGTAGAAGCGGTAAACCACAACTACTATTCTGCCGAGTGTGATATACACCTTACAAAAGACAACGAGTGGGTTGTTATTCACAACAGCTCTACCGATGCAAAATTCTGCCAGTACGGCGAGGTCAGCGATTATACACTTGAAGAGCTTAAAACCTTCAGCTATAAGTGGGGCGCCAACCTCTGGAAATACCCCGATATGAGAATCCCTACCCTTGACGA
Organism: Clostridia bacterium; assembly: GCA_017481575.1. Classification (GTDB taxonomy): domain Bacteria; phylum Bacillota; class Clostridia; order Oscillospirales; family Acutalibacteraceae; genus CAG-488. Next base: position 49,271 of record JAFUPA010000054.1, on the reverse strand, counting down.
ATATCTTGATGTTTTTGTCGGCACAGACACAAGACCGCAGATTGAAATTAAGGCAGATAACTACGACCTGCTTTATACTGTAGTTGAGGCTGTTCACGAAAAAGGGCTTGCTGAAGAATCCATTATCATTTCCTTTGACCTTGAACAGCTCAAGGTTATCCACGAAATTGACCCCTCAATCGAGCTGTGGTACCTTGTAGATGAAATTACAAACGAAAACATCGCTGCTGCCAAGGCTCTCGGTGATAACGTATGGCTTTCAGCTAATTTCAGCCGTAACGACAAGGCTTCCATGCAGCTTGCAATCGATGCAGGTGTCGGCGTTTCTTTCTGGACGGTCAATACTATTGAAGATGCAAAGATGCTCTATGATATGGGCGTCAGATATATGGAAACAGACATTCTCTGTAACTGATGATATAAAAAGAAATTCGAGGTAATGCAACTGCATTACCTCGTTTTGTTTTGTAAATATTTTAAGCCTCAATGCTTGCGCTGAGCTGTTCCATCTGCTTTACAACTGCACTGCGACGCTCTGCAAGCTCTGCGTACATTGTGTCACGTACATTATTGTTAATCGGATAGAAGAACTTGGGGATAATGCCGAGACTGCTTGTGATAATCGGAACACCTGTGCCGAGTGCAAAGAGCCACCATTTTGCCTTGTCGCTCTGTGTACCGATTGCCGCACCCTGAACATAGCCGACTCTTGCAAGAACAAACTGCTTGACCGAATTCATCAGGACACCCTGCATTTTCTTAACAAGACCTCTTGCAACACCTGTCATCGCTTCAACACGGTAACCGTTTTTCCATTCGCAATAGTCCATTGATTCATTATAAAGCTCATCGGGTATGGTGTGGCGCACACCGTAAACCATCATTTCAAAGACTTCTTCAATTGCCATTGTCGGTATCATAAACTTTCGGCTCATAAAGTTCTTGTTAATCGAACCGAGGCCGAAAACAATCAACCAACACATATCCGTCCAAATATCTTCAAGAATCCACAAGGTTTTTGATGTAAACCGCCTTCTTAACGGAGCAACCCACGTGTAGCTGAGGTTCAGGATCGGATAAGCCGGAATGCCGACAATAGTCTGCAACGATGCTGAACCGAGAACATCTATGTAATAGTCCGAACGGCTTTGGCCGATACTGAAGCCACTAAAGAAATCCGAAAGAGTAATAATCAGAAGAGGCTTGTTATTAAAGATAGCTTTGAAGCCATCTTTGATGCTCGGCTTTTCAACTGACTGCATAACTCGCTCTTTTGAAACCATATAGAACCAAACGGTCATCAATGCGGAAATTATGCTTGTTGCCGCACCCATTCCGATAAACAGGTTCTGCATTTTCCACTTGACTGTATTTGAGTTTATAAGGTCAATGAAAATGCCCATAATCCATTCGGGTATCTGTTCACCCAGAAAACGTGAGAACAATTTTGCCTGCGAAATAAGCCGCACACGTTCTTCCGGGTTTGGCGTTATGGTTGAAAGCAAGCCTGTTTGTGAAATTGAAATGAATGTGCCTGCAGTTTCGTTAATAATGCTGAATGCAAAATAGAAAATCAGCTTCGGAAGATAAGTTGCTGATGTGTTCGGGAAGAATATCGGCATAAACCAATAAAGCATACCAAACAAAGTAAGCGGCATTTTCATCCATAAGAGATATGGTCTGAATTTACCCCAACGTGTTCTTGTACGGTCAACCATTGCACTGATAAAGGTGTCGTTAAAAACATCCCATATACCGGTAAAAAGAGTTACAACGCCATTGATGTTAAAATCAATTCCTACAACGTCCCAGATAAATCGGTTCTGGTATTTACCGATTGAAAAGCTGTCTGCAAAGTCCTGCGCAATGTAAGCCGCAGTTTCCATCGCTCCGACGTATCGCCTGCCCTTCGGTAACGGACGGTGAGCCTTTTCCTCTACCTGAGGTTGTTTAGTCTCAATAGCCATACTTCGCCTCCTCGTTCAATTATACATATATATTGTACTTGATATCAAATTTTTCGTCAAGTGACCGAGAGGTAGATTTTTTGTTTTAAAGATAATGCAAATTGCACAACAACCTAAACAGCAAACATAAATCTGCCGCCGGGTGCGACGTCGCCGTTCTGATAGAAGTCCATTATGTCTCCGTCTGCCTGCATATTGTCAGAAAGCTTGAAATTAAAGTGAATCTCCGTACCCGAAGAAAGTCCGAGTGCGGCTCTCGGTACAGAAAGATACATAACATTGCCGTTAATTCGGTACAGTGCCGTTCCTGTCTGTTCAAAGCTCCAGCCGCCCGTTGATTTTTCAACCGTCAGAGTTGAGCTGTCCGCAGAATCTCGGTTGATTATGTACTCAAAACCTTCCCAGTTTGCACTCTTGCCCGACATATCGGTGTCAAGCAGAATTCTCATCCAAGCGGAATCGGTGTAAGGTGTGATATCTTCCGCCGTTTCAATTCGGAAGTAAACGTTTTTATTGTCATATGTAACCTTGACATTTTTAAAATCGTTACGCATTGTGTGGTTTTCGTAATGAAGACCTACCCAGCCGTCAGCATCTCTGTCTCGGGTACTGCCCGTGTAATGGAAATATTCATTCTCAACCCAATTCCATTGACTGTCGGCACCGTAGATGTTGATTGTCTGTCCGCCCGAAGTCTTCATCGGCTCGGAAACACCCTTAAAACGGCGGATATTTGCACAAAGCTGATAATAATAGTGGTCTTTCAACACACCTGCAGACGGCTCAATATCACGGCTGTACTCATCACAAAACTGGTCAGGGAAAGCATTTTCCGTACCCTGCCAGGTGTCATGTCTGCCTGCAATCCACTCGTTCCAACCCGTGACAAAAATGAAGTCGGGGTCACATTCAATTGCATAGTCCCATTGTTGCTGGAAATTAAGACCGTAAAGCATCGCATTTTCGGTTGAAGAGTTTACCGTGACAATTTCATCGCCCTTTTTATAGCTGTATGAATAATCACCGTGAGTGAAGCTTCTGCCCTGGACATTGCCTCCGCTATTCATCGCAACAAGCTGACCGTCAGCGGCATTCTGTGCAACAGAAACGCACATCTGCTCCGTGCCTCCGAAAAGAGAAGTACTGAACTTCGTCTGCGGATATGAACTGCACCAGCCCCATATATTTTTTGTTATACTGTTATCTTTATCAAAATATGTTGCGCTGTTTTCTCTGAAAGTAAAGAAATCTATAATTTCTTTCTCATAAGGGTCAGATTCATCGAGTGAACCCTCACGTGCCATTATGAGCGGCTTACCGTCCCACATAAACCAAAGATGCTTGTATCTGCCCTGTGAATAAATATCCTCATAAAGCTGACGAAGAGATGTGTTTGCATCTTGGGACGCAGAAAACGGAAGCAAAAACGCAATCTGCGGAACATTAACGCCATCGTTGATTGCCTCGTCAAAAACCTTAAAAAGCACTTCATAGGCAGGTTCCCATGTGTAAGTTCCGTTTGTGCAATCGAAGATGATAACGTCCACACCTGCATCTGCAATCATTTCAGCGTGCTTTCTTACAACATATTCATCAAGATTCTGATAATAGCCGAAAAGCGGCTCATTCCAATGGTACGGCTTGCCGCTGGGAGTATTTTCCCATACAGGATGCGAGAAATCACGAACAGCCTCGGGATTTTTTTCAAGAATTTCGGTCACATTGTCAGCTTCATAGCCCGAAGCAAAATTATAGTGCCATGTCCAATAAAACAAACCGACAAATTTTTCGTCATCCCTATCCCCTACCTCTTCATAAGCAGGTAAAGTTCTGCCGAGTCCGTCAACCGCAACCCAAGTGTCGGGACGCACATCGCCGTGAGTGTTTTCGTTTATGTTACCCGTGCCGAAAAGACCGAGACCGATCATAGACGGAAGCATAAAAACCGTTGTTAAAACTGATATAAATACCTGAAAAATTCTCAACACAAAACCACTCCCTGAATGTATTTTATAAATTGAGTATACAATAAATTGATTAAATCTTCAATGCTTCACAAAAAAATACCCTCATTCGCCGATTACGAATGAGGGTTGTGCTTTTATTTATCAATCACCGAGAAGTCCGTAGTATCTGCCCATCCAATAAGGAAGAAGGAAAACATACGGCATTGATGCGCTCATTGCGTTTGCGCCCGATGTGCCGGGGAGTGTGAGTGTCTTGTTTGTGCGCTTTGAGTTGATTTCAACAAACTCCTCTGCGCCCGAGTCACAGATAAACTGGTTGCCGTCGTAGTGAACAAGAAGTCTTGACCAATACTCGACGGGATACTTGAGCTGTGCGGGAACGCCTGTTTCCTCCTGCTCTGTGTCCCAAACGATGTCCTTACGGTAGCTGTTGTAAACAGGCCATCTTACGAAGTCAAGATTCATCTCTGAAAGTGACTTTGCGGCTTCTTCAATATCGCAAGAGTTGTTTGTGAGTGCACCGTAAACAATGTTGAAGAACGGTGAACGCTCAACTCTTTCATAAGCCCAATGATGTGTGAGACCCATTTTGAAGATTTCCTTCTGTGCCTCGTTATCGGTATAAACAAGAAGCGGATAGATGTTAACGAAGTCAAGCTGGTCGTCGATGTGTGCAATGTGAGCATCCTCGCACTTGTACTGAATACAGTTCATTGCATAGTGGTGCTTTTCGATAAGCATATCAAAAACCTTCTCGTACTTCTCGTCACCTGTTACGTGGTAAGTAGTCTTGAGGAAAGAGAGAATTTCGAGTGAGTTTGTACCACGCTCGTAGTACCATCTGTCGTCGTTGTTAAGAAGGTCTGGTTCCCAGTTTGCCCATGTTGTCGGCACACCGTCAACGTCTGTGAGGTGGAAGTTATGGTCGAGAATGTGGTCCGTGATTTTCTTTACAACCTCGGCAATCTTCTTCTTTTCATCCTCGTCTGCAACAAGGTCAAAATAGATGCCGTAAGCGAAGTAGTGACCTGTCATCTCGTCACTTGAGGTTTCGCCGAGCCACTCGCAGTCGGGGTTATCCTCACAATAGTGCCACTCTTCACGCACACCCGTGCCGAAGTTTTCTTCTGTTGAGTAGCGTGTTGCTCTTGCTGTGAAGCCTTCTCTGCCTGTAACCTCGGTGAGCTTAATCATAGCTTCAACGGCTCTTTTTGCATTTGCCTTTGCCTGCTCGTCACCTGTCGCTTTGTAACGGAAGCACTGGCTTGCACAGTAAAGACCTGTGAAAAGACCGTCGTTATCGGAACTCGGAAGCCAGCCTGAATCAAGGTCACCGTACTTGCGGAGCTTTCTTGAAACGTGGTAGCCCTCGTTTCTTACAAAATACTTCTCGCTGAGTGCGTCAACCAAGCCAGCCTTCTCGCCGAGTGTCATAGCCTTTGCTGTGATAAGGCTGATACCTCTCGGGGTAACAGCGGCAATTGTGCCGTTATCTGAAACAGTGATTTTTGTAACTGTCGGGTGCATGAGCCACGGACCGAAGGAGTAGTAAGAAATCTTGCCCTCGATAAGAGTTACAATACCTGTGTTGGTTGCAAAATACTTTTTGCCGTCTGCGGCAAAGAACATATCGTTAAATGAACCATCGGGAACTGAATAGAATTCGTTACCGTTGAGCCAGTAATTTCTGCCGTCGTAGATGTTAAGACCCTCGTCAGAGCCAACCCAGAGGTGACCGAGAGCATCAATCTGAATGCAGTTGATTTTTCTGCTGAGGACACCTGTGATATCGGGAACAAGCTCTGCCCAATGGCGGCGCTTGCCCTTCATTGAAAGAAGTCCCTCTACAGTTGAGCCGATGTATACTGTTTCGGCATACTTTGCCTTGTTGTTGAGTGCGGCAAGGCATACAGTTTCTTCGGGAAGGTCAACGATTTTTGTATACTCGTCGTTCTCCATAAGATAAAGCTCTGTCTCGGTGATAAGCCAGATTGACTTGTCGAGTGCGACAGAAATATCAACAACGGGAGAGCTGAACTCCTTAAGCTTTTTAATCTTGCCTTTTTTAATTTCTGCAAGGCAATTATCAACAGCCGCAAAAAGTCTGCCCTGACGTGTGAAGAGCTTTGAAACATTAGCAGAAATTCTTTTGATTTTGCCGTCTGCGTATTCAACAAGACAGTCGGGCTGGGTGATATAAAGAGTTTCACCGTCAAAAGCAATCGATGCAACATTTTCGACATCAATGCCGTTGTCCGCAGTGATAAACACCTTGTCACGCTGTGTGAATTCGCCTAAATAAAATGTAGGTTTTTTCATAATACACCATCCTTGGTTAAGTTTTGCTTTTTAACTTCTATAGTTTACCATATATTTTCTTTTTTGTCGATACGGCATTTTTATGAATTGTCTTGATTTTGTTTGTAAAAATGATACAATAATTTCATAAAACCGCTTTTGAAAGGACTGACACGATGAAAAAGCTGCTTTCCGCTTCTGTTATGTGTGCGGATTTGATGAATATGAAAAAATCAATTCAAGACCTTGAAAAGGCAGACATCGACTACCTGCACATCGACCTTATGGACGGCAGTTTTGTGCCGAACATCACGCTCGGGTTTGATTTTGTGAATGCTGTTAAAAAGCTGACCGACATACCGTTTGACATTCATATGATGGTCAACGACCCTGCACGTTTTCTTGACCTGATGAACCTTGGCAAGGACGACTACCTTTGCATACATTATGAGGGTGATATCCACGCACAGCGCACGCTCGCAAAAATCCGTGAAAAGGGCTGTAAATCGGGACTTGCACTCAATCCGCAGACACCCGTAAATTGCTACGAGCACCTGCTTGATTATATGGATATGGCACTTGTTATGACGGTAAGCCCCGGCTTTGCAGGACAGAAGATTTTTGCTGGTGCAGAGGATAAGGTAAGAAAGACACGCAAATTCCTTGATGACGCCGGCTTTAAAAGTATTCCGATTGAGGTTGACGGAAACATCAGCCCCGAAAACGGTGCGAAACTCAGCCGTTGCGGTGCAGAAATTTTTGTGCTTGGCACAAGCAGCTTGTTTATTAAGGGTAAGGATATGACGGAATCGGCAAACGCTTTCCGTGCAGGTCTTTGATTGGAGAAAAGTATGTATAAAAATATTCGTGCGGCGGTTGTCGGCAGTATAAATATGGACATTGTTCTCAATATGGAAAAGGTGCCTGAGGTCGGTGAAAACGTGCTCGGCACAACCTACGGCTATGCTTGCGGCGGCAAGGGTGCAAACCAGGCAATCGGACTGGCACGCTTGGGTGCAAAAACCAAGATGATCGGCAAGGTTGCAGATGATACAAACGGCAAGAGGCTCATTGAAAACCTTGAGAAAAACGGAATTGATTACTCCTGCGTTTCGACCGAAGGCACACAGACAGGACTTGCGGCTATTATAATTGACGGCGACGGACGAAACAGAATCACCGTTTATGAGGGTGCGAATGCTGAAATCGACCCGAAAGAAGCTGCCGATTGCATTGACGATGAAACCGACCTTTTGCTTGTTCAGTTTGAAACAAAAGAAGAGGTTGTTGTAAAGTGCGTTAACCGTGCAATTGAGAAAGGAATTACAACGGTTATCGACTGCGGACCGGCAAAAAACTTTGCACTCGAAAAAATGCAGGGTGCGACGATTATCTCCCCTAACGAAAGCGAAACAAAGGCTCTGACGGGAATATCACCCGACGCTGAAAGCACCGTTCTTGAAGCTTCAAAAAAACTTATGCAGAGAAGCAAAGCACAGTTTGTTGTCCTCAAGCTCGGTGAAAGAGGCTGTTCCGTGTGGGACGGCGAAAGCCTTAAAATAATGCCGACATACAAGACAAAGGTTGTGGACACAACTGCGGCGGGCGACAGCTTCACGGCGGCACTCGCACTCGAATTCAAGCGAAGCGGTGACATTTATGCCGCCTGCGATATGGGTAACAAGGTAGGTGCAATTGCTGTCAGCCGTATGGGTGCAGACGCATCTATGCCGACGATAGAGGATATTGTAAATTTCAATATATAAATATAAGTAAAAGGACAGTTCCAACGAACTGTCCTTTCTGAATTATAAGCCAAACATATTATGAAGCTCCTGGCGGATATTCATATCCTCTGTAAGCACAACGGGCATCGACTCGTACTTGTCGATTATTGAGTAAAGCTCTTCAACGTTTTCTTCGGTTTTGTTCTGCAAGGTTTCAAGCAGTTTTGTGAACATATCGCAGGCAACAAAGAACTTCTCCGACCATTTTGTAAGCTCGTTACAAATCGGTAAATCCTTTTTGAGATATTCTCTGCTTCTGTTCATTTTTTCGATGTATTCGTATGCGAGTGCGATTGCTTTTTCGTTTTCACCCTTACCGAGCAAATCCATTACAACCGAGAAATGCTTTTGCATACGCTTTGACGGTCTGTCCTTCAGGCAGGATATATAAAGGTGGTCTGCAAAAACTATGAAGTCCTCTGCATTCTCCTTGCCCGCAACCTGACGGATTGCGTTTTCCCACGACTTATCGGGGTTGTAATTCTCGCTGTCCCAGAGGTAATCAGCAAAGGTTATGAGCGGAATTTTTGAGCACTCGGCATATTCCATACAGTTTGAAATTATACCCTCGGAATATTTCCACAAGTCAGGCTCACGATTGATAATCGGTGAAATGTGCATTTCGTTGAACATCGCAACGTCATTGACGGGGTAATTGTCCCAATAAAGCGGCTTGTGGTAAGTGCCGCCAACAAAGCGGATTGCTTCAAGGCTTGTAAGCTCACGGGAGCAGATGTCTCTGCCCGTCCAGAAAAGTGAAATGAGCGGAGAAATGTTTTTGCCGAGCTTTGAAATATAATATTCGTCTCCTCTGCCGTGGTAGAGTGTCGGGCAGACGGTAATTTTTATTTTGCTGTCAATGGCAAGAAGTGCGTTGTGATATTTTTCAATAAGGTCGATGTGTGCATTTACCGTTTCACCGTAGAGAGCCTTGTCCTCGTCGTAGAAAAGCTCCTCATCAATGTCGTCAAGAAGCAAACCGAAATGCCTGATGCCGATTGAGTAAAGCTGTTTTGTCTTTTCCATAAGAGTGTTAAACTCTTCATCAGACGAATATTTCATCGAAAGTCCCGGAGCAATGCAGAAGTGAAAATCCATATAATTTTCTTTTGCAAGGTCAACAAGCTCCTTGAGCTTCAAAAGGTCGGCTTCGGGGTACTTTTCACGCCAGAGGTCACGGTGGTAAGCATCATCCTTTGGTGCATAGTAGACGGAGTTCATTCTGTTTTTCGCCATAAGGGACATAACAGACTTTCTTTTTTCGTGTGTCCAAGGTGTGCCGTAAAAGCCCTCGATATAACCCCTGACAGCAAACGAGGGTGAACAGATATATTCGCCGTCCTCTACCGTGCCGTTTTCAACTCTCAATCGAAGGTCGCAAAGAGCATAGAATGCACTCTTTTCGCCTGAACATTCAATGTCTGCAACAAGTGTGTCGCCCTCGTGCGAAATGTTAAGAATATATTTTTCGTCCGTCAGTCTGTGAGTTTTTTCACAGTAGCAGACTTTTCGGGTGTCCGATTTTGTAACAGTCACCTGTGCAGAGCTGAAAAAATCGTCAAAATAAGGGTTAGGAACAAAGCCGTTAATCATAATTTAACCTCCGAGTGTTGCTTTTTGTGTGGTTTGATGTTAGAATTTTCTATATAGAATTTGCGAGGTATTACAATGATTATAAGACCTTATGAGGAAAAAGACAAGGAAAATGTGCGATTTATCTGCCTTAACAGCGAGGGAGAATGTAAAATGACCGCCGACGAGCAGCATTTTATCCTCACTACATACTGCAACTACTACATTGAGCAAGAGGGCAGAAACTGCTTTGTTGCCGCTGACGAAAGCGACAAGGCAATCGCATATATTATCTGCACAGAAAATTTTGACAGCTTCAAGGAAGTTTTTGATAAAGAATATGTAACCAGAATTCCCGAAGAGGTTTTTGTCTGGGGCGGTAATGCAAGGCAATCATCTGCAGGCTCTGTTAAACTGCAGGAAAAGTATAAAAAGGACTTCCCTGCTCACCTGCACATTGACGTACTTCCCGAGTATCACCGTCAGGGCATCGGACACAAGCTGGTGGACACTCTGGCTGAACACCTTAAACGCAAGGGTGTGTGCGGTATTATGCTGACAGTCGGTGCGGCAAACGAAAGAGGTCAGAAATTTTATAAAAAATACGGCTTCGAGCTTCTTGAACAGCAGGGCGACGATGTGGCATTCGGATTAAGATTTTGATTGCGGTTGGTGAAAATTATGAAGTATTATCTCGGAATTGACGGCGGCGGAACAAAAACGGTTGCCGTTATCTGTGACGAAAAAGGAACGCTTGTGTCAAAATTTGTCGGCAACAGCATAAATTACAACGCAGTGGGCACAGACACCGCACGCAAAAACCTGAAAGACACAGTTGACGGCGTGCTTGATGGCAAGGATATCTGCCTTAGCAGTGCGTTTATCGGTATGCCTGCACTCTCCGAGCGTGCGGACGAAGCTTTGACCGCAAAGCTTTGCGGCGGTATTATCGACTGCCCGAAAATCACAATGGACTCCGACGTTTACATCGGACTTGAAGCGATGAAACCAAGCGGTTCAGCAGCTATGGTTGTGAGCGGTACGGGCTCAATGGCTGTGGGCAGACTTGATGACGGAACGGTTATCCACACGGGAGGCTGGGGCTACATTCTCGGTGACGAGGGCTCGGGCTATGCAATTGCACTTGACGGCATAAAGGCGGCAATCTGCGGTGCAGAAGAAAGTGCAGAAAAAACCGCACTCACCCAAAAAATGCTTGAACATTTCAAGGTAAACGACATTCTTTCGCTTATCGATATTTTCTACGACCCTCCGCTTTCAAACAGCGAAATCGCAAGGTTTGCGCCCGCAGTTTTTGAGTGTGCAAAAAACGGTGACACGGTTGCAAAAAGCATTGGCAAAAGCCACGCAAAGCTCCTTGCCAATACAGTTTCGGCACTTCTTAAAAAGATGCCGTGCGGAACTCCGCTCGGGCTGTGGGGCGGAATTATGATAAACTGTGATGAGTTCAGAAACGAATTCACCGCTCTTATAAAAGAAAAGTACCCCGAAACCGAAATCGGGATTTTGAAATATCCGCCCGAGTACGGCGCAGTTTTTGCGGCGATGAAAGAGGACGGAATAGACATCGGAGGGATATTATGAAAAAACCCCTTGAATACTTAAACAATCTTTGCAAAATTCTTGAAGAAATCACCGTGCATCAGGCAGATGCAATTGATGCGGCGGCAAAGGCTTTTGCCGTAGCACTTGAAAACGACCGCAACATCTTCCTTTTCGGCACAGGACACTCGCATATGCTTGCGGAGGAGGTCTTTTACCGTGCAGGCGGACTGGTTAAAATTCAGCCTGTTTTTGAAACACCGCTGATGCTTCACGAGTCGGCTTCAAAAAGCACCGAAATGGAACGGATTGAGGGTTATGCCCAAAAGATTTTTGCAGATTATAAAATACATAAGGACGATGTTATCGTCATCATTTCCAACTCGGGACGAAACGGAGTTTGTGTTGATATGGCACAGCTTGCAAAAGACGAGGGGCTAACGGTAATTGTGCTTACAAACCTCAACCACTCGACCTCAATGTCGTCAAGACACCCGAGCGGCAAAAAGCTTTACGAATTTGCAGACATTGTGCTTGACAATATGGGCTGTGTGGGTGATGCAAGTGTTTATTTTGAAGAGCTTGGCAGAAACGCCTCCCCCACCTCCACAAGCACGGGTGCGGCAATTCTGAACGCAGTTGTTGCAGGCACGATTGAAACGATGCTTGCAGACGGCTTCACCCCCGAGGTATTTTCAAGCAGTAACGTTGACGGCGGCGATGCCGTAAATGAAGCTTACCTTAAAAAGTACAGAGATAAAATTAAATCGTTATAGCAGAAATGGTGCAACTCCTTTTGGTAGTTGCACCATTTTCTAAATAAAATACTTCCTTACGATCCTGCCGCAAAAGCGTTGGAGTGCGTAAAAGTCAATAACCGAATTTCTCTTTGAATTCTTCTCTTGTGTTACGGGTAAGAAGCTTCTCACCGTCAAAGATAAGAATACAGTAAGCGTGACCGCATTTTTTGCCCTGTTCAAACCATTCTGCAAAGGCTCTCTGCATACTTGTGTTTCTCGGTAGCTCGTGTACTCGCTTGTGAGCGTTCTGTGCGCCGAAAACTCTCCACGCATCGCCGAAATCGTAGGTTCTTGTGATATCAAGCGGCTCAAAGTCAAGCAGGAAATCCCTTACCTTTGACTTTTCGGGCAGGATGTTGAGGTTGTCGGGGTACAAAAGCCACGAGCCACAGCAGACAACCATAGGGCCGTCAAACTTATCTTTGAAGAAATCATAAGCCTTTTTGTAGGAGTCAAGTCTTGTTTCGTAGTCAAGACTTCCGAGGTGTGACGGAATGTGAAGACCGAGAACGAACTCGCTGTCCTTGAGCACAACGCCGTGCTCCTCGTAGTAATCCTCGCAGAAATCTGCAAGCTCATACTGAAATCTTCCGATGCCGAAACGGCGGAGGGTGTAGAACTGAATAAACCAGCCCTCAACAAATGTACCGTAAACACCGTAGTTTTCCATACATTCAAGCATCTTGACCTTAAGGTCTATGATTGTATTCCAATAAATGTCCTCGCTGATGCCCTGCTTTTTGTATTCGGCAAGCAATGGCTTTGTGCAGTTGAGAAGAAGAACGAGCTTAACCGTATGCTCGTGCTCGCCAATCATTTCGGCAAGAGCCTTGACCTTATCCCCAAAGGTGTCAAAATTATTCTTTTTGAGCCAATAAGCACGGTACATTGATTCGTAAAGCTTATTCGCCTTTTCGTCTGCAAGGATTTTTTCCTCTGTTCGGACAATAACTTCCCTTGCATCTGCAGGATAGTCCTGCTTTTCCATAACGAGAAGTGCGTGGTTGTAGTTTTTCATAGATTACTCCTTGTTTTCCGGGTCGTAAACCATATAGTAATTATGGATTTTTTCTCTCTTGTAAAACTCCTGCTTGATTATTTTGAAGCCGAGTTTTTCGTAAAAACCGACATTGTCGGGGTTCTGGGTTTCTAGACCAATTTTGTAGCCCTGCGGAACAAACTCCTCAATGCCCTTTTTAATCATTTCGGTCGCAATTCCCCTGCCCTGATGCTTCGGGTCAACAAACACAGGCGAAATTATGAGCGTGTTTTTTTCAAAAACCTTTGAGTCAAGGTATCTGTACGCCATAAAGGTTTTAAAGGTTGAAGTTATGTAATAGCAAAGGAACACCCAGTTAGGACATTTTAAAAAGTCCAGAACTGTGTACTCGTTGTGAGCATCTCTCCAGACACACAAGGCTCTGCCCTCGTCGTCGACGTAAAAAACGTCGCACTTGTTTGAAGAAGTAAGCCTTTCAAGCAGGAAATGATAGACAAATTTCTTTCGCCTTTCAACGTCTTTTGTCGCATAGCAATGCACGGGGTCGTCAACAAAGCTTTCCGCCGCCATACGTGCGTAATATTTAAGCGTTTCTCTGTCAAGTTCAGTTACTCTTTTCATAAATAACCTCGTTTCAGAATTGATTATTCGTATTCTATCATAAAATAACTGCAAATTCTACATAAAAGTTAATTTTTTATTTTAAAGATAAAACGGGCGGTTTTTCAACCGCCCAACATATTTATAATATCACAACAAACCCTTGTGTGTCAATGGTTTTGGCGGTCCGGCAGAACATTTCTGTGTTTTGCATAATTTGAGGCTTTTAAGTTTATTGAACATTGCGAATTGAAAAGTGCTTGCAGATGTGTTATATTATAGACACAGAAAGGAACAGGTGATACCAATGAACAGGTAACAACCAAAGCTCAATTTAAATTTGAATTCAGTTCCCTGATTTAACTTAAAATCCAAGGTGGTCAAAACGATAGCTCAACACGAAAGTGGTTTAAAGTATTTTAAGTAAAATCAAAACCGATTTTAAAATTAAAATGAGCGGTAACCTTTAATAATCAGAATGAATTTTTAAAATGCCAATGGAGAATTGAAAACAATCAACAACCGTAAAAACATTTTAATCAGGATTTCAAAATTATTAAAGTGCTTTCTAAATTAAGAAAGAGAGGTATATAAAAAGATGTTAGATATTAAGAGTGAACAGAAATAACCCTTGACCGGCTCAAATGTGTAAAGAAACATTCGGTCAAGGGTTATTTCAATTTTATAACACTTTTTATGTACTGCGTCCCTCAGGGGCGTTTTTTGTTGCCTTTTTGTAATTTTACCGTTGCAAGTCTTGAACAAGCAATTTGTTGGTGATATACTTTACTGTATACTTTAATTCGGAGGGTTCTATTATGGCAAAGAAAATTATTGTTGCAGGTCTCGGTCACGGCGGTATTGCAGCTGCTGCTCTGCTTGCAGAGGCAGGCTATGACGTTACTGTTTACGAACAAAAAGAGGAAGGCACGCTCGGCTACGACTGGACAGATATTTTTGCGCCCAAGGCGCTCGAAATTGCAAAAATTCCGATGCCTGACGAGGACAAGTTTGAATACAAAGAGGATATGACATTTTTTGCTCCGAGCGGTAACACTCCGCTTCGTCAGCACGTGCCGCACGACAAGCTCGAAATTAAAATGGAACGCAAAGACATTTATGACTTGCTTATCAAAAACGCTGTAGAAAAGGGAGTTAAAATCGTTTACGGTTGTGAGGTACAAAAGCCGATTATGCTCGGCAACCGTGTTGCAGGTATCCGTACCGCAAACGGAGACTTCTTTGGCGACCTTGTTATCGACTCCTGCGGTATGAACTCCCCTATCCGCCGCAATCTCCCGAAGAGTCTTATGATTGAAAAGGAAATAAGACGTGACCAGAAAGTCACAATCTTCCGTGCATTTTACAACAAGGCAAGTGACCGCGAGGTTGAGGCAAAGTTTAAGGTTATGGTCTGCAACGGCGGTGTTCAGGGTATAAGCTGGGTTGCCTCCGAAGACGAGCATACTGACCTACTCATCGGCAGATTTGACAATGATTTTGATATGGAAGACGTTGAAGAGTTTGCAGAATACTTGCGTCCGACCAATCCTCGACTTGGTACTGAAATTGTGCGTGGCGGTCAGTTTGTTGAAATCCCCGTCCGCCATCCCCTCTCCGTTATGGTTGCAGACGGCTATGCCGCAATCGGTGACAGCGCATTTATGACAGTTCCGCTTATCGGCTCGGGCATTGCAAACTCGCTCAAAGCCGCAAGAATTCTTGCAGAAACGGTTATCAACGACCAAGCACAGGCATTCAGCGTAGAAAGTCTGTGGAAATATCAGGTGCTTTTTTACAAGCACATCGGTTCGGGTCTTGCTCCGCTCGAGTGCATAAAGCACCTCTTGTTCAAATTCACTTTTGACGAAATTGACTACTGCTTTGACTCAGGTATTCTCAACGACGACAATGTTACAATGACTGCCGACTTCGGCAAAATCTTTGACCTTGTCAAGTTTGACATTCCCGAGCTTATAAATAAAGCACAAAAAGCTTGTGCCGACCCCGAGCTTCTTAAGAAAATGCTTGGTGCAGGCAACAGAATAACTGCGGTTACTGCCGCCTGCCTTGCTATGCCGAGAAAATGGGACAGACGTCTTGTTGAAATCTGGGCAAAGGCATATACAAAGGCTTTTGAATAAACTTAACCCCCGAGGAGGGATAAAATGAGACGTGCTGTTGACTTTAAAGCAAAGGCACATATCTTTAAAAATACTGCTTTTATGCTGAAGTGCAGTTTCAAAAGCGCACCGATTGCAACAATTCTGATTTACCTTGCATACATTTCCGAAAACGTTTATTATGCCGTCGTTTTCAATGTTATGTTTTTGCAGACAGCTCTCTCGATTATCGAAGGTAACGGCACATTCAAGGAGTTTGCAATCAAAATCGGACTTATTGTTTTCGGCAAGCTCGCTGTTGACCTTTTTGGTTACATCGTTTTTCATCCCGTGCGTGAAAAGTATGAGATAAAATACGAAGGCTACATAAACAGGCTGATTTTTGAAAAGGCACAGCAGGTTGAACTCGCCTGCTACGAAACCCCCGAGTTTTTTGACAATTACAACCGTGCAACATGGGTTATTGAAAAAGGTGCTTACAAGCGCATTATTGAAGGCTCGGCCTGGACATTGGGCTCAATTGTCAGCATAATTTTCCTTGTTATGTATCTTTACGAGCTTGACCCGTTGTTGCTTGTAATTGTAATCTGCCCTGTTATCGTTATGCTTTTCCGCATCAAGCGAAACGGTGTGGAATTCGAAAAAGAAAAAGAAATGACGCCCTTTGAAAGACAGAAGGATTACACCAAAAGAACTGTTCTTTTAAAGGATTTTGCAAAAGAGATTAAAACCACAGACATTTTTACCGTTGTTAAACGTCGCTTCAAAGAGGCAACCGACAACAACATTAAAGCCATTAACAAATACGGCTGGAAGATAGCCATGCTTGAACTTTTCAGCGACTTTTTTGGCGAGGTTATCCCCGTTGCAGGCGGTTTCGGCTACGGCTGTTACCGACTTATCGTGCGTGAGGATTTGCCGATTTCGGATTTCTCCGTTCTTATTTCTGCAATCACCAACTGCCGAAACAAGCTCAATCAGCTTGCTTTCTACTTCACTATGCAACAAAAGCATTGTCTCTGGGTGCAGAACCTGCGTGAATTCCTTGCTTATGAGCCAAAAATCACAGGCGGCGAAATTGAACCGGGTGAATTTGAGAGCCTTGAATTCAAAAATGTTTCATTCTGCTACAGCGGAAACAAAAAGAATACCCTTTCCAATGTTTCCTTTAAAATCAACAAGGGTGAAAGCATTGCGGTTGTCGGTCATAACGGTGCAGGCAAAACAACCCTTTCCAAGCTTATGATGCGTCTTTACGACGTTAACGAGGGTGAAATTCTTTACAATGGCATCAATATCAAAGAATATGACCTTTTAAAATACCGTGAAAAGTTTGCAAGTGTTTTCCAGGATTACAGAATTTTTGCAATGACGGTTGCGGAAAACGTGCTTATAAAAGAGGTTGACGACAGCAACATCGACCTTGCGAAAAAAGCGTTGAAGCAAAGCGGTGTTTACGATAAAATCTGCTCCCTTGACGAGAAAGAAAACACTATCCTCACCCGTGAATTTGACGAGGAGGGCGTGCTTCTCTCCGGCGGTGAAAGTCAGAAGGTTACCATTGCAAGAATGTTTGCAAAGGATTTTGACCTTGCAATTCTTGACGAGCCGTCGAGTGCGCTTGACCCGATTGCCGAGTCCAAGATGTACGACAGCCTTATGGAAGGCACAAAGAACAAGACGGTTATTTACATATCTCACCGACTTTCGAGTGCGACAAGAAGCGACAATATTCTTGTTTTTGCAAACGGTGAGCTTATTGAACAGGGCAACCACGAGGAGCTTATGACTCTCGACGGTGAATACTGCAAGATGTTCACCTTGCAGGCTTCGGGCTACAGAGAGGAGGAAAGCGGAAATGAAGAATAATAAAAAAGCAGAAAGTGCGCACAGCTTCAAAAATTACCTTTTTATGCTGAAGTTCGTTATCAAAAATGCGCCGATGCTTCTGATTTCGCTCCTTTTCTTTGATGTGCTTTCTAACCTGCCGTGGCTTTTGTCCAACGTTGTACTGCTCAAGTACATTATTGACGTTGTTACGCAGGGAACCGACCTTTACAGAATTGTTATTGCTTGCCTTATTTTTGCAGTAGTAGTTGTCATCGGTAACCTCGGCAACACTTTATTTTACGAGGTTTACCGCCCGAGACAGGCCGAAAAACTGCACTACAAGCTGTATTCACAGATTTATGAAAAAGCGGCAAAAATGGACTTCCAGTCCTACGACAATCCCGAATTCTATAACGATTTCGTGCTCGCAATGAACACGATGAGCGACCGTGTGGACAGCATAATGTCAAGCACGCAGGATTTCTTCACACACATGGTTTCCATAATTTCAATAACTGCGGTTATTGTCACAATCGACCCTGTTTGCTTCATTTTTATTGCATTGTGCGTGGGAATTATGGTGCCTGTCGGCAGACTGATTGCAAAGGTCAACATCGACAAGAAAAACGCAATGACTCCGCTTGACAGAAAAAATCTCTACTTCTCCCGTGTGTTCTATTTGCAGGACTATGCAAAGGAACTGCGACTCAACCCCGCAGGCGAAATGATTGAAAGACGGTACAATAAAAATCTTCTTGATCGTATTTTTACAATTTCACCGTTTCTCAGAAAGCAATGGGTGCTTTATTTCAGCCAGGAAAGTTTACCGATGACTCTGCTTATCTGCCTCGGTGTTACTCTGTATATGGGGTACAAGGCGATTGTTACAAAAGAAATCAGCCTCGGCAGCTTTGCCGCAACCTTTAACGGTGTAAGCTCCGTCAGCAACAGCGTTTTTGCAATGACAAGCTGGTTTGCAATCCGAGTTAGAGAAAACGGACTTTATGTTGAAAAATACAAAAAGTTTATGGCGGCGGAAGAAAAAATCAAGGACGGCGGTATGGACAAAAAATTTGACAAGCCCGTACCGATTAAGCTTGAAAACGTTTCGTTCACCTACCCCGGTAACGACAAGCCGACCTTAAAGAACATCAACCTTGAAATCAAGCCATACCAGAAGATTGCACTTGTCGGCTACAACGGAGCGGGAAAGACAACGCTTACAAACCTTATACTTCGTCTTTATGACGTTACCGAGGGTCAGATTACCGTTGACGGCAAAAACATCAAGGATTGGAATGTACGCTCATATCACAGCAACTATGCCGCTGTTTTTCAGGACTTTTCACTCTTCGGTGCAACTCTCGGTGAAAACGTTGCAATGAATGAAAAGCCCGACAAGCAAAAGGTTTTGCAGGCTTTGAAAGAAAGCAGCTTTAACAAAGAGGTTGAAAACGGAGCAGACACAATTCTGTTGAGGGAATTTGACGACAACGGACTTTCGCTTTCGGGCGGTGAGGCACAAAAGGTAGCCGTTGCCCGAGCCTTTTACAAGGACTGCCCGTTTGCAATCCTTGACGAGCCGAGCGCAAACCTTGACCCCGTTTCGGAATATTCGCTCAACGAGGCAATGTCACGTGCCGCACAGGACAAGACGGTTATATTCATTTCGCACCGTCTTTCAACAACTGTTATGGCAGACGTTATTTATATGCTTGAAAACGGCGAAATCGTCGAAAGCGGAACTCACGAAGAGCTGATGGCGATGAACGGCAAGTATGCCTATATGTTCAATCTCCAGGCAGAGAAATATAAAGAAGAGCAGTAAAAAATGCGGTAGAGCGAAGTCTCTGCCGCATTATGTTTTTGTTAGAAAAATTTTAATTTATCAAACACATTATCTTGATTTTTGGAATGCAAAATAGCGTTGTTTGACTTTATAGATTTTTAAAAAACAAATTTAACAATAAAGAAACTGATGATAAAATCAGCAATAAAGAAACCTATTCCACAACCTCCAAACATATAAAACGCGTCACCCCAACTTATAACAGGCTTTCTCTTTTTTACATTAACTTCAACATCAGTATATTTCAAGCCTATACCCAAGCCAAAAACGATTGAAGGAACAACGAACCTTAATAAAAATGAGTCGGATTTTATCTCATTGTTAAAAACAACGCTTATTACCGCCAAGGCTATGGATGCAATAACGCAAATCATACCGATAGTTTTTCTGATTTTGAAGTTCCGTTCAGCTTTGGCTTCTTTGGCTTTATATTGTTCTGTATCACGGATGCGGTCTTTTGCGAGATCATCCATAATCAAATCAGCCACCATTTTCGCTCTTTTTTCCGCTCTTTCGGCTTCCGTAAAGACATCATAATGTCCCCAGACCTCGCCGACCTTCTGATTACCTGCATATACATCATATTCTTTTCTTTGCGGCATAAAATCACCTCATAAATTATTGGAATTTCAAATTCCTGAAATTATCATAAACCAAAATGGTTTATATGTCAATATACCAATTTGGTTTGCGTATAATAAATCTGGTGATTTTATGTACGAACAAATAAGAAACCTTCGGGAAGACCGTGACCTTTTGCAAAAAGATCTTGCAGACTATCTCAACTGCTCACAGGTCTGTTATTCACGGTATGAGCTCGGCACAAGAGACATACCGACAGATATTCTGATTAAACTAGCTTATTTTTATGACACAAGTATTGATTACCTTTTGGGCATAACACCGGAAGATAAACCATATCCGAGAAAGAAATAATCCCCCTGTTTTCAGGTTGCTGTAACCGAAATCAAGGGGATTTATTTTTATCGTAGATGGCGGCTTATTCGCCTTGTGGGGAAGCTTTAAACAAGTTCAATGGTGTAATTATAGTCAGTATACCATACCCCTGCCGAGTAGCTTCTTGCACGGATTTCGACAGTATCGTCATAGACCTCAAAGGTGTAGCCTGTGCCGTTTGCAATTCTGCCACGCATTGTCATATACATATAGCTCGGCAAGTTTACGCTGTGGAAAGAGCCGTCGGATTCAATGCTTACATAGCCGTTGATATCCTCCTGGCGGTCGTTTGAAAATCCGCTGTGAATGTGACCCGTAATCATAATAACATTTTCGTAAGACTTAAGTATTTCTTCAACCCTTGCCGACTGGTCGCCAATACCGCCGTCATCGGGCTCCATATCGTCCTCGCCCCATGTTTCGGGAAGTCCGTGTGTCTGGTTGAGCGGCCAATGGCAAACCACAAAAATCGGAAGTCCGTCCTGTGATGCAATTGCCATTTCGTTTGCAAGCCAGTCGAGCTGTGTGTCGCTAAAATAAGCATATGTATGGTCCTCTTCACTGCCAAGGACAATGAATGTATAGCCGTTGACCTTGGTTGAATAATAAACCTCGTCAATTTCTCTGCCTGCGATTTTTTCGTTATACTCGATGAAAAGCTCACGTGACAGAGTGTAGTCGTCGTCACCCGTCCATGTGTCGTGGTTGCCCTGTGCAAGGATTATATTCTTTGCAGGAGTGTAGTCTGCAAATGCCTTTTCAAGGTTTGCCCACTCCTCGGGCTCACCGTGGTCTGTAAGGTCGCCTGCACCGATGATAAGGTCAAGCGGAGAATCTGAATTCTGCATATCCTGAAGACCGAATTTAAGCATATCAACACGTGCCTGCTCGTCTGTCATATGAATGTCCGAAACGGCGGCAAAATTGAGTCTGCAATCGTCGTAGAGCGGTTTTGTGTCTGCTGTAAAGTCACCGAAAATAAAACCGGTGAAAACATTGAGTACGGTCAGAATTACCGAAACCAAGCCTTTGATAAATGTGATAAATGTTGTCATAAGAAACACCTTCCTTTGACTGATATAATAGCAAAATAATGCCAATTTGGCAAGAAATATTTTAGATTGCTTTGGAAATAAAAATATGATAATATAGAAAAAACAAATTGAATTGAGAGGTGCATTGTTTTGTTTGTTTTTCTTAAAAAGATTTTGAGCGTGGTGCTTTCCTTTATCTTCGGCTTTGTGGCTTATCCGATAAGCTATCTCCCCTGCTCAAACGACATTAGCTTTGCCATTCTGACAGGCGAATTTACTCAAGAGAGTGTAATTCTTAACGGTGAAAAAGAAGAAATCACCCTTGCCGACGGTGTCAGCTTCCAAGACGGTGCGATTAAATTGGAGAACAGCGCAAGTTTTTCTTTTGACGACACAACTCACGGCTGGTTTAACTACTACGGCATTTCTTACACGACAGATGCTTACATAAAAGGAGAACTCAGCTACCGTTGCGGTGTTGTGAATAAAACCGAAAATTTCTTCCTTGAACCGGGCACAAATAAAGACTTCTATTCCTTTATCGACAATATGCTTGACGGCACAAAGGCAAATATGATTTATTCAATTTCGTTTGAAGCATTGAATGTTGAAAGTGCAAGCATCAAAATTCACGGCATTTCACTTTTTAACCGTGAGATTCCCGACGAAGATGTCTTTATTCAGACCGAAAACTATAAAATCGGTGTTAACCTCCTTTGGGGCGGTGCACTCAGCTATATGGAAGACCTTAATTCTAACGTTGAGGCTGTTAAAAAAGACGGCAGAATTTTTGTTGACTCAAACGCAGGTGAGCGTTACAACGCAAAGGTTGTGAACGAGAACGTAAACCTCATAAACCGTTTTGACCCGGGCAGACTTGTTCAGCAGTCCTATTACGGAACAGCGACGGGCGATTACGAATGCGGCGAATTTATGGGCAACACCTGGGCATACAACCCCGTTCAAGGCGGTAACCAGTTTGGCGACAACAGCAAAATTGTTGACCTGAAATGTGACGAGAATTCAATTTACATCAAGTGTCAGCCGCTTGACTGGGCAAAGGAAAAAGAGCATATCACTCCGTCATATATGGAAGCGACCTACTCCATTGAAAACAACAATCTTCATGTTTCGTGCAGATTTGTTGATTTTTCGGGCTATGAGGCACAGCCACGTGACCAGGAACTCCCTGCTTTTTATTGCATTGAGCCGTTTAACCGCTTTGTTTATTACGGCGGTGACGAGCCGTGGACGGGCGGCGAGCTTACCTGCGAGCCCGAGCTTATCTTCTGGCCCGATGCAGGTTACCCGAATTTCCACTCGCTTGAAAACTGGTCAGCTTTCATCGGTGAATTTGACGACAGCTTCGGTATCGGCGTTTATGTTCCCAATGAGACCCGCTTCCTTTCGGGCGTTTGCAACAGAGAAACATCCACCAATACTGACCCGTCAAAAGATGTTGCAACATCGTACATCGCAGTTGTTCGGGTTATGACAATGAACAGCTACGCCCCGTTTGAGTATGACTACTACCTCACAACCGGAGATACAGATGAGATAAGAAACAATTTCAGCACAATTAAATAACATACGTAAAAACGCAAGTTGCAAAACAGCAACTTGCGTTTAGTTTAGTTTTATTTTGTTTTGCTGTGGCAAACGTCGCTCATTGCACAGTCTGAACATCCGCATGAGCAAGAGGACTTGCCTTTCTTTTTGTCCACAACTGACTTGATGATGATTGCAATAAACACCACAGCGACAATTGCGGCAACTATAATTGTAGGTGCATTCATAAGAATACCTCCATTTATCTTGTTTTAACAGTTAATGTATTTTCGCTGTACTTGTTCTTTCTGAAAAGCATATAGAGAATGAAAGCAAGAACTGCGGCGGCAACAACTGTTCCGATAACATTACCTGCACCGATGAACCATGCACCAATCTGGTAAACGATGAGTGACATCGCATAAGCAAACACGCACATATATGTGATCGCACCGATTGACCACTTCGCATTGTTCATCTCACGCTTGATTGCACCCATAGCAGCAAAGCACGGAGCACAAAGAAGGTTGAATATCATAAACGAGAAGCCTGCAAGCTTGCTGCCTCCGAAGAACTCCTGACCGATAACTGCAAGACCTGCTGAATCGCCTGCATCAACAAGCTCGAATGCAAGGTCAGCATCAGCCATTGATGAAAGTGAACCGAATACACCGACAACCTCTTCTTTAGCAACAAGACCGAGAATTGTAGCAACTGCTGCCTGCCAAGTTCCAAAGCCGAGAGGCTCAAAGATAACTGCGATAACGCTACCGATAACTTCAAGGATTGAAGCACCTGCGTTCTCTTCTGTGATGTAGTGGAAGCCGCCCTCGAATGAAAGTGAGTTGAGCACCCAAACGACAACGCTTGCGGCAAGGATAACAGTACCTGCACGCTTGATGAACGACCAGCCACGTTCCCATGTTGCACGGAAAATGTTTGAGGGAACAGGAGCATGGTATGCAGGAAGCTCCATAACAAACGGAGCAGGATCACCTGCAAAAGCCTTTGTTTTCTTGAGCATAATGCCTGAAATGATAACAGCCGCAACACCGATAAAGTATGCTGATGTTGCAATAAGAGGGCTGTTACCAAACAAAGCAGAGGCAATGAGACCGACAATAGGCATCTTTGCACCACAGGGAATAAAGCCTGTTGTCATAATGGTCATCTTGCGGTCACGGTCCTGCTCGATTGTACGGCTTGCCATAATACCAGGAACACCGCATCCCGTGGCGACGAGCATGGGTATGAAGCTCTTGCCTGAAAGACCGAACTTGCGGAAAATACGGTCCATAATAAAGGCTACACGAGACATGTATCCGCAGTCCTCAAGAAGGGAAAGGAGGAGGAACAAAATGAGCATCTGCGGAACGAATCCAAGTACGGCACCGACACCGCCGACAATACCGTCGGCAACGAGGCTTACAAGCCAGTCCGCACAACCGAGGGATTCAAGACCTGTTGTTACTGCCGGCACAATTGTTTCGCCGAAAAGAGTGTCGTTCATAAATCCGACTGTCCAGTCACCGATTGTACCGATTGAAATTGTATATACAAGCCACATAACAGCTACAAAAATCGGGAGAGCCAAAATGCGGTTTGTAACGATTTTATCTATCTTGTCAGAAGTTGTGAGCTTACCTGCACTCTTCTTTTTATAGCAGCCCTTCATCATCTTGCCGATGTAAACATAACGCTCGTTTGTGATGATGCTTTCAGCATCGTCGTCCAACTCTTCTTCAACGGCTCCGATGTCAAATTCAATGTGATCAAGGGTTGCCTTGTCAAGATTTAACTGTTCAAGCACCTTTTCGTCACGCTCAAAAATCTTTACAGCATACCATCTCTGCTGCTCTTCGGGCATATTGTGAACTGCCGCCTCTTCAATGTGAGCAATAACGTGTTCAACTGTTCCCGAGAAAGTATGTACCGGATTTTTCTTGCCTGCTTTAGCTGCGGCAACTGCTGCATCTGCAGCGGCCTGAATTCCATCACCCTTGAGGGCTGAAATTTCAACAACCTTGCAACCAAGCTCCGCACCAAGACGCTCAATATTGATCTTGTCGCCGTTCTTTTTTACAACGTCCATCATATTGATAGCGACAACAACGGGGATACCAAGCTCAACAAGCTGTGTTGTGAGATAAAGGTTTCTTTCAAGGTTTGTGCCGTCGATAATATTAAGAATAGCATCGGGGCGCTCACCAATAAGATAATTTCTTGCAACAACCTCCTCCAATGTGTACGGAGAAAGTGAATAAATACCCGGAAGGTCAGTTACAATAACCTCTTTGTTCTTTTTAAGCTTACCTTCCTTTTTTTCAACAGTAACGCCCGGCCAGTTACCGACATACTGGTTAGAACCTGTCAAAGCGTTAAACAATGTAGTCTTACCGCAGTTTGGGTTACCGGCAAGAGCAATTCTAATTGCCATAATAAATCCTCTCTTTCTTACAGTTAGTTGAGGCTAACTGTAATGTCAAAAATTATGGGGAGTCTCTCCCCTGCTTTTGTCTTATTCAACCTCAATCATTTCAGCGTCTGCCTTACGCAATGAAAGCTCATAACCACGAACGGTTATTTCAACAGGGTCACCGAGCGGTGCAACCTTGCGGACATAAATCTCAACACCCTTTGTGATACCCATATCCATAATTCTGCGTTTTACCGCACCCACACCGTGAAGCTTTACAACCTTAACGGTTTCGCCAATCTTTGCTTCCTTGAGTGTTTTCATATGAAATCCTCCTCTGTTATTTTAAATCATAATTTTCTGTGCCATCTCTTTGCTGACCGCCACTCTTGCCTCTTTAACATTAACAATAAGGTTACCGCCTATTGTGTTGATAACCGTGACACTACCGCCGGCAACAAAGCCGAGATTTTCGAGATGCTTTTTGACCTCGGGTTTACCGCCAACCTTAATTATTATGTTTTCTTCGCCGACATTGGCAAAAGTGAGTGGCATCATAAAAATTCCTTCTTTTGAATCCATTTCAGTTAGTTTTAGCTAACCAAAAGTCTTTAAAAATCAGTTAGCGCTTGCTAACCATAGATATATTACCGCTATTTTCGCCGTTTGTCAAGGGGATTTGGGAAAATTTTTAAAAATATAAGCGACGGTCGCCCGCCGCTGATTTTCATTTGGTGTTTTTAAGTTTTATTACCGCATTATTGTCCGAAAAGCCCTTGTTATTTGCAATTGTATTCAAAAGCATTTCGGTAAGATTAAGCGGCTCATCACCCTTCTGAAGCTTTGGCTCAACCTTTTTAATGATAAAGTTAAACCTTTTGAGCACACCCGAAACCGCACTGTGAACGGCAGTGCCCTCAACATAGGGCTGGTCACCTGCAAAAATTTTGCAACCCACCTCACCTGCAAAGTCCATGAATTTCTTGTCCTTTATCGACTTGTCGGGCTTTATAAAAAGAAGCTTGCCCAGCGTGCTTATCTTAACAGAATTAAGAAATTTCTTCAAAAGCTTTTTGTACTTTTCATCGCCGTCAAGCGCACGGTTAATTTTGTTGATGTTTGAAACGACAAACTGTCTGTCGCAGAATTCTCTGACAGAAAGTCCGCCCAAATCCCAGCCGAAGTCGGGAACATCAAGTGTTTCAACAGTCATAACAGCATCGGCGGTGATATCAATTTTTCTGTATTGCACGGGACTGCCGACTGTTGCACTTGTGCAGATGTCAACAAATCGGTTGCCTGACTTTGAGTAAAACTCGTTTATGCTCTGAATGTGCATATGACCTGTAAAAGCAAGCTCGACACCGTTATCGGCAAAGAAAGATGCAATCTTCCGCCAGTCTTTAACGTGTGCATCACCTACCAAATCAAAGACGGGCACACTGGGAATTATCGGGTAATGATTGATTGCAAAAACAAAGCAATCGTTCTTTTTTGCATCGTCAATCTGTACTTGAAGCCAGTCAAGAAGTCGGTCATCAATAACGCCCTTTGCATCGTCGGAGCTGTCGCAGTTGACAGCAAGCAAACGCACCTTGGGCGCAATTTCCGCAACATAGGAAAGTGTCTGCTTGTCAACAGCAAGTGCCTCGGAATAGCCGAAATCGTAGTAAAGGTCGTACAGTTCTTCAAGGCTCACACCCGGAGTAGGAACGCACTCGTCATTAACAAAGCTTCTTGACCACTCGTTGTAGTCGTGTCCGGCGGTTATGACATAAACTTTTTTACCTGCTTTTTTGAGCTTATAAAGCTCTTTGATAAAGCTGTTGTGGCTTTCTTTTTCGCCGTTTTTTGACAAGTCGCCCGGTAGAATAACATATTCTGTCTCTTTATCCGCCATAATCTGTGCAAAAACAGCCTTTACCATATCACTGCTTTCGGCAAGCAAAATCTGCTCGGTTTTCATATATTCCTCATATGCCTTGCCGCTTGCACCAAGTGACGGCTCGTAGTAATGAGTATCTGTTACAAGATAGAATTTAATAGGTGTCATCGTATCATCCTTTTACAAAATACGGGACGGTTGCACGTCCCGTAGAGTTTGATTTATTTGCTGTCAAACCAGCCACGAGGTCCGAAGAATTTATATGCTAGGTCACTTGCGAGCTTGGTGAACTTTGTGAGAGTTTCCTCTGTTTTATCTACTTCGTCCGGATTGTACTCTGTACCCTCTGCCTTTGCTCTTGCATGGTAGAAATCATCCTTTGCCTCTTCAAGAGCGTCAGTATCAACAACTGTATTTTCGATTACTGCATCTACCTTGGCAATTGCCGCTTCAAGCTCTGCCGCTACAGCGGGGTCAAGGTCTGAAAGATCCTTTGCTTTCATATTTTCAACATCTCTGATGATGTCGTCAGTATCTCTTGCTGTGTTGAACTGCGGGAACTTATCAGGGTAAGAATAAACATCTGTGAAATTCTCGTCTGTAAGAAGTGCAACAGCGAGCTTCATAACAACGTCATTACTGCCTGTTCTTTCGTGGTTCTGGTTGTAGAAATAGAAGGTGTGGTCGGGAAGAAGACCTGCTCTTGCATCAACAAGGTTGTGCGGGTCAATGTGGTTGTGGTCGGGGTTTGTGCAGTTAGGATCCTCTGTTACATAACCCTCGGGAAGCTCAACGTCAACACCGCAGGCATAAGCACCCATTGAGGTTGATTCAAGCTGAATAACACCGTCTGCACTTACATCGTCCCAGCAGTCAACTATGGCATAAAGCGAATAGTTGTATCCGCAGATGTCGAATACCTCAACACCCGAGTCGATTGCATCAAGAATATTCCGGTCGGCATTGCACTGCGCCTCGTAGAAAATATCTGTCTGACGTCTGATTTCCTTTGTATTTTCGTCACTCAAATACTTTTCTGCCGCACCGGGGTAATTCTCCTGCGGACAAAGACCCCAGATAAGTGTGCTGTATTTAAGTCCGTTATTGATAAGTCCGTCAAACGCACCGTCAAGCAAGCTGTTGAGAACATCCTTCGGGAAAAGACGGATAAGAAGATTGATGAGATAGCTGCTCGATGTGTTACCCATAAGACGGGGAATCATATAGCTGTAGAGAGCCTCGTCATCGTCAAGGAGACCGTATTCGAGAATTTCACCGACAATGCTTGAGCCGTTCTTTGCAGGAACGACATAGATAATTCGGTTGATGTCTTCGGAAATGTCTCTGCCCTTATCCTTATACATCTGGAGAAGCAGGTTTGCAAGCGAGCCGCCCTGGCTTATGGGCACGATGTTTACCTTGTCGTGACCTGTCTGCTCCTTAATCATCTGTATGTAATCGTAAAGCTCTTCTACCGTATCAATCATATTGCCAAGTGAATAATATGAAAAGAAATAGAGGTGGTCTGCACCTGCGATATCAATATATTTCTGAAGAGGAACTGCGTCGAGGATATGGTTTCTGTCGTGCTCGGAAAGAGTTGCAACACTTCCGTTGTACTTTGTTGCACGGATATCCTTGATAACCTTACCGTTTTCGTCGCACTTGATGTTTTTCATAAGAATATCGCCGACTGCCTCACCCGCCTGGTTTGCAAGCAGGTCGAAATAATCGCGCTGGAAACCGAGAGCCATAAGAAGCGGCACAAGAAGTCTTACCAACGCAATTTTTATAATTTCTTCAGTTGACTCCATATAGAACGGGCCCGTGTACGGCTGACCGTCTGCATTCACTGCAATTTCGCCGTTTTCGTCATAAAGGAAAACCTCTGACTGGAAGATGCCGGGAATTACAAGTGACGGACACTGGTCACAGTCGCCGTCGCACTTACCGCTTGTCTTTGCAAAAGTTGGAACAACGGCACTCATAACAAGTGTGAGTGCAACTATTGTTGCAACAAATTTAGTCCAAATACTCGTTTTCATAACATTACCTCACTAAAGTAATCTTGTAACTTTAATAATATATCAAATTGCTAAAAAAGACAATAGAGTTGTGAAAAATTTTGTTAAATTGAAGGTAAATATAACAAAAAGAACAAGAAGCAGATAACTGTTTCTTGTTCTTTTGATTATAGAGTATCCAAAAAATTTCTTAATCCTTTTATGTTCTTGATGTTAAGAACAAGAAAAATAATATAAACGCCAATTCCAAACCACGCTTCTTCAAAATCAAAAACAAATACGCCGAACAAAATACCGCCCAACACAAACAACAACAGTGCTAAATCTAGGCAGAACACACCGAATAAATACTGCTTGTCTTTAAAGGTAAAACAAAAACCGTGAAAATGCGGACGTATATTATCTTTTTTAGAAGATTCTAATTGTCTTCCGTCTTCGTACATAATATGCACATAGTTTTTATAGACTTTTGAGTAAAAGCCTTCCTCATAATAAGAAAGAATCGGCTTAAATTTCCCCGTCTTTCTTTCCAAAAACCCTTTAGCTTTTTCAATATCTTCTATCGGTCTGAAATAAATCATTGAACATCACTACCTTCGTTTTCTGTTCAAACACTTCCTGATTACAGTTTAGAGAATTGCAAATAATCTTAAACCATTGCGTTTAAAAACGACGGATAATCCGTAGTCAGATTATCTCTGTCAATAATACCAAAGTTTCCGCCGTCATCCCATACAATGCACGAAATACCGAATTTGTTTGCTGTATGAACATAAAACTCTGTTTTTTCGCTCAGGTTTTCAATGTTTGTCCTGTCTGTCCAGCCAAACTCGCTGTTTACAATACCGTAGCCTTTTTTGATTAAGTATTTGTACATCGTGCGGAAGTTTTTGTAGATTTCTCTTTTGTCGGACAATGAAATCTTTTCTTCACAATCATAAAACTCGGCGCTGTGTGCGGCATTGAAATAAAAATGCAAAGACACCATTACCCTTTCATCATCGGGTAATTTGAGAGCCTTGATATTCTCTTCACTGTAATTTGCCGCATAGGTTGTAATTGACACAAAACGCTCGGCATTATTGCCGCCCGAATTTCGGATTGTTTTAAGTGCGGCAAAATTAAGGTTGTTTATAACCTCACGGTATTCGTCCGTACCCGACCATTCCTCGTCAATGCCAGTTACACGAGGCTCGTTCATTGTTTCAAAAATTAGGTCCGTGCCGTAAAACTTAAATCTTTCCGCAACCTGTGCCCAGATTCGTGTTAAAATCTGTGTGGCTTTTTCCTCGTGCGCATAATCGGTTACAAGCCAAAAAGCATCGTCGTGGTGAACATTTATAATCGCTTTCATTCCGCTGTCGAGAACATAATCGACGATTTCGTTCACTCTGTCAAGCCAATCCTTGTCAATTTCATAATTTGGAGCGTCACCGAGATGCTGTGCCCACGTAATCGGTATTCTTACCGTATCAAAGCCTGCTTCTTTAATATAGTCAATCATCTCTTTGGTTGTTGTCGGGTTACCCCAGAAGTTCTCACTTTCAAGTCCCGCTTTTTCGGATGAGCCCTTGCTGCAAGCGTCAAGAGTGTTACCTAAATTCCAGCCTGCGCCGAGCTCACCTGCAAACATAACGGATTCAGTTTGCGGTGCTTCTGGGAAGAAAATAAAATCCGTAACCTGTGAAAAAAAACCGCCGAGCATATTAAAAAGAAAGGCTATACAAGTGCAAATTGATGTGAATTTAAGCATTTAAAATCTCTCCGATAATCGTGTCAAGCATTATGAGCATTCTCGGTAAATGGAACGGACCTTTGAAGGTACTGCCCTTGCAGGCAGGCTCGGTCGGCTTGCCGTCACGGCGAAGATAGCCGTACCAGTCACCAAACTCGGGGTCTGAAAAAACTTCCTTGCAGTAATCAAGAGTTTTCTTAAACCACTCCATATAATACTCGTCACCTGTGTCACGGTATGCCATAATTGAAGCGATAAGGATTTCGTTGTGCGGCCACCAGAGCTTCATATCGTGCTCATAAGCCTCGGGAGGATTGCCGAGACAGTCACGGAAGTAAAGAAGTCCGCCATATTCGTTATCCCAACCGCCCTCAATTGCAAAGCGGTAAATTTCCTCTGCCTTCTTGTAAAGCTCCTTGTCACCAAGGCGGTTTGCCTCTTCCATAATGAACCAACTGCACTCGATATCGTGACCGGGATTTACAACTCTGCCTGCCGTGTAGTCAGAGCAAAATTCACCGTTAACCCCTACGCTTTCAAGAGTACACTTGAGCTCGGGCTTGTGGTGGTAAGTGAAAATGTCGTGAACGCACTCTGCGCTGTACTTGTTGTATTTCTCTTCATTTTCGGGGTCAACACGTCGCATAATTGCAGTTGTGTTGAGGAAAATCATCGGGTCTGCAAGCGCTCTGCCCGTTCTTGTTTCGGAAATTGTTTTCGGTCCCATTCCCGTCGGGTCTTCACCACCGTGATTGAGGTGGTAAATGAGGTCATAAGCCTGTCTGGCACGCTCGAGGTGTTCCTTGTCGCCCGTTATGCCGTAATATTCAGCGTTTGCGATACAGTAAAAACCTTCGGAGAAGCAATATCTTCTCTGACGAAGCGGTTTGCCGTCAGCAGTAACAGTGAAGTACATTCTTCTGCCTGCATCCTTGTTGATGCAGTATTTTTCCATAAAGTCAAGGCAGGATTTTGAAGCGGCAAGCCACTCGTCCTTAACACCGTAAACCTTGCAAAGGTATGCAAAAATCCAACCGCATCTGCCCTGCATCCATACGCTTTTATCGGTCGAATAAAGCTTACCTGTTCTGTCAAGGCAGGTGTAAACACCGCCGTTTACTTTATCCATACCGTTTTTGAGCCAGAAATTAACGCAACGTTCAAGCTCTTCTTTAACCCATTTTTGGGTTTCAACTAAATATTCTCTGTTCATACTGCACCTCAGCTGACAAATTTTGCGATTGCTTCGTCAATCATAACCTTTACATTGTGTGCAAGAACGATACCCTCTTCGGTAATCTCTGCAAGAGGAGCACGTACAGAGCCGCACTCAACACCCTTTTCTTTAAGAATCTGCTTTGCGGCGGCATACATATTGCACTTACAAGCGCACATAGCGTAGATAATCTTATCAATAGTGTGCTGAATTTCGCAAGCCTCGCTGATTTTGCCTTCTTTAATAAGCTCGTCAGCCTTGAGGAAGAGCTCGGGCATTACTGCATAAGTACCGCCGATTCCGCCGCCTGCACCGATAATTCTGCCCGAGATAAACTGCTCGTCGGGGCCGTTGAAGATAATGCAATCGTCGCCGCCCTCCATTTTGAACATCTGAATGTCCTGAACAGGCATTGATGAGTTTTTGACACCGATTACACGGGGATTTTCAAGCATCTTTTTGAAAAGAGGCATTGTGAGAGCAACACCTGCAAGTTGAGGAATGTTGTAAATTACAAAATCCGTATTGGGAGCTGCTGAGGAAATGTCGTTCCAATACTTTGCGATTGAATCCTCCGGAAGACGGAAATAGATGGGAGGAATTGCGGCAATCGCATCAACACCGAGACTTTCGGCATGAGCGGCAAGCTCCATTGAATCTCTTGTATTGTTGCAAGCAACATGTGCAATAATTGTCATTTTGCCGCCGACAGCCTGCATAACACTTTCAAGTGTGAGTTTTCTTTCTTCCTTGCTCTGGTAGATACACTCGCCTGAAGAACCGCAGACATAAAGCCCCTTTACACCCTTTTCGAGCAGGTACTTTGCAAAGTTTGCGGTACGTTCTGCACTTACATTTCCGTTATCCTCATAGCAAGCGTAAAAAGCAGGAATGACACCCTGATATTTGGTTAAATCTCTCATTTAAAACACTCCTAATTTATATTTTTAGTTAGCCATTTCATTTAACTTTTCAAGAGTTTGCTTGTTCTGTTTTGTGACTTTTTGCAATAAAAACACAAACGCAAGAGCCAAAGCCAGAGTAATAGCAAAAGCTAATGCAACCTTAAAGTCTTGCTTAATAAGTGCAGCCACCGCAACACCCAAAAGAATAATCAACGGAAGAAAAATTTGTGTAAGCAGTTCAAAATAATAACGCTTTTTCTGCTGTTCAATTCCTTCTTTTGTGATAATCGGCATTCCGTTTTCTTTTGCTTCCGCTACATTTAAAGCACATATTTCGTATAACCTATGTGATTTTACCAACGTAACGTTACTGCCATCAGTTTTAAAGCTGACCGGAAATTTAAAATACTCACTCATCGGGATAATTTCCTCACCCACAAGAGCTGCAATCAAAGAACCCAGAAGAAGCAAAAACAGCTTTTCCTTTAAATCCGGCTTTACATAATATTCTGAAACAACAAATTCTGAAATATCTGAATTGTACATGATTTCTGCTTCATCATTTGGAAAAAGTTTTACTTTTTATTCACCGTAACAGACCTGCAAATCCGTATCAGTTTTGTTTTTCAGTTTCAATTTTCTCACTCCAAAAATTTATATATTCAGGAAATCTCTGAACGCTGTGATATATGACCTTGCAACTTCCCTTTCCGAGCTTTCGGCAAAGATACGAAGAAGTGGCTCTGTTCCCGAGAAACGGCAGATAACAAAGCTGTCATCCTCAAAGTAAACCTTACAGCCGTCCTCGTAATTCACACGGACTACTGTTTTGCCGAAATCGGGAAGCTGTTTCTTAACCATTATAATATCGTTGATTGTTTCCTTATATTCGGGTGCAAAATGCAGATTGTCCTCAACCATAACAAATTTACCGAATTCATTTTTCAATTCATCTATAAGGTCGGACGGAGATTTGCCTGTCACGCTTATCATCTCTGCCATAAGCGAAGCCGCATAAACAGAGTCCTTGCCGTGAATGTGACCTCTTACGGTAAGACCGCCCGAGGACTCACCGCCGAGAACAGCGTTGACCTCGTCAATTTTTGAAGAGATATATTTAAAGCCTACAGGCACTTCATAGCATTTTTCGCCAAAGGATTCGGCAATTTTATCGAGCATATGAGTTGTTGCAAGATTGCGTACAACAGGTCCCGTCCAGCCCTTGTATTTTACAAGGTAGTAATACAAAAGACAGAGGATTTCGTTTGCATCTATGTATCTGCCGCATCGGTCAATTATACCAAGGCGGTCGCCGTCACCGTCCATTGCGATACCGAGGTCATATCCGCCCTTGATAACGCCGTCACGCAAAACGCCGAGTGTGCTTTCGCTCGGAGCAGGCATCATTCCACCAAACCAAGCGTCCTTGTTAAGGTTCATTGTGTCGATTGTGCAACGTGCCGTATGGAAAATAACCTGCAAGGGATAAGCGCCCGAGCCGTGCATTGAGTCAAAAAGAACTCGCAAGCCACGCTCACGTAGTGCCGACACATCAAGAAGCCCGATGATATCGTCAAGGAATTTGTTGAACGGGTTGCGCAGATAGACAATTCTGCCGCTGTCAACTGCCTCGTCAAAGTCGATTTTTTCAATTTCACCGACCTCGGCAATGAGTTCTTCAAGCCTGCCTGTTGTTTCAAGCGGAGCATCACGACCCTCGTCAACAATGAGCTTTATTCCGTTATAGCTTGCGGGGTTATGGCTTGCCGTTATTTCAATTCCAAAATGCAGTTCGCTGTCCTTGACCGTGTGCATAACAAGCGGTGTCGGGACAGAACGAGGCAGACACCAGACGTCAATTCCGCCTGCCGCCAAGACCTCTGCCACCCATTTGGCGGCACTTTCGGAAAGGAAACGGCGGTCGTAGCCGACTATTATGGGCTTTTCAGTTTTCCCCTGCTCTTTTGCAAGTGCGACAATTCCCATTGCAACACGGGCAATGTTTTCGTAAATAAAATCTTCACCTATTACGGCTCTCCAGCCGCCTGTACCGAATTTAATCATTTTGTAAGCCTCGCTATTGTGTTTTCAACCTCTGATTTAAACTGTTCAATGTAGCTGACGATATACTCCGCAGGAGTTGCAGCGCCCTTTATAAGCGGCATAAGATCAAGACCGAAGCTCTGGCTCACAGCCTCGTCTGTGTTGTGCGACTCAAAGAAGGTTGCATTTGCACAACGTCTGCCGATTGCGGCCTTGTCGTAGCTCTTACCGCCGACAACCTGTGAACGGTAAACAGTGATAAGATCCTCTGCAAGCTGAGGATATTTTGATGTATCAAGGCAAACCTTCTGACTGTCGGGAAGCCAGTCAAGGTTGCGCCATACCTCGAGAGAAATAACCTCTTCGGGGCGGATTTCCTCGGGCATACGGCGGACAGCCTCAATTACACGAAGCGCAACAGCAACGTGAGTTTCATGCTTATCTGCAAGGTTGTGAGTGTAAAGACGCTTGGGCTGAATTTTACACAGAAGGTCATAAAGCTCGTCAACGGTATCCTTGTTAGAGCCGTCTTTAATCTCGGAAGAGGCATATCCGAGCTGGATAATTGCAGTGTACTTGCCGAGTCTTGCGGCATCGTTCTGCTCTTCGATACGGACTTCTTTCATCTGCTCGTTTGTGTAGTCGCTGTACTCACCGGCACGGGGACTGCCTGCACCGTCCGTCATAACAACACCGCAGAAATTGCATGTTTCACTTTCATAGCAGTCGGAAATCGGAGCATAAGCCATAATCTCGATGTCGTCCTGATGTGCGGCAATACACATATCCGTTACACCGTCAAGGCTTTCCTTTCCGGGGAAGCAGATTGTTGCGTTACTTTTTTTGAAATTCATATTAAAACCTCCCTGAATGTTGGTTTTATAAAGTATTTTGAGATTATATAGTAACATAAATATTTTTAAAAATAAATATAATAATGAAAATTCCGCAAAAAATTAAGAACCCGACTGCTGTCAGGTTCTTTTTTCGTTAATAAACACTCGGAAAAGTTGAGCTTATCAACTCAACCTTTCGATTTTATTGCTTTTAATATCGCTTTTAATATTACTGTTGCAACGGGCATCAACGCTGTCAATACCATTCTCTCGAGAGAAGCTTCTTTCAGGCCGGGCACTCCTAAAAAATGAAATAACAATAATGCCAAGGAATATATTGCCAATGCAATCAGCGACAGCTTTAATATCTTTTTGAAATTTGCTTTACCTTTAAACAATTCAAGCCACGGAAAAACAAACGGAACCCAAAGTAGCACATCTGCAATCCCGATAGCTAAAATGCCTAACCCTTTCATTTGTTCCCTTTCCTTTCGTTTATAAACACTCTGAAAAGCGGCAGGCAAGACGAAAAGAATGTCTTGTACGCTTCGCAGTAATCACGATCTGCTCGGCTTCGCTTACAGCCTCCGCCACGGCAAATCGGGTAGTATTTGCACGCTTTGCATTTCTCGTCTACCGTAAGACTTTCCATTATAAAACGCTTCGCTTTTTCGCAGTTTGCAAGGCTCTCGAAGCTGACAACATTCACATTGCCAAGCAACCACTCGTCCGTGCAGTAGAAGTCGCAGGGATAAACGTAGCCGTTGCCCTCGACCACAAACTGATGTGTGCAATGTCCGCAGACACCGCATTGCTCGGGTCGGTTACCGACAAAGAGGTGCACAAGATTATCAAAATATCTTATGCTTGTGTACTCCCCTCTTACATAGTCCTTTACAAAGTAATTAAAGCACTTTATAAGAAAATCCGCATACTGCTTGTTTGTCATATACAATTCACTTTCGCTCTCGTCACCGAACGGTCGCAAGCACGGAATGAACTGCAGATATTTAAAGCCCTTTGACCTGAAAAACCTGTAAATATCGTCGATATTTTCGGCACAGTTACCCGTAAGCACGGTTAAGATATTGAATTCAACACCCGTCTTTTGGAAAAGCTGTGCCGTTTGTAATATCTTATAAAAAGTGTTGTTTCCTTTGCTGTCTACCCTGAAGCGGTTGTTCTGAAAATCACCGTCAAGGCTCAAGCCGATTAAAAATCCGTTCTCCTTAAAGAACTCTGCCCACTCGTCCGTAACAAGTGTTCCGTTGGTCTGGAGAGAGAAATAAATCGGGCTTGAAAGGATATTGTATTCCCTGACCTTTTTGACAAAGGATTTGAAGAAGTCAAGCCCCGCAATAAGCGGCTCACCGCCCTGAAAGGCAAAAGCCACACTTTCGCCGTTTGCAAACCGCAAGGCTTTTCTGATTAAATTTTCGGCTGTTTCTTCACTCATTACACCGAAGCTCGGAACATCTCTGTGCTCGGCAACATCGTGATAAAAGCAGTATCTGCACCGCATATTGCAAAGGCTTGATGCAGGCTTAATCATTATTGAAAGTGGTGGCATTTTTGACCTCTTAATTGTAGTAGTTATAATTTATTCCTCTGCGGTTTTCGTTAAATGATTTTACAACCTCGTCCATTTTAGCGTTCATTTCCTCGGCAACCTCGGGGTAAACCGTTGCACGGTTGTAATTCTCGCCCACGTCGTCGGTGAGGATATGAAGCCAATTTTTGCGGTATTTATCAAAGAACGCAGAGTTGTCGTTCTGAATATTTTTGAAATACTTGAATGTGACATTCTCGTTTTCATTAAGAACGGCATAATCATATTTATTATAGTTTTCGTTTGTTTTTACGGTTTCTGTCGGCACTGTGTACTGAATAGCCTTAAGATTTTCACGCTTCATATGAAGAATCGGGTATTCTTCGGTATGAATTACCTCGTCACCCGTAAGAAGCGGAAGCATTGAAACACCGTCGATTGTTCTGTCCTCGGGAAGGACGTTTTTCTCGCCGTTCACGCTGACACCGCAAAGGTCGATAAGTGTCGGGAAAAGGTCAACCATAACAGCACTCTGTTCAAGTGTTGTACCCACATCCCACAGTCCGCCATTGCCCCAGCGCACCATAAACGGTACCTTCTGTCCGCCCTCGTAAGCAAGATACTTGCCGCCACGAAGCTCGTTAACAGAGCCTTCAAGTGCAGGGCCGTTGTCCGAGGTGAACACAATGATTGTATCGTCCATAACGCCAAGCTCTTCAAGCGTTGCGAAAAGCTCGCCGAGGTAGTAGTCAAATTCCGTTACACAGTCAACATAAGTACCCATACCCGTTGTGCCGTCAAAATCGTCACCTGCATAAACAGGACCGTGCGGCCACGGTGAAGCGTAGTAAGCAAAGAACGGCTCGTCGGAATTTGTAACGGTATCTGTTATCCACTCGGTGATTTCGTCGTGAATCCATTTTGTAGCCATACTCTGGTCTTCAAGCTCGTCATAACCGTGGACGATTTCGTACTCGCCGTTTTCTTCAACCACGTGGTAGAACGGTGTCATATCGTTAACGTGGTGACTGCCGTAGAAGTAGTCAAAGCCCTGGTTTGTGGGCAGATACTCGCCGTAATCGCCAAGGTGCCACTTGCCGAATGCGCCCGTGTTGTAGCCTGCATTCTGGAAGACCTCGGCAATCGTGATTTCGTCACCAAGCATACCGTCGCAGTTTGCACCCATTTCAAAGGAGTTGAAAAGTCGGGTTGTTGCAAACTCGGTGGTTGAGCTGATTGTCGGGTAGATAACATTATCTGCGTGACCTCTGAACGGATAGCGTCCCGTAAGAAGTCCGAAACGTGCAGGAGAACAAACCGAGTAGCACGAATAGAAATTTTCAAGATTTACACCCTCTTCACCGATTCTGTCGATGTTGGGCGTGTCATAA
Organism: Clostridia bacterium; assembly: GCA_017481575.1. GTDB lineage: Bacteria > Bacillota > Clostridia > Oscillospirales > Acutalibacteraceae > CAG-488. The sequence goes on along the minus strand of JAFUPA010000054.1, from coordinate 10,376 downwards.
ATTGCACCATTGAGTGAAACGTCGCCGTAGCCGAGGTCGTCCATAAGGATAAAGAGGACATTCGGATTGTCGGTCGTTGCCTTGTCAACCTTGCCGAGATAGTCGTCGTGACCCTCCCACAGTCTTTCCACATTCGGCTGTGAGCGAAGGTTCATTGTGAGCAGATAAAGCACGGTTGTAAGCACGAAAACAACGCTCAAAGCGCCTGAAAGAGCTTTCTGCAATTTGACATTTTTAGGCTTCTTTTTTGCAAGGACGAACAGCAACGCACAGATAATTGCGCTCGGTGCAATAAGCAAGAGATTACCAAACAATCTCAAGCCCATATTGCCGGCACCTGCAAAGAGTGCGTTTTCGGCAGATTTCCAGCCTGCAAGGCAGTTCGAAAATGCGCCGAAGCCTGCGTCTGCGCCGTATCGGATGTAATAAAGTGTTACTGCCAATGCCGAAGAAGCATAAGCCGCAAGAACTTTTTCTGAAAGCTTTTTGCCGATTACCAGACCGAGAATGAGAAGCACGGTGCAAATGCACATAAAGCCGACATTTACAACTGCAAACATATTGGTTCTTTTCATAAACAAAAGAATTATTAGAACCATTGAAATGATATTCGGAAGAAAGCTGAATACCTGTTTTTTGTCTTTCATTTTAAAACCTCACTGTTTCAAAAATCTTATAATGCTGTAACAAGATTTTTGAAAACAAAATCAACTATTGTTTCAAGCACGACTGTTACAAGCTTTGCAAAGTTGAGGAAGCTAGGGATTGTCTCCAACATATTGAAGCTGTCCTCAATCGGGTTTGAAAGCTCTGCTACGGGATAGAAGGTCTGGTTGATTGTATCGTTCTGCATAAACTGCGGATACTCTTCCATATCAAACACAGTAAGCTGTTCCTCGCTTGCGAAGAGTGTATCATAGAACACACCGTGACCGTCATGAGTGGTTGAGTGAAGCATATCCTTTACAAACCAAGTGCACTCGGGAAGCATACAGGTTGATGCGTCAATCATTCTGTCGGGTGAGATATAGTCGATATCGTTAAAGCGTGCCTGTGTATAATCCTCGGGGAGCTGTGAGCCGATAGGATCACAGGTTGCACCGCAGGAAGCGTACTTTGTGTCAACTGTTCCGTCAGATGTTTCCATATATGCTGAAACAAGCGGAGTTCTCTGCATATTGTAGCCTGCTACAATGTAGATATTTGTTCCGTCTGCCTGTGCGCCACGAAGAAGCTGTTCAGCCTTGCCCTGAACCTCGTAGTGGTAGAAGTCAAGCTTTGCGATAAGACCTGCCTGAGTTGTCGGGTCAAGCTTCATAAACTCCTTGCCGCTTTCGTAATATTCGTCGGGTACAAAGCTCCAGATGCCCGGAAGTGTTCCGAAAATCGGAATAAGACACTCGTCAAAAACTCTGTCCTTAAGGTTCACGATAAGTCCGTCAACCATACCGAGAAGTGCATCAAATACACCTGCGGCATCGAGCGCTTCAACAAGAGCGTAGAGAACAGCGCTCAGGAAATCCATTTCAAGTGCAGGAAGTGCGCACTCGGCATATCTTACAAGTGCATCCTTGTTAATCTCAAACAAGCCGTTGAAAAGCTCGCCTGCAACCGCTGTGCCGAGAAGCGGACAGTTCTGGAAGATGATTGTTTCAATATTTTTTGTACCGTAAAGACGGATGTAGGACATCATAACAACGCCGCCCATGCTCGATGCACGGATTTTGACATCGTCATGTCCCGTAAGCTCTGCAACCTCGTCAAGGTATGCATGAAGCTTTCTTGCAGTTTCAACGGGATCCATACGGAAGTCGTAGCCGAAATAGTACGAACGGTCGCCACCGTGCTCTGCTGTGTCGGGGTGGAACTGCTCGGAAGTTACTCTCGGGTCAGAGTTGCCGTCACCGTCAAGTGCAAGCATACCGAAAGCCTCGTTAACACAGTCAATGAGAACATCGCCGAACTTGTCGTAATCCTTTGTTGCAACAAGCTGAACAGCCGCAGGAACAACGGGAAGTAAGATTTTGAGGATATCTTCTGTTTCGGGACGGAAGAGCACACGCTCGTTCTCCGTGCCCTCGTCGAGAATGACGGAGCCACTGCCGAGAGCCGCTACATAAACCGTCGGTGTTTCGCCGCAGGTACAATTGCCTGCCGCCGCAAAACCGGGCACCATAACAGCAAATGCCATTACAACTGCCAGAACAACTGATAAAATTCGTTTCATTTCAAAACCGCTCCTTTAAGCCGGCGACAGTCGCCAACTTATAATTTTTGTGCTTTTCATTATAAAAGCACTTATATTCCATTTAATGTTAACACAATGAAAAATAAGTGTCAACTTTTACAAACCGACAAGCCTGCCAAAATAAAAGCAAAATTTTTGTGGAATATTTTTGAGGTATAGAAAATTTCGATAAAAAGACACTTTTTTTCAAACAAGATACCAATATGCAATCTTAATTACTTCTGCTATAATATATTTGTATGCGGTTTAAAAGGAGTAACGATATGAAAATCTGCGGTTTTCAAAAAATGACAACACTTGACTTCCCCGGCAAGATTGCCTGTACCGTTTTCACGGGCGGTTGCAACTTCCGCTGTCCTTTCTGCCACAATGCCACACTTGTGACAGACATTGACGACAACGCCGTTTTCAGCGAAGAAGAGATTTTGTCATACCTTTATAAAAGGAAAGGTATTCTTGACGGAGTTTGCATTACGGGCGGAGAGCCCTTGCTTCAGAAGGATATTGCCGAATTCATTGAAAAGGTAAAAGAGACGGGTATGCTCGTCAAGGTTGACACCAACGGAAGCTACCCCGAAAAACTCAAGGAGCTTGTGCAGAACGGACTTGTTGACTACGTTGCAATGGATATCAAAAACTCAAAAGAGAAATATCCTCTCACCGTCGATATCCCCGATTACGACTTAAGCCGGGTCGAAGAGAGTGTAGATTTTCTTTTGAGCGATGCAGTCGATTACGAATTCCGCACAACCGTGGTTAAAGAATACCACACCGCAGACGATATTGCCGACATCACAAAATGGATTGCGGGAGCAAAAAGATATTTCCTGCAGGGCTTTGTTGATTCGGGCAATCTTATCGGCAATAATCTCTCTGCCGTGACACCACAAGCAATGGTAGAATTTTGCGCCCGAGCACAGAAAACAGTACCAAATACTGTGCTTCGTGGTGTAAAATGACCAATATTTGGTGATGTTTTGCATCAAAACACAAGATTTAGTACCAAATATCGTATTTCGGGGCATAAAACAATCAAGATATTGTGCTTTTACTGTTGACAAAGCTACAATATCTATGTTATAATCGTGCCACTCGCAAAGAAACAAGAAAAAAATAAAGTAAAGGAGACGAACTATGTATACTGTTATTAAACGAGACGGAAAAACAGTTCCGTTTGACATCTCAAAAATCAGCACAGCAATCTCCCAGGCATTTGAAGCATGCGAAAAAAATTCACATCCCGACATTATTGATTTAATCGCTTTAAAGGTTACTGCAGAATTCGAGCCAAAAATCGAGGACGGCAAGATTTCCGTTGAAAACATTCAGGACAGCGTTGAATCCGTACTTATCAAGGCAGGCTATGACGATGTTGCAAAAGCATACATCATCTACCGTCGCCAGAGAGAAAAAATCCGTAACATCAACGCAACAATGGTTGACTACAAGGCAATCATCGACAACTATCTCCAGATTAACGACTGGCGTGTTAAGGAAAACTCAACCGTTACTTATTCAGTCGGCGGTTTGATTCTTTCAAACTCGGGTGCTGTTACAGCTAACTACTGGCTTTCAGAGATTTATGACGACGAAATCGGCAACGCTCACAGAAACGCTGATATCCACATTCACGACCTTTCAATGCTTACAGGTTACTGTGCAGGTTGGTCACTCAAGCAGCTTATTCAGGAGGGTCTCGGCGGTGTTCCCGGAAAGATTACATCTGCTCCTGCCGCTCACCTTTCAACACTCTGCAACCAGATGGTTAACTTCCTCGGCATTATGCAGAACGAATGGGCAGGTGCTCAGGCTTTCTCATCATTTGACACATATCTTGCTCCCTTTGTAAAGGTTGACAACCTTTCATACAAAGAGGTTAAGCAGTGCATCCAGTCCTTCATCTACGGTGTTAACACTCCGTCACGTTGGGGTACACAGTCACCGTTTACAAACATCACTCTTGACTGGACAGTTCCCAACGACCTTGCAGAGCTCAACGCTATCGTCGGCGGCAAGGAAATGGACTTCAAGTACAAAGACTGTAAGAAAGAAATGGATATGGTTAACAAAGCCTTCATCGAAATTATGGTTGAGGGTGACGCTAACGGCCGTGGCTTCCAGTATCCTATCCCCACATATTCAATTACCCGTGACTTTGACTGGTCAGAGACAGAGAACAACAAGCTTCTCTTCGAGATGACAGCAAAATACGGTACACCTTACTTCTCAAACTACATCAACTCCGATATGGAGCCCAGTGATGTTCGTTCAATGTGCTGCCGTCTCCGTCTTGACCTTCGTGAGCTTCGCAAGAAGTCCGGCGGTTTCTTCGGTAGCGGTGAGTCAACAGGTTCAGTCGGCGTTGTTACAATCAACTTGCCGAGAATTGCTTACCTTGCAAAGGACGAGGCTGATTTCTATGCCCGTCTTGACAGAATGATGGACATTTCCGCTCGTTCACTTAAGGTTAAGCGTACAGTTATCACAAAGCTTCTTGATTCAGGTCTCTATCCGTACACAAAGAGATACCTCGGCACATTCAACAACCACTTCTCAACAATCGGTCTTGTTGGTATGAACGAGGTTGGTCTTAATGCAAAGTGGCTTCGTGCTGATATGACAACAGAGAAGACACAGCAGTTTGCAAAGGACGTTCTTAACCACATGAGAGAAAGACTCTCTGATTATCAGGTTGAGTACGGCGATCTTTACAACCTTGAGGCTACACCTGCTGAGTCAACAGCATTCCGTCTTGCAAAACACGACCTCAAGTATTATCCCGACATCATCACAGCAGGCTGTGAGAAGAACCAGACACCTTACTACACCAACTCTTCACACCTTCCTGTTGGTTATACAGAAGACATCTTCACAGCACTTGATATGCAGGATGAGCTTCACACTCTTTACACTTCAGGTACTGTATTCCACGCATTCCTTGGTGAGAAGCTTCCTGACTGGCAGTCATGCGCAAGTCTTGTAAGAAAGATTGCAGAAAACTACAGACTTCCTTACTACTCAATTTCTCCGACATACTCTGTATGTAAGAACCACGGTTACATCGCAGGCGAGGCTTTCACTTGCCCCGAATGCGGCGAAGAGGCAGAGGTTTACAGCCGTATCACAGGCTACTACCGTCCTGTTAAGAATTGGAACGACGGTAAGGCACAGGAGTACAAGGACCGTAAGGTTTACGACATTGCAAACTCCAAGCTTACAAAGGTTCAGCCTGTAGCAGAGGAAAAGGCTTCTGAAGAGACTGCTCCCGCAACCGAAGACCGCAATCTCCTTTTTGCAACAGCAACCTGCCCGAACTGTAAGATTGCCTGCACATTCCTTGACAAGGCAGGCTTCCCCTACGAGAAACTCCTTGCTGAAGAAAATGCAGACCTTGCAACACAGCTCGGCATCAAGCAGGCTCCGACACTTGTAGTTATCAAGGACGGCGTTGCACAGAAATATGCAGGTGTTTCTGATATCAAGAAATTCCTCAACGCTTAAAAATTATTTATAAGGGATAATATTATTATGTATGATATTATAATTATCGGCGGTGGCCCTGCGGGGCTTACCGCCGCCCTGTATGCTCGCAGGGCTAACAAGAGCGTTCTCGTTATTGAAAAAGCAACCTTTGGCGGTCAGATTACATTCTCACCGAAGGTTGAGAACATTCCCGGCTTTATTCAGCTTACGGGCAATGAATTTGCCGACAAGCTTGTTGAGCAGGTGCTTGAACAGGGTGCTGATGTTGAGCTTTGCGAAGCACTCGAGATCAGGGACGGTGAAACAAAGACAGTTGTTACCGATTCGGGTGAATTCGAGGGCAAGGCTGTTATTATCTCAACAGGTGCAAAGCACAGAATGTTAGGACTCGAAAACGAACACAAGTATGTCGGTGAAGGCATTTCTTTCTGTGCGGTGTGCGACGGTGCTTTTTATAAAGGAAAGACAGTCGGCGTTGTCGGTGGCGGAAACTCCGCTTTGCAGGAGGCTATCCTGCTTTCCGACCTTGCAGAAAAGGTATATGTTGTTCAGGACCTCGACTTCCTCACAGGCGAAAAGAAGCTTGCCGAGCAGGTCTATGCAAAGGATAACGTTGAGGTTATCACAGGCACAAAGGTTACAGCTTTCAAGGGTGAAACAGAGCTTGAGGGTATTGAACTTACAAAGAATGCTGACGGCAGCGTAAGCGAGCTTAAGGTTGACGGACTTTTCATCGCAATCGGTCTTATTCCGCAGAACGAGGCATTTGCAAACGTAATCACTCTTGATGAAAGAGGTTACGCAAGTGCAGATGAATCCTGCGTGACGGGCGCAAACGGAATTTTTGTTGCAGGCGATTGCCGCACAAAGAAAATCCGCCAGGTTGCAACAGCCGCCGCTGACGGTGCAGTTGCCGCCCTCGCCGCTTGTGATTATGTTGACGGATTGAAATAAAAATATAGTAATACAAGAAATAAGCTGACACCGAATGATGTCAGCTTATTTTGTTATTCATTTATCGTGCTATTTTCGGCAATTTCATTATTCCTTTTTATTTTCTTGGTTTCTGATGAAATTTTAAACAATAAAACTATCAGTAAAGCACTTACAATTATGAGTAAAACTCCGCCAAATTTCATTTCAGTTTTTACACCTAAATCAACATATTGATTAGTTTGTGAAGACGAAAAAAAGAAAAAGAACAGAAACATTACTAACGAATACATCGCTGAAATTTTTGAAAAAATCAATCTTCGTCTTTTTTCTTCGGTTGATTTAAATACAGGCAAAATCATTAAAGCTATCGACAATGCCAAACCACACATTGATGCAACAAGCAAAAATTCTGCTCCCTTAAAAAAAGAAGAAAGTGAAAAAACTGAAGCATTAACATTGCTGACTTCGCCCAACATATTTTGAGTATAGCTTGATACCACCGAACACGACGGAACGAACCAAAGAACAGCACAAATCAACTGTAAAATACCTGCGGCAGTATACATTTTTTTAAGTTTATTCATATTTATACCTCTCATTTTATTTCAACTTTTGAAATATCGTAATTATCACTATAACTCATTATGGTGTTTGCTACACAGTTATCGAAACCATCAACACCGGTAGAAACTTTGAAATCACACTTTTCGTTATTCCAAATAATAGAGCCATCTGGTAATCTGACAATATTTTCTGCAGTAATATTTACATATAACTTACCTTCGCATATAACTCCGTTTACATCTCCTTGCACATCAAGGCAATAGATATATGACAGTCTGTTGTAAGGCACATATTCGTTTGCCATACTTTTCTTTTGTTCTTTTATACAGGATAAATATGTCACCTTATAAGTAGAATTAACCTTTTTAATTCCATTTCGAGAATAAAAGTTTGCATCAGGTAATCTTGTCTCATAATCAAGAAATTTCATATCTGATACATCACACAATATATTAGTGCCTATAGACGATGAAATAGATGCCGTAATAACATCATTAACTTCTTTTTCAAATAATTCTTTATCAATCTGCTGTTCGGAGGAAATATATTCAGCTTGACCAGATATCATATACTGCGACTCATTAGACTTTAACTTATACGCAGCATCTCCCGTGTTTTTTGAAAGAGTTGCGGTAACAATAGCAGATTCGCCATTTGCATAAGTTTCTTTATCTAATTTGAATGTCACATACCGTTTGACAAGCTCATCACAATTTTGCACATTGATTGTAACTTTGCAATATGGTGATATGCCGCTCACTTCATAAGATATGCCGTCAAAAGCATCTAATTCTGTTGCGTTCTTTTCACGCTCTTTTGGAATTTCTTCTTCCTGCTTTGAAATTTCCTCTTCCGACGGATAAGCATCCTTATAAAGTCGTTCCTGATGATAGAAAATGTAAATGCCCAAATCATCTTGGGTAATTTCAATATTCTTTGTCATTCCGTAAAAATCCGTAAATTCTATGGTTTCCTTATCGTCAAGAATTTTCCAAGTGCCTGAACCGTATTCGCCCTCAAAGTTATAAGTACCATCTTTCTGGACGTTCAGCACTTCTCCGTCATCATCGTACCACATTCCGATTATTTCTTTCTCTTTCCCTCCACAAGCCGACAAGGAAAGAAAAATTGAGATAATTGCTAATGCAATACTTACAATTTTAACTATCTTTTTCACAACAAACCCTCCTGTTATTTTAATAGTGACACAATTTTATCACTATAAAAATAATTTGTCAATGCTATAGTTGTAATTTAATTTCACTATAACAATTATTATATAGTTGAGGTGATTTAAGTGGATGTCGGAAAAAGAATAATTGAATTGCGAGAACAAAAGAATATCAGCACAAATAAACTGGCAAATCTCGCCGGTGTTTCACAGAGCTATCTGCGTGATATTGAAATGGGTAGTAAAAATCCCACCGTCGAAATCTTATCTTATATTTGCTTCGCACTTAATATCTCTTTACAAGACTTTTTTTCTGAAAGCAAAACGATCAACCCATTTTTACTCTCCGCTATTGAGTCCTTGACTGATGAAGAACAAATTAAACTTGCAGAATTTATAAATACGATTAAGAAATGATTTAACCCTCGAACAGCAAAATCTGTTCGAGGGTATCTGTTTTTATATCACCGCACCGTTTTCTACAAGTTTCTTTTGCAAGCTCTGAATATCAACTGTGTGTGCATTTTTATTTGTTTTAAAAGCAAGTGCCGCCGCTGTGCCTGCCGCCTGACCGAGGCAACAGCAGATAGGCATTATTCTTACCGATGCCTGCGCCTCGTGCGTTGCAGAAAGGCAACGCCCCGCAACAAGCAGATTGTCATACTCTTTCGGCAAAAGACTGCGATACGGTATTGTGTAAAACTCGCCGTCACCGAAAAATCTGTGGCTTGTTCCCGTGCCCGACGGGTTGTGAATGTCAATGTCGTAATTTCCGAGTGCGATTGAATCCTCAAAGCGTGTGCACTTTATAATTTCGTCAGCCGTGAGAATATGAACACCTTTTAGCTTTCGGCTTTCACGCACACCGATATCAACCGCAATCGAAATCAATGCACTTTCGTCGAACGCTTTTGAATTCTCCTTCAAAAAGCTCACAATTTCGTGAATCTGACGGCGTGCAATAACCTCCGCACGGCTTACATCAAACGGATTTGTCGGGTCGAGCTTTACAACACGGGTTGTATTAAAATGCAAAACGTCCTCGCCTACCCCGAAAAAGACAAGAATATTCTCTCGGGGATTTGTTATCTCACCCTTTGCCTGCTTTTCTTTGTACAATTCCTGCAAACGTGGTCGCTCTTCGGTAAACAAATCGAGGTCAACACCGCTCATTCTGAAGCAGGTCGTCATCGGCTGGCAAAGTCCGTCACTTTCACGTCCAAGCTGAAAATCGCACCCTGCAAGGCTGAACAATTCGCCGTCGCCCGTTGCGTCCACAAAGAAATCTGCCTGTACGGTTATCCGCTGACTTTTTGCAGTAATTTCAACCTCGGTCACTTTTCTGCCTTGCGTTTTAACACCGTAAACAACGCCGTGAAAAAGAACATCAACACCCGATTCGGTGGTCATATCGTCAAGCACGATTTTGAAATATTCCGAATTGAATTCGTGGTCCTTGCAATCGGAAACATATCTGTCGTGCCTTTCTTTCATTTCCTTAAAAATTCCCTGTGAGAGGTACTTTTTATTCTTTGCCGCTTCGCCCCAATAGGGCTTTGTCCAATACGGCATAAACGGGTAAACGAGGCAGTTCGAAATTGCGCCGCCAAGACAGCCCGATTTTTCAACAAGCAGAACACGAAGTCTCTCACGTGCGGCACTTACCGCCGCCGCAACACCTGAAAGTCCTCCACCTGCAACAACAAGGTCATATTTCATAAACACACCTCCGAGATGATTATACTCTCGAAATGCGATAAAGTAAAGTCGTAGTTTTTCACAAAACGGTTCGTCGGGCAAAGTCCTTGACTTTGCAATGAAATCCGACCAACGGGTCGGGTGAAATCTGCTTACGCAGATGAAATATTGGCTTCGCCAATATGAAATTTTTGCTTTGCAAAAGTTGTGGGTCTGCGACGCTGTTTTTAAAAGCACGAATTATAGTTGAGAAAGTAGGGGCGACCATTGGTCGTC
>JAFUPA010000053.1 GCA_017481575.1 Clostridia bacterium | reverse complement strand
CATCAAGCCGCCCGATTGCTCGGACGGCTCTTTTTGTTCGGTCAGATTAAAACAGTTGTGTGGGGAGTTTCAGCTTTTCTTTCGGCGGGAACTGTTTGTCGAACTCTTCGGCTTCTGCCTCATCAACAAAATATCCTTTCGGCGGAGTATATTCACCGCTGATGCCGTCAAGATAACCGTTTTTCAGCTCCTTGCACAGAAAGAACGATGCGTCCGCACCTTCGGGCAAACCGTGGTAACGTATACCAAACTTGCTCGCATAAGTGAATCCGCTTTTACCGTAAAAATTGATGTTTCCCTCAAAGCAAAGCGCTCCGCAGCCAAGCTCTGCCGCCTTTTCCAAAGAATAGTCAAGCAGAATTTTGCCGTAACCCTTACCTTGCAGTTCGGGCGTAATGCAAATCGGTCCCATAGTCATAATGGGCAAATCTGAGCCGTCATCGGCTTTGATAACCGCCCTCATAAACATATTCTGACCAATCAGCCTGCCGTCTTTTTCCATAACGAAATTCAGTTCAGGCACAAACGCTTCATCGTTCCTCAGCTGATTGAGCACGTAATGTTCAAGACAGCCGGGACGGTAAACGTTCCAGAACGCTTCTCTGACGAGAGTTTCGGTTTCACGGTGTTCTCCTGTTCTTTCCAAACGAATGATGCAGTCATTTTTCATTGTTAAACCTCCAAAAATTGTTGACTTTCAATCACCGGAGGCTTGCGGAGAAGTATTTGCAAACCTCACGGTAGGCGTGTCAGCAATCAAGCTTCATACGGTTTTGAAAGGCATCTTTTCACCAATACTTCGTCAGAAAAACTTGCAATGCACAAAGCATTCCGTCATTTTTCTTCCTTGTCTTGGCAAAAATCTGCTCTCTCAAAACTGCAAAGTGCCATAAAGGTTGCAATTTCGAGCTGCTGCGTGCTCAGCTTAATTGCTGACACGCTGCATAACAATCTCCAAGGTGTTGTTCATTTTCAAACAGCATTCTCCAAAAATTTTATTCAGGCTTTCGCCTGTAAATTCAGTGTAGCATATGTGAGAATAAATAACAAGAGCAGACGAATGCGGCGTTCCGATAAGACAGCATAGCAGAAATTAAAAAGTGCGGCAGTTGCCAAACTGATTGCTTATTAAATTAAGAAAAGATTTCTGCTATGAAAAATAAAATTATGTCTTGTGAATTCAACATTGACACTGCTTGTGTTGAGGTGAAGTTAACCGACGGTTCTATGGTGTCAATCGACTGCATTGCCGTTGAAAACAAATATGCAAGCAATATGTACGAAGAATCAGAACTTGATTTTCTCATCTATAACGAACCTATGAGTTATGTCGAATTACTTTTAAGTGGTAAGATAGAAGAATATCTGCGAAATAATACGGATTATACTACACTATCAGATATGAGATAAAAGTTTGGCAGGCAACATCACTTTTGTGGTGTTGCCTGCTTTTTATATTGATATCATTATTTAATATGTCAGCAAGTATCAAATATGATTTAAGTTTGTTATTTCTTGTTTGCCAGGCGGTAATTGTTTACAAGGGCGGCAAGCTCCAAACGGCTGTGAACCGCCAGAGTATAATAAATATCTTTTACATAATCCTTCACGGTATGCTCGGAAATGACAAGGGTTTTTGCAATATCCTTGTTAGTGTAGCCAAGACAGATAAGCTCCGCAACCTCACGTTTCTTCGGGCTGAGTTTTGCAAGAGGATTATCTGCATCGTCTGCCGAAACGGTTGCAGACTCGGTTTTTGCTTCCGCTTCCATAGCGGGAGCTGCTTCTGCTTTTTCCTCTGCGGCAGGAACGGTATCGTCGGCAATGCGACGGCGAAGGGTAAACATCAGGAAAGGCTCAACTTGCATAAACACAAACACAAGCACACCCATAATCACTGCGTAAAAGATATACAGTGCGACAGGTGTGCCGAGGAACAGCTCGGCAATAACCGCATGAATAAGAACCGCCGTGATTGCAAGCCCGATAATTGCGGAGGCTACGTATCTTGACGGATAGGCTTTCATAATCGGCACACCGTAAAGCGGAGCGAGCATACATACCGTCAT
>JAFUPA010000052.1 GCA_017481575.1 Clostridia bacterium | reverse complement strand
CCGTCATTTTCTTACGAAAATGCCACCTTCCCCTCGAGGGGAAGGCTATCAAATTTGTGATAAGCCAAGGCTTCTCCTTGAGGAGAGGCTCCGCCGTAGGCGGTGGTGAGGTGTAGGTTGCAACGCAACCGTGTATTAAAACATCCCGACAAATTAAAATTTGCAAAGCGTTTTTCTGTTGTAAGTGTAGGCGGAAGTATGTTTTAAAACAGGATTATTTGCGGGTAATCTCGCTCGCTTTAGTTGTTTAAAGTGACAAATTGTAAATTTTGTACAAATTGAAAGCAAATTATTGGTCAGTTATGTAATTTTTTTAGTTTTTTGTGCTAAAAAATCAATGAATATGTTTGACTTTTATAATTACTTTTGATACAATTAAATGGCAAATATGCTTTGTGTAACTTTAGGTTACCTATTAAAGCACAAGGAGGAATATACTTTGACAGATGCAAAAACATTGGCGTACATAAATATGTATGCTATACTCGGCTCACTTGAGAATCTGTGCGAGCTTGACCCAAAGGCAAGCGCCCTGATTGCCGACAGAAAACCTATTTCTATCGGTCTTGAAGTCAAGGACGGTCCGTCTGCAACGATTACCTTCAAAAACGGCAAGTGCCGTATGGAACAGGGTATCGGCGAATGTGACATCAAACTCCCCTTCTCTTCATGCGAAAAATTCAACGGTATGATCGACGGTACAGTTACACCTATCCCGTCAAAGGGCTTCGTTCATATCAAATTCCTTTTGGACACATTCACAAAGCTTACTGATATGCTTTCTGCTTATATGCGTCCGACAGAGGAGGATCTTCAGGACGAGGAGTTCTTCAGACTCAGCACCTGCCTTCTCTTCTATACAATTTCTGTTGCGATTTCACAGATCGGTAACCACGACGAAATCGGTAAGTTCTCTGCTAACCACATTGTTGATGGCGACATCAAAATGTCTATCAAGGGCGGTCCCGCAGCAACTGTACGTGCAAAGAACGGTCATCTTATCACAATCAAGCAGGCTCCCGAAAGCCCGCGTGCAATTATGGAATTCGGCAGCATGAAGCTCGCTCACGATTTGTTCGACGGCAAGGTTAACGCTGTTGCTCAGATTGGTGAAGGCACAATTGCTATGCACGGTATGATCAATATGATCGACAACCTCAACCGTATTCTTGACAGAGTTGCACTTTATCTTGCATAAGGGGGATATAAAATATGGCTAACTTTAAAATCAATCAGTACGACAAGAGCCGTGAGCTCTTCAACCGTGCTACAAAAGTAATTCCTTCAGGTGTTTACGGTCATCTTGGTCCTGCTGAAGGTAACTTCATCCCCGTAAGCGCATGGCCTTTCTTCTCCGAGAAGGCTAAGGGTGCATATTTCTGGGACGTTGACGGTAACAAATTCATCGACTATATGTGCGCATACGGTCCTAACATCCTCGGTTACAATGACCCCGATGTTGACAAGGCTGCTATGGAGCAGGCAAAAATCGGCAACTGCACCACTTCACCCTCCTACAAGATGGTTGAGCTTGCAGAGTTGATGGTTGACACAGTAAAGACTGCTGACTGGGCATTCTTTGCAAAGAACGGTAACGATACAACACAGCTTGCTATTATGGCTGCACGTAACGCTACACACAGAAAGAAGATTATCTTCGTTAACGGCTTCTACCACGGTGTTTCTGCTGTTGTTCAGAAAATCGACTACCCCGGTGTTCTTCCCGAGGATGTTGCAAACAACCTTTATGTTGACTGGAACGACTTTGACGCTCTTGAGAAGCTCGTTGCTGAAAATGAAGGCGAAATCGCTGCTTTCATTTCAACACCTTACCTTCACGGTAACTACTTTGACAACGTTACTCCTGCTGACGGCTACTGGCAGAAGGTTCGTAAGCTCTGTACAGAGAAGGGCATCGTTCTTATCGTAGACGACGTTCGTTGCGGCTTCCGTCTTGACCTTGCAGGTTCTGACGCATACTACGGCTTCGAGGCTGACCTTATCTGCTTCTGTAAAGCTATTGCTAACGGCTGGAACATCTCCTGCCTTTGCGGTAAGGAATTCCTCCGTGACGCTGTTTCGGGTATGTCCTATACAGGTTCTTACTGGATGAGTGCAGTTCCGTTTGCGGCTGCTATTGCCAACATCAATAAGATGAAGGCTCTTGACCTGCCGACAGTTCTTCGTAAAAAGAGCGTTAAGCTCCTTGACGGACTTAAGGAAGCAGGTAAGAACAACGGCTTTGACCTTGTTTGCTCCGGTGAGCCGGCACTCTTCTATATGCGAATAGCTAACGACGATTCAATGATGCTCCACCAGGCATGGATTGCAGAGTGTGTTAAGAGAGGCATCTTCTTCTCGAGCCACCACAACCACTTTATGAACTATGCAATATCCGATGCTGACATCAAGCACACAATTGAGGTTGCTGACGAGGCATTCAAAATCGTTAAGAAAGAACATCCTGAGGCATTTTGATTTAACAAAATCATTATATAAATAAATTTTAGGAGGAAGTACCTATGGCATTAACCAAGACAGAATGGTTAGCTCTTGAAAAAAAGGCTCACGAGCTTCGCAGACTTTGCCTTGACACAACTTTCTGGGCAGGCAGCGGTCACATCGGCGGCGGTATGAGCGTTATGGACATGATGACCATTCTCTATCACAAGTACCTCAACATTAAGGTTGACGACCCCAACTGGGAGGACAGAGACCGTTTCATCCTTTCAAAGGGTCATTCAGGTATCGCTTATGCTCCTGTTCTTGTTGACAAGGGCTTCAACGACCCCGAGCAGCTTAAGACATTCAACCTTACAAACTCAAAGATGGGTATTCACCTTGACTCAAACAAGGTTATCGGTGTTGACGCATCAACAGGTTCACTCGGTCACGGACTTTCAATCGCTCTCGGTACAGCTCTTGCTGCAAGAGTTCTCGGCAAGGATTACAAGACATACTGTATCCTCGGCGACGGTGAGTGCGACGAGGGTTCAAACTGGGAAGCTGCAATGTCAATCAACGCTTTCAAGGCTACAAATGTTATCTCCTTCGTTGACCGTAACAAGTGTATGATCGACGGACGTACAGAGGACGTTATTCCCCTTGAGCCGTTCTGCGACAAGTGGCGTTCATTCGGTTTCCACGTAATCGAAGTTGACGGTCACAACCTCAACGAGCTTTCAGAGGCTATTGATTACGCACTCGGCGAGCCTGATGCTCCTGTTATGATTGTTGCTAACACAATCAAGGGTGCAGGTATCGACTTTATGGAAGACGACTATCATTGGCATTACGGCGCTATTGACGAGGAAAAATACGAACTCGCAAAGAAGAGCCTTGACAAATATTATGAGAAGCGTAAAGCTCGTGCAGAAAAGGAGGGCATCTAATCATGGCAGGTGGACTTACATACACAGCTCTTGAATCTACTGAGCTTTCTACTGCTGAAATTTACGGCCAGACTCTCGTTGAGCTGGGACGTGAACACAAGGAAATCGTCGGTCTTTCAGCTGACCTTGCAGGTTCAACAAAAATCGGTGTATTCGGTAAGGAATTCCCCGACCGTTTCTTTAACGTAGGTATTGCAGAACAGAACATGTTCGGTATTGCTGCAGGTATGGCAAAGGCAGGTCTTGTACCCTTTGTTTCTACTTTCTCAATTTTCGCAGCTCTCCGTTCTGCTGACCAGATTCACACAGACATTTGCTACCAGAACGTAAACGCAAAGATTATTGCTACACATTCAGGTACATCCTTCGGTCAGGCAGGTTCAACTCACCACGCAATCTGCGATATGGCAGTTATCCGTTCAATGCCTAACATCACACTCATCTGCCCTGCAGACGGTGTTGAGACAGCAGAAGCTGTTCAGGCTGCTTATGAAAATTTCGGTCCGTATTACATCCGTATCAACCGTGGCTTTGACCGTGTTCTTTACGGTAAGGATTACGGCAAGGAGTACAAGTTTGAGGTAGGTAAGGCTATCGAGGTTAACCCGGGTACAGACATCACTGTTATCGCTTGCGGTTCCTGCGTATACCAGGCTTACCAGGCTGCAAAGTTCCTTGAAAACGCAGACGGACTTAAAGTTCGTGTTCTTGATATGCACACAATCAAGCCTCTTGATAAGGAAGCTGTTCTTAAGGCTATTCAGGACACACGCCGTATTATCACAGTTGAAGACCACACAGTTATCGGCGGTCTCGGCTCTGCAGTTGCAGAGGTTATGGCTGAAGCAGGTAAGGGTTGTGCATTCACACGTCTCGGTATTCAGGATAAGTTCGCACCTATCGGACTTCACGAGGACATTATGTCTATGCTCGGTATCGACTGTAACGGTATCATCAACGCTGTTCGTGAAGCTATGAACAAGGACTTCGAAGAAGACGACGATTGGGACGACGAGGTATAATTGAAAGGGAGGTCTACACATGGCAAACGAAGTTTTATTGACCAATAAAATCTTCCTCAATGCTGCTTTGCCTCTCTTGAAGGTTATAGCAAACGACGTTCCGAGCCTTGCAAAGAAATTTGAGAAGGTTCACTGCATTTACCAGGTAAGTGCTCTTGACCCCTCTGCTCCCGAAGGCAAGTACGCTACACACTTCACCGTTAACGAGGGTGAATGGAAGGTATGTGCTGACAAGGTTGCATCAAACGCTCACATTGAGCTTGAGTTCAAGAGTATGGAGCAGATGAACGCATTTTTCAAGGGTAAGATTGGCCCGTCCACTCTCCCGAAGATGAAGGGCGTGCTCAAAAAGCCTGTAGAATTTGCAGCTTTTATGATGGTGCTTCTTAAGATGTCATCACTTCTTACAATCACTCAGGCTCCCGAAGACGAGGAAACACAGAAGCTTGCAGTTAAGTGCTTCTTCTATCTCCTTTCTTCAGGTATCAGCCAGCTTAACAAGCACGGTCACGAGGGTGTTCACGATTGGGCATCCAAGAGCCCCGACCGAGTTTACGCTTGGGCTGTTGACGGCTATCCCGAGGTTTCAGCTTTCCTTCGTGTTAAGGCAGGCAAAACACGTTCGGGACGTGGTACATACAAGAGAGCTATGCCGTTCTTCACAATGAGATTTGACTCACTTACAAGTGCATTAGGCATTCTTCTTTCAACAGACGATATGCTTGAATCCACAAAGAGAGGTAAGCTCATCATGGACGGTGCTCCCGAGTTCGGTGCACAGATCGGTGACTTCATGATGCAGGTCGGCGATTACGCAAAATAAGATAAAATTAAGCGGTATCGGAAATCCGATACCGCTTTTGATTTGTAAAAAATTTAATTTATTCGGGGATTATACGGTATTGCATTTTCTTTGCAATAACATATGAGCTTTCTTTTCTGATATCCGGTTCAGTTGAACAGTCATCTGTCCATATCACAAGTCCATCATCCGTTAAAGAAATAGCCGTATCCGTAATTTCGTAGTTATCATCTTTGATTTGCCATTGCAATAAATTCTGAAAAATAAGTTCAACTACTGTATCAACACTTGTGACCATAATTTTAATCTTTAATTCTGAAAGTTCAGGATTTATCAAATGTGGGTTTTTGCCCGAATGACCGTGATGCTCATATTGAACTCCAATTATATAGCCATCGTGAAGACCGTTGGTGTGTTCAATAAATGAATCAATATCCTGTTTTGAGTTGATAGAAAAGATTTCCAAAGGATTTTCAATCATAACCGTCACCTCTGTAAACTTCATTATACTTAAAATTCTTGTTTTTTAAATAATTTAATATCGCTAAGATTTTATGTAGATAAAAATTTACACACTCAACATTGTTATGCTTACCGCTGACATAATCATACCGAGAATTGTTGAAACCTGCGGTTTTTCCTTGAAGAAAAGGAATGAATATACTGCTGACAGCAACAATACGCCTCCGTTTTCCACCGTAAACAATACAGCAGTATTGACCATCGGAATAACCAGAACAAGAATATTGATTGCCAGAGCCGCACTTGCAAGGCAAAGGATAAGAGGAAGAATTGCTTTTTTTGACATACGAAAGGCTTTGAAAGTATCCTTTTTCTCCTTTAAAGCGAGCTGAACAAATGCAATCACACCCATTAAACCATATGTAAGGATAATCATTTCGTTTTTCTGCGATACATCATAGTCTGACTGCATTTTGAGGAATGTGCCGTACATACCGTTGCAGATAAAAAGCAAAGCACAGAATATGTAATAAGTCCACGGAGTATCCTTGAGCTTAAACTCCTTGTAGTTCATCAGCACAAAAGAAACAAGCATCAGCCCGATTGCAAGATACTGATACCATTGCAACGTGTCGCCGAGAAATATAGTTGTGTACAAAAGCGGAACAAGAATACCGCCGAAAAGCAAGCACACATTCATAAAGGCATAAGAACCCTTTGAGCTTGCCTTTATAAGTGATGTGTTGTAGCCGAAAAGTGCTATTGCATTAAGCACACTGAACAATAAAGTCATTGATGAAAGCTCGAATTTGAAGCCTATCCACGCCCATGTGAACACAGCAATTGCCACACTTTCAAGCACACAAAAAACGGGAGAAGCATTTTCGGATTTGCCCGGATAGTTGTTGGTATATAACGTGCAGAAAAGTGTCTGTAGGCTGTATAAAACTACAATGAGGATGATTAAAAGTGCCGAAGTCATAGTTCTGTCCCCTTTCGGTAGGATTTATTATTTCAAGTGAAAATCAAAGTGATGGATATTTTAACTCTTGACTGTATATATTAGTTCTTCCATACCATTTTCAATTTTGCCTGTCTCTTTAAAACCAAATGAAGAATATAATTTTTTTGCCACTTGGTTTTCGAGAGAAACTCCTATATATATTTTTTCAGCGTTAAAATTTTCGACTAAATAATTTATTGAAAGCGACAATGCTTTTTTACCATATCCTTTTGCTTGATACTTTTCGTCAATCAAAAATTTCCATAAGGTATATTGATTTCTTTTTTCGTAATACCCAAGCATAACAAAACCAACAATAGTATCGTCTGCATATATTGCAAAAGGAAAAGCTGTTGCATTATATAACCAAGCTTGTGCTAAAGAGTAAGCTACGGTTGATACAAAGGCTTGCTGATGCTCCGCAACCTTTATATTGATTACTTCGTCGAAATTATGTTGTGTTATTTGTCTTAACTCAACCATTTGTTTGCTCCGTAATTATAAATAATTTAGTGTATCATATCATAAATAATTTGTTTTTTCAATGAAATCGTGCAAAGCACGATGAAATCCGAGCGTTTCTCGGATGAAATCTGCTCCGCAGATGAAATTAAATCCGTCCTCATTTTCGACGAAGTCGAATTTCATCACAACGTGATTTCATCCACATAGTGAATTTAATCCGTCCGGAAGGACGGATTTAGTTGCACCAAAAAAGGGGCTGTAAAAAAACAGCCAGAAAAAAATCCGAGATTCGTGTAAAAGCGAGTCTCGGATGATTTTTTTGTGAAAGATTGGTTAAATGTGGGAAAATGTTGTCTTTTGAGGTACACCAACCAAGCCGACGAGTTTT
>JAFUPA010000051.1 GCA_017481575.1 Clostridia bacterium | reverse complement strand
GCAGGAATGCCGTCGCTCTTCTTAACAAATCTCGGCAAACGCTCCTTACCCGCAGGGATACGGAGGAAGAAGATAAACAGAAGCACAAGAGCCACCACCATTGCATAGCGGAAGGCAGAGAACGGGATGGATATCACCTCGTTCTGAACCAAAGCGATCAGGAACACCGCTAGACCGTAGCCGAAGGTCAGATACTTGACGCTGCTTTTCTCGGAAAAGCAGTTGACCACAAGGAAGGTCTCAAAGCCGATCATCAGGCAGCAACAGAAGATTTGCAGGTAAATGTTAAAGCGCAGAGCATCCTCCGGCAGAGGTAGGAAGAAAGCGACTGCTGAAAGAAGCGCAACGCCCGTGGCAATGCGCTGAGTATACACGATAATCTTCGGCAAAAAGATCATCGTAAGGATACTGAGTATGTAACAAATCGCTGTCAGCGTGGTGCCGTAATCTATGTTGATGTCGATTGGAATTTTCCCATCCATTGCCGAGGACGGCTCAAGGAAATAAAAGATAAATCCCATCTGCCAAAAGCTGAACATAGAGAAACAGACGAGCCTCCACAGAGGGATCTCTATCCTCTTTTTCTGGTTTTCTATGAGAATCGGGTTGTTCATAAACCGCTCCTTTCTTAACTGCAAAAAATCATCGCCGAAGCGTAAAAATTTTTAAATTCTTTAAAAAACTTACCTAAATAGGTGGTTTTTCCCTAAAAACCCCCCAAACGGGGGGTGCAAAACGGACAAAAAAATCAATATAATCAAATCATAACAGTATATTTATTTATGTAGAATTATAGACTATTTTTTTCTCTTTTTCAAGAAGATGTTAGAAATACTACCCAAACGGGTAGCACGCGTGTCAAATCCTCCCATATCGGGCAGGTTACATCTCCGGTTAAACAAAGTATAATTATCATTGAAGAGGTGAAGTTATGGGCATACTGAATTATTTCAATTACATTGCGTTGGCAGAAGACGAGCATAAGCGGCTGCTTGAAATTTATCCCGAGCTGGAAAACCTGTCGAAACGTGAGCTTGAGGTTTTCGCTCAACTTCTTACCGACAAAACACAGGCACAGATAGCGGAAGAATTATACATTACCCATTCTTCGGTTCATTTTCACTGCAAAAACATATACAAAAAGCTTGGCATTTCCAGCCGAAAACAATTACTGATTAAGTACAAAGATTTATAAAGCAATTCAGACGAAAGGATGATAATTGTGAAGAAGTTAAACAAATTTTTAGCAACTGTTCTGGCAGTCGTAATGGTGCTCACCGCCGCACCTCTCAGCGGCTTCGTCGGTCTTGAGCTGCCGCCGCTGTTCAGCTTTACCGCAAGTGCCGAAGTTGCTTCGGGCACTCTGGGCGAAAACGGCAATATAAGCTGGAGCTTTGACACCGAAACGGGCGTGCTCACCATCAGCGGTGAGGGTGCTATGACCGATTACTCCGCCGCAAGTGAAACTCCGTGGTACTCCTACGCAGGACTTCTTAGGTCTGTTGTTATTGAAGATGGTATCACAACCGTGGCTGATTATGCTTTCAAAGGTACTGCTTTAACGGAAGTTGTGCTTCCCTACAGCCTCGCTGAAGTCAGCAGTACCGCATTTGGAGATTGTTACTCACTCACAACCGTAACCTTTACGGGCACGCAGGAGGAATGGGACGCTCTTGACGTTCAGTTCCCCGACTCGACCCCTGAGGTTATCTGTGCAGGCAAGAGTGGCACTACCGGCAGCAATGCCACCTGGCGCTTCAACGGCGTAACGGGTGAGTTCACAGTCAGCGGTACAGGTACTATGTCCTATTATACCACATCAAACCCTGCTCCTTGGACTGATTTTCGTGATGAAATTGTGACGGTTACAATCGAAGAAGGTGTTAAAAATGTCAGCAGTACGTCATTTTACAGATGTACCTCTCTCAAATACGTTAACTTACCTG
>JAFUPA010000050.1 GCA_017481575.1 Clostridia bacterium | reverse complement strand
TTTAAAAACCGGAAATGGGTTAGTTTCCGGGAAAGTGCATTTAAAGGTTTTAAACGCACATACATACACAGATCCGCAAAAGGGCAGCGGACCCGGTCTGTAGGTTATTCGATCGCCCGGTTTTAAATCGGACATACTCCGTGAGAATTCCCGACCTCAAAGGGCCGCCACCTCTCACATCAACGCATATCTACGCACTTTGCTACATAATAACATAGCATGCTTGGATATAATACCACAAGTCAAATCAGAAATCAATACTTTTTTGCAAAAAAATTAAACTTTTTTGAAATTATTTTTCTAAGTCCAAAAAACGTGCTTTCGTGCGTAGTTTTTGATGTTATATATTATATATATTATAAAATGTATACGAATTTTGCAAGTGATTTGCAATAAAAGCAACACTTTGTCTATTATTGATGTTTGACTTTTCTGTTGATTGCAGTTATAATAGAAGAGATTATGAGACAGTATGTCTAAAATTTGAGGAGTGAATTAAATGCAATTATCAGATTTTGGTGTTTTTCTCGGCGACTTATCTCTTTGGGAGATAAACCACCACACGAAAGACCCGATGAAAGCACAGCGCAAAACCCTTCAAAGAATCATTAACAAGAGCAAAAACTGTGAATACGGTAAAAAATACAACTTCAAGGATATTCATTCTATTGATGATTTCCGTGCAAAGGTTCCTCTCACAACATACGCTGACTACGAAGAGTATGTTGACCGTATGATCAAGAACAAAGAAAAGAACCTTATGTATACAGGTATGAATGTGCGTTACTGCTCATCTTCAGGCAGCGTCGGCAAGCCGAAGATTCTTCCGAAGTCTGTAATAGACCTTTGGAATATGCAGTGCATTGGTTTCTCCTGCTCGGTTGCAACCGCATACCATTACCTTAAGGATGTTAAGGGCATAAAGATGCCTCCGCAGAAGGGTCCTCTTGTACTTATTCTTACAGGTCACAAGCTTGAAGACGGTAAGCAGTGTAACGGTGCCGGTCAGGTTCCCCTTCTTTACCTCAAGCCGCTTCTCAGCACATTCTCAACGTCACCCGTTTCTTTGCTTATTCCCGAGCATGAGGAGTTGCTTGATACATCTTACCTTCAGCTCAGATTTGCACTTGAGGAAAGAAACGTATCTTACCTTGAGTCAATTGTTGTAACTCTTCTTACAACAATGTTTGACTATCTCGAAGAGAACTGGGAAATGCTCTGTGATGATATCGAAAAAGGTATTATCAACCCGAACATCAAGATTACTCCCGAGCTCCGCAAGGAGTATTCAAAGAAGTTCAAGCCCAACCCGAAGAGAGCTGCAGAGCTTCGCAAGGAATTTGAAAAGGGATTCGATACACCTATCGCTCCCCGTATCTGGCCGAAACTCACATGGGCTCACGGTATGGTTGGCTCTAACCTTAAGGTTTATGTTGAAAAGCTCCGCAAATCAATCGGTGATATTCCGCTTCATAACATGGGTTATGCTGCTGCTGAAGGCTTCTTCGCTATGCCGACAGAGCTTGATGTTCACGACGGCGTATTGCTTCCGCACTGTATCTTCTTTGAGTTCATTCCGATTGATGACGATGTAGAAAACGGTTCAGAGGATGAAAACCCGAAGACACTTCTCATTGACGAGCTTGAGGTTGGTAAGAAGTACGAAATCGTTGTTACAAACTTCTCCGGTCTTTACAGATACCGCATTGAGGACGTTGTTCAGGTTACAAAGATGTACAACAACACACCGAGAATTGAGCTTCTTTACAGAAAGAACCTTGATATGAACGTTGCCAACGAAAAGACAACGACACAGATGTGTGACCATGTTGCAAGAGCTACATCGAAGAGAATCGGCAACGAATTCACAGGCTTCAGCTACTATCCTGACTTTTCAACCAAGCCGCCTCGTTACTGTATGCTTGTTGAACCTAAGAACCCTGTAAGCGAGGAAGAGCGTCAGAAGATGATTGACATCCTTGACGAAGAATTCAGTGAGGTTAACGAAAAGTTTGCTAAGTACAGACGTTGGGGTATGCTCAACAGACCCGAAATCCTTGTGCTTAAGCCGAAAACTTACTGGGATTACAGAGAATCACTCCGTAACAAGGGTGTTGTTCTTAACCAGATTAAGCCTGTTACAGTTATTAACAGCGAGGAAAGAAAGAATTTCTTCTTCTCACACGTTGAGACAGAGGAGTCTTCAACTCTCGATGAGTGGAAGGCAGAACAAAAATAAAATAGGAGTGTTTTGGTTTGAAAAAGATGGCTAAAAAAGTCTTGTCTATCATTCTTTGCCTTACCTTAATCCTCGGCACTTTTGTGTTTGCGGTTTCCACAAGCGCATCTGACAATGCCGCAGGAACAGACATACCTCTGGTTTATGTTGTAGGTACGGGTGCTCACCTTATAGCAGACAACCCTGATGGAACAACAAGGAAGATTTTCCCGTTGCAGCTTCCCGAAAACTTCATTATGGACACAGTTGAGGAAAATATCGATGTTTTCGCAAAAGCGGTCATAACTCAGCAGTGGGATGAATTCTGCGATGTTATTTATGACACGATGGCACCGCTTTACGCTGACCTTTTGCTCGACGAGAACGGTAACCCTCGTGACAACAGCAGAGTTGATATTTCAAACATAGACAGAATCAACCCGACAAAAACAAACGGCAAATACGGTACTGAACAGTTCCAGTTTGCTTACGACTGGCGTATTGACCCGTATGTTACTGCAGAAAAGCTGCACGAATACATAGAAGCAGTTTTGGCAGCTACAGGTGAAAAGGAAGTTGCCCTTCTCGGACGTTGCCTTGGCGACTGTATCACAGCCGCTTATATGGAAAAATATGACGGACAGTATATTGCAGATTATATTTCCTATGCAAGTGCTGTAAACGGTGCGGAATTCTGTTCAAAAGCATTCTGCGGTGAACTTTATCTTGATGCAGACGGAATTGAAAGATATATCTATGATCTTGAGCTTTCAACCGACAGTAACATAAACGAGCTTATTCAGGCTTTTGCAACTGTTCTTAACGAAACTTACGGTCTTGATTTCCTTGCATGGTCAGTAAATAACGTTTATCCTGATATTTACCTCAATATCGTGCCCCGTTTGCTTCGTGATACATATTCAAATTTCCCTGCTTATTGGGCAATGGTTTCTGATGCAGACTATGAAAAGGCAAAGGAAACTGTTTTCTATGGCGCAGATATGGAAAAATATGCAAACTTCATCAATATTATTGATAACTATCACTACAATGTTCAGGTTAAGATTCCCGAGCTGTGGAGTGATTTTGAGGACAAAGGAATTCAGATGGCAAACGTTACAAAGTACGGCTATCAGACAATTCCCGTAACTGAAGATGCAGATTCACTCGGCGAAGATTTCTGCACAGTTACCGCAGCATCTCTCGGTGCAACAACATCGACTATTGATACCGTTCTTTCGGACGAGTACATTGCAAATGCACAGGCAAACGGTACAGATAAGTACATCTCACCCGACACGCAGATTGACGCTTCAACCTGCGTTTTGCCCGATACAACGTGGTTTATTAAAAATCTTGACCATACAACATTCCCGCCTTGCGTTAACCTGTTGTTTGACAACATTATAAACGTTGACAATTACAATGTTTTTATGGATGAAGATTACCCGCAGTATCTTGTTTATGATACGGATGATGAAGCTATGTACCCGATGTATGAGGGAAACATGAGCACAACAGACAGATACAACCCCTCTTTCTGGGATTCACTCAAGAAAGTGCTTGAGTTCCTTTTTGGTCTTATTAAAAATGCAATTGCAGGTGCTGTAACTCCTGCAAAGTCGGTTGAATAATTATTAACACTAAAATAAATCCCCGTTTTCAGTGAAAACGGGGATTTATTTTTAAGTTTTACTTTCTTTTAAACATCGCACGCACTTTCAAAAAAGTCGGTGCACAGGTTTTATAAATAAACTTATTTAAAGGATTGTGACTAAATAATCCGAGCTTTGTAAAAAAGTTTTTCATAATATATTTCTCATTATACATTGTGCCCGTGGTGCCGCAAACACCTTCAACATTCGGGTAAGAGCGGAAGCATTTAAATTTGATATCATCCTCTATAATTATCTTATAAAAAGATTTTTCAATATCAATACCTTTTCTTTCGTCACAAATCTCTTTTGAACGGAAGAAATGCTTTTTGTACTCCTCTATATTCATCTGAAAAATCAAAGTGTAGCACCAATCCATATCATCTCTAAAAAGGAACTTATTCACATTCTGATTTTTACCGCAAAGTTTTTTAATGTTTTTTACAAAAACTCTACCTGTGCACTTAACAAAAAACTCTTCATTTTGAGCAAGTTTGCTTTTGAGAAGACCTTGTTCAATACAATCTGCCTCACCATAAGACTTGCCGAATTTGATTGTTTTTGCAACATCTGTTTTTATCTGAACTAATTCGAAATTCTGATTTTTCTGCCGTGCATAGGATTGAATCTCTTCAAGAGGAAATTCAGCACCCGAATTTTCGACAAAAACCACGTTCAAAAAAAGTTCTGTATCAATATATTTCTTAATTGAATTTACGTATTGCTTAAGCCTTTCGTTTGCCACAGTAATTTTTACATTAGTATTGTTGAACACAGAAGGATCAATTGTGCCTGTTAAAAGCAGAAGCATAATCTTTTTTCACCTCGAATTAAAATGCGTAACCGAAGAGAACTTTGATCGGGAAAGTTACAACAAAGAGAATACCTGCCTTGATTCTGTCCCAGAGAGGAAACTCTTCAGCGTTCATATTGTAGTTAGCCATTGCCATTTTGCTGTCGCCGAAGTAATCCTGGAACTGAATGAGGTGTGTTTCGTAAGTTGATGTATCTTCCTCGTTGAGGTTAATAATTCTGAAACCTCTGTCCTCATTGCTGTAGCTGTTAAATGTCATACCAGGTGTTGCTACAAGGTCGATGCCGTTATAATCAACTTCAAAAGAGTTGTTGTGGTCATGACCGAAGAACATTGCTACAACGTCACCCTGTGCCTGAATTGCAGGGAACTGCTTGCTTGTACGTGTGCCAGGACAAGGATACTCCTTGAGATAGCCTGCCTTGAGAACACCGTCTTTAAATACATAGTCCTTACCATCCTTGTGAAGGAGAGCGCCTTCGATATTGTCACCTGATTCGATAAGGTCAAAGATTTCCTTAACAATGATGTGCTGGAATGCCATTGACGGAACAGCAACACCGCCGTTTGCAGCCTTGATTTCGTTTGACTTATTCACATACCATTCAACCTGATCGTCATGAACGTAGTCATAACCGCCGAGCTCTTCGTCATAGGTATTTGAGTCGAACATCCAGAGATTGTAAGCCATTTTCGAGCTGTTCTTTGAAGAATAAATCGGAAGATTGTATGTACCGCAACCGTAGAGTGCTTCACCTTCGTCAACACCTATGAAGCAGTCATATGTCTCGTAAATATCGAAAAGCTCTTCCTTTGAAAGCATATTCTCGTCGTCGTGGTTACCGAAAACCATAGCAACGGGAACTTCGTACTCTTCAAAAATTGACATATACTCGTCAATTGCCTTTTCACAGTTTCTCTGATCCCAGCTCTTGGACACATCTGTACGGCAAGAACCGCCTGAAATGTTGTCGCCGGTAAGAACAATGAGGTCAGGCTGTTCCTGAATGATTGCTTCTTCAAGGAAAGCCTTGACTGCACCGTTAAGGTTCATGTTGTCCTGAAGGTCTGCAACCTGCATAATTTTGAAGCTGCCGTCCTCGTTGAACTTAAGCTTGCTGAAATCCTCTTTAGCTGAAACGCCACAGCAAAGTGTCATTGCGAGCATTACAACACAAAGGACTACTGAAATAATTTTTCTCATAACTCTTCTCCTTTAATTCAGTAAGTATGCGTACACACTTCTTTGATTTTATCTCTGAGCTTAAGGAAGTCCTCAAGCGCCTGAGGCTTGTTGTTGGGGTTTCGCAAAAGAGCGGCGGGATGGAAGGTGCCCATCATAAGTACCCCGTTTTTTTCAATAAACTCACCGTGCTGTTTAGTTACCTTGAAATCATCACCGATGAGCTTTTGTGCGGCAATTCTGCCGACACAGACGATAATTTTCGGCTTCATCAACCTTACCTGCTCACGCAACCAGCCGAGGCAGGCTTCCTGCTCATCCTGTTGAGGGTCACGGTTGTGAGGCGGTCTGCATTTAACCATATTTGCAATGTATATGTTTTTGTTGCGATCAAGTCCGATTGCATCCATATACTTGTCAAGAAGCTGTCCGCTTCTGCCGACAAAGGGCTCACCCTTCAAATCCTCCTGTTCACCCGGTCCTTCGCCGATGAACAAGACCTCGGCATTCTCGTTGCCGACACCGAAGACGAGATTTGTTCGGGTTGCACCTAGAGCACATTTCTGACAGCCGGCACAATCGCACTTCAACTCTTCCCAAGTATTATACATAAAGCTTACACACCACCTTTCGCATTTTCAACGTCTGATTTTATTTGCAAAACGAGTTCATCAAATGAACTGAATTTTTGCTCGGGACGGATAAAGCGTACAAGACGTATTACAACGTCCTTGCCGTATAAATCACTGTTAAATTCAATAATGTGGGTTTCGCTCAAAACGACCTGTGTTCCCACCGTGGGACGTGAACCGATATTGGTAACACCCTTGTAGGTTTTGCCGTCAACAATTGCAATTGACTCATACACACCGAAAAGCGGAACAGTCAAGCCGTCGGGTAATTTCTGGTTGGCTGTCGGGAAGCCCCAAGTGCGTCCCCTTTTATCGCCGTCAATTACCTTTGAAGTAAAGCCGAATTGGCGTCCAAGCATTTTGTTGGCAAGCTCAATATTCCCTGCCTCAATTGCCCTGCGGATTGCCGTTGAGCTGACGGGACGTGAGTCTGAAAGCACCTCGTCAACCGTAATACATTCAATTCCGTTGGCTTTGCACAGCTCGTCTAAAAGCTCCACATCCCCTTTTGCATCGCAACCGAAGCGATAATTGAAACCGCAGACAACCGCTTTTGCATTGAATTCACCTATTAAAACTTCTTCGACAAATTCACGGGGAGTCAGGTTTTTGATATCGCTGAAGTTGATTACTCTGAAATCCAGACCTTTTCCCTGAATTATTTTTATTCTTTCCTGCTCGGTCATAAGTGCAGGCGGTGCTTCACCCGTAACGCCCTTTAAGCTGTGTTCATCAAAAAGCATTACGGTTGCCGTGAGACCTTTTTGGCTCAACTCTGCGGTCTTGTCGAGAACCGCAATGTGACCGATGTGCATACCGTCGAAATTACCGAGAGCAACGGCACTACCTTTATTATCTTTATTTATTAAGGAAATCATAAGCTACATTTGCGAGCTCTTCTGCTCTGTCCTCAATGCAGATGTGTCCGCCGCCCTCAACGAGGTAATGCTCGGCTGACGGGAAAGCGTCTGAAATCTGCTGTTTCATTGAGTCGTTTATAATCATATCTTTTTCAGCATTAACTATAAGAACGGGGCAATCGATATTTGCCGCACCCTCAAGGTCTGTCGGTCGCATTGTCTGCATCAGCATACAAAGTCCCTCGCCTGTGCCGTCGAGTTGAAGAGGTGCTGTTACACCCTCGAGATTGTAATTCTTTGTAAATTCAAGGTTTGCTGTTGCCATATAAACGATAAGGCGCATAAGAATATCAATCTTTGTAAGGTATTTGAAAACAAAATCAAGCATTCCGCTCATAATCGGTGATGACATCATACTGCCCATATCACCCATTTCTGCAACGGGTGCGGCGCAGAAGAGCATAAGCTTCTGAACATCTACCTGCTGTGCAACATTGATTGCAACTGCACCACCCATTGAGTGGCCTGCAAGTGTCCATGTATATTCGGGAGCAATGCTTAACATAAGCTTTTCAACAAGAGTTTCACGGTCGATAAGCTCCATATCGGCATTCTCTCTTGTGCTGTAACCAAAGTTCGGAAGGTCTACACAATAGCAGTCATAGCCTTTTGCGCTCATTTCGTCTGCCATATTCTCCCAGGAATAGCTTGACTGACCAAAACCGTGGATAAACATAATTCTGCCTTTATACAAGCCCTCGTGCTCGACAACACGGTAGTGAAGCTCGTAGTCACCGTAAGAGAAGAAACGGCTGTTTTCGTAGGGAAGGTCGGCTGAATCAGCCGCAAAAGCAGGAATTGCTGTCATAAAGAGCATTGCAATACATAAAACAATGGATAAGAATTTCTTTGTCATAATAAAAACCTCTCCTTATTTCTTTTTGAACATCTGCTTCATTCGAAGCTCTTTTGAAAGAACACGTTTGCGAAGTCGGAGTGACTGCGGTGTGACCTCGAGAAGCTCATCGTCCTTGATGAACTCCATTGACTGTTCAAGGCTGAGTGTTGTGGGCGGTACAAGACGAAGTGCATCGTCGCTGCCTGCCGCACGGGTGTTTGTCATCTGCTTTTTCTTACAGACGTTGCAGACTATATCCTCGTTTCGTGAACATTCGCCGACAATCATACCCTCATAAACTTCAAGACCGGGTCCGATAAACAGACGACCTCTGTCCTGAGTGTTGAACAAGCCGTAACCTGTGCTTGTGCCCGTTTCGTGAACAACAACCGAGCCACGCTCACGAGTCTGCATATCACCCTTATAAGGCTCATAGCCTGCAAAGAGCTGGTTCATAATACCGTTACCGTTGGTGTCTGTCATAAACTCCGAACGGTAGCCGATAAGTCCTCTTGACGGAATTTTAAACTCAAGGTGAGTTGCACCTCCGTCACGGGAGCCCATATTTTCAAGCTCGCCCTTGCGTGAACCGAGCTTTTCGATAACTGCACCGACGTACTGCTCGGGAACCTCGACAATTAAAAGCTCCATTGGCTCGCAAAGCTCGCCGTTTATTGTTTTATAAATAACCTCGGGGCGTGAAACCTGGAATTCGTAGCCCTGACGGCGCATTGTTTCGATAAGAATTGAAAGGTGAAGTTCACCTCTGCCCGAAACCTTGAAGGTATCGGTTGAGTCTGTTTCCTCAACTCGCATACTGACGTTTGTTTCGACCTCTTTGAAAAGGCGGTCACGGAGATTTCTTGATGTGACGAACTTGCCTTCACGTCCTGCAAACGGACTGTCGTTAACAATGAAATTCATTGAAATTGTAGGCTCATCAATTTTGACAAACGGAAGCGGCTCAACACAGTCGGGTGAGCAGGCTGTTTCGCCGATATTGAGATCGAGAATACCCGAAACGCACACGATGTCACCCATCATTGCAGAGTCAACCTCAACTCGCTTAAGACCCTCGAACTGATAAAGTCGTGAAATTTTAACGTTCTGTGTTTCGCCGTCCTGCTTACAGAGAACAACGTTGTCGCCACGCTTTATCTGACCTCTTTCAACTCTGCCAACACCGATACGACCGATATAATCGTCATAATCAAGGCTTGAGAAAAGAATCTGAAGCGGAGCGTCAATTTCGCCTGACGGCGGCTGAATATGCTCGAGAATTGAGTCAAGCAACGGACGCATATCGCCCTCACGCACGCTTGAATCAAGTGAAGAATAGCCTTCACGTGCTGAAGCGTAGACAACAGGGAACTCAATCTGGTCGTCGTCTGCACCAAGCTCGATAAAGAGGTCGAGCACCTCGTCAATAACCTCGTCGGGTCTTGCGCCCGGGCGGTCAATTTTGTTGACAACAACGAGCACCTTTTTCTTTAAATTGAGTGCTTTTTTGAGAACAAAGCGTGTCTGCGGCATACAGCCTTCAAATGCGTCAACGAGCAACAAAACACCGTCAACCATCATAAGAATACGCTCAACCTCGCCACCGAAATCGGCGTGACCGGGGGTGTCAACAATATTTATTTTTGTATCCTTGTAATGGACTGATGTATTCTTTGAAAGGATTGTGATTCCACGCTCTCTTTCAAGGTCATTTGAGTCCATAACTCTGTCCTGCACCTGCTCGTTTTCACGGAAGATACCGCTCTGCTTGAGCATCTCGTCAACCATAGTTGTCTTGCCGTGGTCAACGTGTGCAATGATTGCAACATTTCTGATAGAATCTCTCTGGGTCATATTATCCGTCCTTGTAATTACTGTATCTTACATCCTTATATTTTAATATATATCAGATGTATAGTCAAGAAAATTTGTTGAAATCCGTATGGCTTTGTGCTACAATTTTTTATCAGAAAGAGGTGGCTTTTATGATTAGCAGAGAAGATTGGAAAAAATTCAGAGGCTCGCAGAAAATGCCCGACCACATTATGCTTTCGGTTAACGGCAACCCCGAAACATCAATGACGGTTACCTGGCGAACCTGTACGGACATTGCCGAAGGCTATGCTCTTTGCCGTGAAGCAGGTACGGACGAGTGGCTGAGATTTGATGCTGAAAAAGGCAACTTTGAGTCTGATATGGATTCAAGCCACATTTTCTGGGCGAACATGACGGGACTTAAGCCCGACACAAAATATGAATACAACGTAGGTAATGCGGATTTCAGAAGCGAAAATTACAGCTTCACCACCATTCCCGAAAACCTTGATGATTTCAAGTTTATCTGCCTTTCGGACATTCAGACAGGTGGTCCCAATCCGCCTGCCGATTATTCGGATTTCAATCTCTTTTTGAAAGAAACTCTCAAAAAACACCCCGACGTGCGTTTTATCCTTACCGCAGGCGACAACACAAACTGCGGACAGACCGACATTCAATGGACCGGCACGCTCGAGGGCTTCAAGGGTGTTATGGAGTATATGCCGCTTATGATGTCGATGGGTAACCACGATGATATGGGCTTCAAGAATTATTTTACCTTTGAGGGCAAATATTACTCGGAAAAGGCAGAATATTTCAGTAACCAGTTCCGTGGCTCGTACCCGTACAACGGCCCCGAGGATTGGAAAACCGCAAGCTATTCGTTTGATTACGGCAACGCTCATTTTGCGGCTATCGGTA
This sequence comes from Clostridia bacterium, assembly GCA_017481575.1. GTDB lineage: Bacteria > Bacillota > Clostridia > Oscillospirales > Acutalibacteraceae > CAG-488. Next base: position 17,617 of record JAFUPA010000050.1, on the reverse strand, counting down.
TAAGCGGTCCGGAGGATGTAAACGAATGGCTTATTAAAGACACAGATGCAAGCGACAAGACGTGGAAGTTCGGCTCACATCACTTCCCTATCTGCTATGCAGGAAGCGACCTTGCGTGCGATGACTCTTACCCGATGATGATGGAGGGTATGGAAAAGTTTGACGTTATGTTCAGCGGTCACGAGCATTGCTTCTCGAGAAGCTACCCGAGACGAAATGAAAACCTTTATGACAAGCCGTCGGAGGGTACGGTTTTCTACAACCTCGGAAGCGGTAACCGCAACCCGTCAAGGATGCTCGCTTTGCCGAAAATCTGGAACACAGCGTGGTATCCGCACGAGGAAGAGCTTTCGATGTATGCAATCGCGCACGTAAGCAAAAACAAGCTCACCCTCACCTCTTACCTTGAGGACGGCAGAGTTGCCGACAGATGTGTTATTGACAAGGAAACCGACAGCATTGAGCCTGTATCACTTGCTCCGATTTACACAGACACAAGAATGATGTTCAAGGGCGCTGACCTCGGACTGTGTGCAAGAACAACTCCCGGTGAAAACATAGACGGAGTATGGCACATTCCTGCGGCAATACTTTTCAGATATGCCGGATTTAAGGTTGAACTTTCAGAAGGCAAGGTGTACATTGAGGCTTACCGCCACAATGCTGAATTTGCCGAAAACAGCGACATTGCAATAACTGACCGTGGAGAAATTAAGCTCGGACACAAGGTTGTACGATTGCACCGTGACCAGCTTTATGTTCCCGTAGACGGAATCTGCAAGGCATTTGATATGCGTTGCAATTACTACACAAGAAATAATATTCTCTCGTTTGAGCACGAAAAGCAAGACAAGCCTGTACCTTTTCAGCCGTGATTTTTGCAACAGTTTCAACAAATTTGAGGTATTGACAAAAAAATACAACGGTGTTAGAATATACATAAATCAAAGTGATTCTGTCACTTATTTTTGAAAGGAGATTCATTATGGATCAGATTACAGCACTCTTTGAAGGTATCGATTGGAATGCAATCCTCGACACAGTTATGACAAAGCTCACAGACCTCATCGTTCAGATCGATTTCCAGCAGGTACTTGATGCAATTGCTAATCTCGTAGCAGGTTTTATTGCATAATAAAATTTTGAAAGTAGCCGATTTTACTCGGCTACTTATTTTTTAATTGTAAAATTTTTACAAAACAAGCATATTGACAAAATTATGTATTGGTGCTAATATGTATATAATAATAGCAGTAGATTTTACTGCGAGTATAAGAAAGGAGAACCATCATGGATCAGATTACTGCACTTCTTGAGGGCATCGATTTCGACGCTATCATCACATGGGTTACAGATCTTCTTGCACAGATCGACTTCCAGGCAATTCTTGACGAAGTTATCGCAATGGTATCAGGCTTAATTGCATAATTTAATGAACTGCTGAAGCAGCCGCTGAAAATGCGGCTGCTATTTTTTTGTAAAGCATATTTCGACAGGGTTCGACAATATTCGATTTAAACATTAAAAACTTTTAATTTTGTGAAGTTAAAATGCACTAAAGATAAGCTCTGAAGCAAAGTCAAATTGTCAAAAAACCGAATTGACTAGCGTGGCAAAAAGTGGTATATTGTAGACATTGAACAGACCGTGACGGTTAATGTTTATTAATATCGAAAGAAGGAGCTGTATTAAAGTGAAACATGTCGGAATAGTCAGAAGCATTGACTCTGCAGGCAGAATTGTTTTACCTATAGAAATCAGAAAAGAGCTTGACCTTATGGGCGAAGACAGCAAACTTGAAATCATTGCAAAGGGCAACGAAATCCTGTTAAAGAAATACGCCCCCTCATGTATTTTCTGCCACGAGGAAAACGACCTTGTAGAATTCGGCGGTCAGAAAATCTGCCGCAAGTGTGCAACAGAAATAGGTAATATAGAAAAAGAATGAGAGGTTTCAAACCTCTCATTTTCTTTATTCTTTCTCTATTGTAATGGTGTCAAACATCTCGTTTGTGTCGGTATGGTAGCTTGTTACGGTGAGAGTGTTGCCGACGATATTCAAAACAGAATATGATGTTCTCTTCTCCTGCAAGGCAAAGGCGCAATGCTCTGACATCTCGTCACCGATACCGCTGTAATTACTGCCTGACGAAGAATTCTGTGTTAAATAAAGTGTTCCTTCGGGATTTGTGTAAACTCCGTTTTCGCACACATCATCTGTAACTTTTCCGTCCTTTATCATATGTGAACGGCTGTAGTAATGGTCATGACCGTTGAGGCAGATATCGATATCAAACTCATCAACAAACGGAGCAACGGTTTTGCGTGCAAACTTGTTTGCAATATCATCTGCACCTCTTACATCAAACGGGCTGTGGTGCATCATAAGCACACGCCACTTTGCATCAGGATAATCCTCGCACGCATTTTTAATAACACGTCTGTTTGCCGAGGGTAAGAAGTTATTTGAGTCCACAACAATAAAAAGAACGTCGTTATAGCTGAAATAATAGCCCTGACCTGCAGGCCAACGGAACAAAGAAAACGTGTTGTCGTTGGGGTTGTTAAAATGGTGGCTGTAGTTTGTTGTATAGAAATCGTGGTTGCCGATTGCCGCCGCAACAGGTGCGGAGCGGAGAATTGACGGAGACTCATAGTAGGTGTACTGTTCCTCAGAATAAGAATCCTCGACCTGGTCACCGCCTGAAAGAATGAAGTCTATATCATTATTTGCAAAGGCTGTGTCAAGAGTTTGTGTCCAGCCGTAGGTATCGTTCATATAAATTTCTTCCTGCGTGCCGCTTGAACGTCCGATTTGCGAATCAGTAACAAAAAGCACGGTTGTGCTGTCTGCAGAGCCTGTTGTGAAAGAATAAACCTCACTTTCAACCTTATTGACCGTGTAGCGGTAATAGTATGTGGTTTCTGCCTCGAGGTCTGTTGCCGTTGCGTTGTGTGTCCACTCAAAGCCGAAGATGTTAAGCTCACGCTTTGTTTTGAGGTTGACCGCATCGCTGAGGTCAGCTGACTTGCCGATGACAATTTGCTCGTCAAAACTTAAAAATGACGACTGCCACGAGAAATTCATCTGTGTTTCGTCCTCGCCCGGTGTAAGGGTTATGTAGCCTGACGAAGCCTTTATTTCTTCCCAGCCCTGCTGCCACTCTTCAAATGTGCCGACAGCACCCGAAGAAAAGGTCAGAAGACTTGCGAACAAAGACAAAATTAAGATTAAAGATAAAAACTTTTTTGCTTTTTGCATAACAGCACCTCCTGAAAGATGCTCCAATTATATCACAATATTTCCCATTTAACAAATCCGTAACGGAAAATTTGTTGACAATTTTTTGTATAAAATATATAATCGACTAAAGAAAGGGGTGAAGCCGATGGATGAGATGATGTCAATTTTCAGATACCTTATCCCTGTATTGTGTTTTGTGATTGTCGCATACTGCATAAAGCATCTTTTGCAGAGCAAAGCACCGAAGGTGACCCCCGCCTGCCTTATTGACGAAATGACGGGAGAAGAATACCTTATCACAAATTGGGAGACATCGGTGGGCAGAAGTAATGCCTGCGACATTGTACTCAACTACTCGACGGTTTCACGTTTCCACGCTGTTATTTCAAAGCATAAAAAGGGTTGGGTCTTAACCGACACTAATTCAAGTGCAGGCACATACATCGGTCAGACACAGGTTGACTCGCCCGTTGTTATCAACGACGGCGATGAAATTTCCTTTGGAGGTATTATACTTCGTTTCAGAATTAAATAGTTTTCAAAGCTGTTTTTCGTTCATTGCGAAAAGCAGCTTTTTGTGTTTTTAAAGGCAAAAAAATGTGCATTTTCTCTTGAACATAAATACATATATATGGTAAAATATTATGAATGATTTAAAAATTAGTTTTGGAGGCTGATTTTATGAAATATATTGATTTTGATGAATCAAGAGAGCTTGACCTTATTCCGATCGGACGAGTTGCAATTGACTTTAACCCGACAGACTATTACAACACGCTCGACAAATGTGAAAACTATAAAAAATATGTCGGCGGCTCACCTGCCAACATTGCGGTAGGTCTTGCGAGACTCGGCAAAAAGGTCGGTTTCATCGGTAAGGTTTCCGACGACCAGTTCGGCACTTATGTTGAGAATTTCTTTAAGGATGAAGGTATCGACATTTCTCACATCACACGTACAACAGGCGGTGAAAAGCTCGGTCTTACCTTTACCGAAATCAAGTCAGAGCATGAAAGCAGCATCCTTATGTACCGTGACGGCATCGCTGACCTTATGCTTCATCCCGACGATGTTGACGAGGATTACATAAAGAGTGCAAAGGCAATTCTTATCAGCGGAACCGCACTTTCACAGAGCCCGTCCAGAGAGGCTTGCCTTAAGGCTATGTACCTGGCAAAGAAGGTTGGCACAAAGGTTATTTTTGACATTGACTACCGCCCCTATAACTGGAAAAATGCTGACGAGATTGCAATTTACTATTCAGTTGTTGCATTAAACAGCGATATGGTTATGGGCTCACGTGAGGAATTTGACCTTACAGAGGCAATTTCTGCTCCCGGCAGAACAGACAAGGAAACTGCCGCTCACTGGATGAGCATGGGCAACAAAATCGTTATCATCAAGCACGGCAAGGAAGGCTCAACTGCTCACACGGCTGACGGTGAATACTCAATCAAGCCTTTCCCCGTTAAGGCATTCAAGTCCTTCGGCGGCGGCGACGGATACGGCTCGGCTTTCATTTACGGTCTTCTTGAAGAGTGGGATATTATGGACTGTCTTGAGCTTGGCTCTGCTTCAGCTTCAATGCTTGTTGCAGCTCACGGCTGTTCACTCTTTATGCCGACAGTAGAAGAAATCAAGGCATTTATCAAGGACGAAAAAGAAAAATACGGCGAAATGGTTGCCAGAGCATAAGGAGTTAATTATGGAAACTGTAAGACTTACCCTGGGCGAGGCTATTGTAAGATACCTCGACAACCAGTACGTTACAATAGAGCATAACGGTGAAATGATTGAAAGCAAGTTTGTTGAATACTTCTATGCTGTTTTCGGTCACGGATGTGTGCTCGGTGTCGGCGAGGCACTTTCGCAGGCAGAGCATTCAATCAAGGTTATGCAGGGCAGAAATGAGCAGGGCATGGCTCAGGCGGCTACTGCTTACGCAAAAATGTGCAACAGAATGAAGATTATCCCCTGTATGTCTTCAATCGGCCCCGGTGCGGCTAACATGGTTACTGCCGCCGCAACCGCAACCGTAAACAACATTCCCCTGCTTCTTTTTATGGGCGACACCTTTGCTACACGTCAGCCCGACCCCGTTTTACAGCAGGTTGAACAGCTCCATGACGGAACGGTTACAACAAACGATGCGTTCAAGGCTGTTACAAGATTTTTTGACAGAATTACACGTCCCGAGCAGATTATGACTTCGCTCACAAACGCTATGCGTGTACTCACAGACCCTGCTCACACAGGTGCAGTTGCAATTGCACTTTGCCAGGATGTTGAGGGTGAAAGCTACGACTACCCTGTCGAATTTTTCAGAAAGAGAGTTCACTTCATCGCACGTCAGATTCCCTGTGACTACGAAGTGCGTCAGGTTGCAGAAGCAATCAAGGCGAGCAAAAAGCCCGTTGTTATCGTCGGTGGCGGTGTAAGATATTCACTCGCAGGCGAAACAGTAAAGGCTTTCTGTGAAAAGCACAACATTCCGTTTACCGAGACACAGGCAGGTAAATCGGCTATCAAGTCAAGCCATTATCTCAACGCCGGCGGTATCGGTGTTACGGGCAATTCAAGTGCAAACGTACTTGCAAAGGATGCTGACCTTATTATCGGTATCGGTACTAAGTTTTCCGACTTCACAACAAGCTCAAAGTGGCTTTATGCCGACAAGCAGGTTGTTACAATCAATGCAAGTGCTTTCCACGCAGGTAAGCTCGACAGCATAAAAATGGTTGCCGATGCAAACGAGGGTGTTAAGGCTCTTGAAAAGTACCTTGACGGATACAAGACTGCATACACAACAGAGATTGCTGAGGCAAAGGCTGACTGGGACAAGGAAATGGAGAGACTCTCCTCTTCTGCTTATTCGGAGGATTATTCTCCCGAAATCCCGAACCACGTGGACGATGCAGTTACAGGCTTTGTTAAGGCAACAGGCGGTGTTATTACACAGACAGCGGCTCTTGCACTTTGCCGCAAGCTCATTCCCGAGGATGCGGTTGCAGTCGGTGCTGCAGGCTCACTCCCCGGCTGTATGCAGAGAATGTGGACAACTGATGCGATAGATTCTTACAATATGGAATACGGCTATTCGTGCATGGGTTACGAAATTGCAGGTGCATTCGGTTCAAAGCTTGCTTGTCCCGACCAAGAGGTTTATGCTTTCACAGGTGACGGCAGCTACAATATGCTTCATTCCGAAATGATTACAGCCTTGCAGGAGGGCAAGAAGATAAATGTTCTTCTCTTTGATAACGCATCCTTCGGTTGTATCAACAACCTCCAGATGGGTCAGGGCATTGAGGCTCTCTGCACAGAGTCACGCTACCGTGACGGTGACAAGCCTATCCGTGAGGGCGAATTTATGAACATTGACTACGCCGCTTGCGCAAGAGGCTACGGCTATGTTACATACACAGCAAAAACTATGGATGAACTTGAGGCGGCATTGATTGATTCAATTAAGCAGACAAATCCGACACTCATCGACATAAAGGTGCTTCCCAAGTCAATGACAGACGGCTACGGCGGATGGTGGAACGTTGGTTGTTCCGATATCCCCCGCACCGAAAAGGGCAAGGCGGCACTTGAAGAAAAAACAGAGCACTTGCTTGAAGCAAGGAAATACTGATAAAGGAGACTTCACAATGAACGCAGAAAAAATCAAACTCGGCATCGCTCCTATCGGCTGGACAAACGACGATATGCCCGACCTCGGCGGCGAAATTACATTTGAGCAATGTGTAAGTGAAATGGCACTTGCAGGCTACAAGGGTTGCGAAATCGGCAACAAGTACCCCAAAACAGTTGAGGGTATGCACGAATATCTTGACATCAGAGGTCTTGAAATAGCTAACCGCTGGTTCTCATCCTTCATCCTTACCAAGCCTTTCGAAGAGGTTGAAAAGGATTTCAGAGAAAACTGTGAATTCCTTAAGGGTTGCGGTGCAAAGCGTATCGGTGCTTCCGAGCAGAGCTACAGCATTCAGGGACAGATGGAGACACCTGTTTTTGAGAAAAAGTATGTTATGAATGACCAGGAGTGGAAAAAGTTTACAGACGGTCTTTCAAAGCTCGGTAACATTGCAAAGGAATACGGCATCACTCTTGTTTACCACCATCATATGGGTACTGTTGTTCAGACAGCAGAGGAAATTGACAAGATGATGGATATGTGCGACCCCGAGGCAGTTTATCTACTCTTTGATACAGGTCACCTTGCATACTGCGGTGAGGACTATATGGCAGTTCTTAAGAAGTATGCAAAGAGAATCAAGCACGTTCATTTGAAGGATATCCGTCCCGAAATCGTTGAGAAGGTTAAAGCAGAGCATCTTTCATTCCTTCAGGGTGTAAGACTTGGTGCATTTACTGTTCCCGGTGACGGCACAATCGACTTCAAGCCCGTTTTCGATGTTCTTGACGAGGCTGATTATGAGGGTTGGATGCTTGTTGAAGCAGAGCAGGATCCCGCAATCGCAAACCCGTTCAAATACGCAAAGATGGCAAGAGAATATATTGCTGAAAAGGCAGGCATATAAAAGGAGAATTAAAAAATGGCTGAAAAACTCAAGTATTTTGTCAACGGTCAGTATGTTGAGTCAAAAACTGACAAATATTACGACCTTGTAAACCCGAGCACGGGTGAAATCACAGGCTATGCACCGAACTGTACCGCAGAAGAGGTTGAGGGTGCAATCGCCGCCGCAAAGGCAGCATATCCCGCATGGAGTGCAACACCTGCAATAAAGAGAGCACAGATTATGTATAAAGTCCGTGACCTTCTTATGGAGCATATGGAAGAGCTTACAATGCTTGTTGCAGAAGAAAACGGTAAGGTATGGAGCGAGGCTGAGGGCGACGTTCTCAAAGCAAAGGAAGGCACAGAGCTTGCAACTCAGGTTCCGTCACTTATGATGGGTGAAAGCACAATGGACGCTTCCGCAGGTTATGACACAGTTCTCTACCGTGAATCAATGGGCGTTTTCGCAGGCATTGTTCCCGTTAACTTCCCTGCTATGATTCCGTTCGGTTGGATGGCTCCCGTTTGTATTGCAACAGGTAACACAATGGTGCTCAAAGCCGCAAGCCTTACACCGAGAACTGCTCTCAGAATTGCAGGTCTTTACAAGGAAGCAGGCGTTCCCGACGGTGTTATCAACATCGTTACCTGCTCAAGAAACGAAATCAACGTTCTTCTTGACAGCCCCGACGTTAAGGGTATCACATTCGTTGGCTCAACTCCCGTAGGTAAGCTTATCTATGAGCGTGCCGCAAAGAACGGCAAGAGAGTTCAGGCACTCTGCCAGGCAAAGAACCACGCACTCGTTCTCGAGGACACTCCGATTGAAAGAACAGCCGCAGGTGTTATCAACTCTGCTTTCGGTTGTGCAGGTCAGAGATGTATGGCTCTGAGCTGTTGTGTTGTTCAGGAAAGTATCGCTGACGCATTTGTTGCAGAGCTTGTTAAGCAGGCAAAGGCTATCAAGGTAGGTCCCGGCTATGACAAGACTTCAAAGCTTGGCCCGATTACATATAAGAAGCACTTTGACGAGGTTATCGCTGACATCAACAAGGGTGTTGCAGAGGGTGCAGAGCTTGTGCTCGACGGCAGAAACTGTGTTGTTGAGGGTTACGAAAACGGCTTCTATGTAGGTCCTACAATCTTTGACAAGGTTACACCCGAAATGACTATCGGTGATGAAGAGGTCTTCGGTCCCGTGCTTTGCATCAAGCGTGTTAAGACCTTTGAAGAGGGTCTTAAGCTTATGAACGCTAACCCCTATGCAAACGGCTCTGTTATCTTTACACAGAACGGCTACTATGCAAGAGAGTTCACACGCCACACAGACGGCGGTATGGTAGGCGTTAACGTTGGTATTCCCGTGCCGATCGGATTCTTCCCCTTTGCAGGACATAAAAATTCATTCTTTGGCGACCTCCATTGCCTCGGCAAGGACGCATACAGATTCTACACCGAGAGCAAGTGCGTAACAACACGCTGGTTTGACGAAGAAGAAATGAAGAAAACAGAAGTTTCCACCTGGGACGGAACAATATAAAAAGGAGAGTTAAAGCTATGATAAATGTTGGTATTATCGGCGCAGGCCGTATCGGTAAGGTACACTGCGAATCTATTATGAGATATGTTAAAAACGCAACAGTTAAGGCTGTTGCTGACCCCTACCTCAACGACGAGACAATCGCATGGGCAAAGGGACTTGGTATTGAAGAGTTCTACGAGGACTACCACAAAATCCTTGAGGATGATGACATTCAGGCAGTTCTTATCTGCTCTTCAACAGACACACACTCTACAATTTCTCTTGAGGCAATTGCCGCAGGCAAGCACATCTTCTGTGAAAAGCCGATTGACCACGATGTAAACAAGATTCTCGAAGTAAAAAAGGCTCTTGAAAACAGCAATGTTAAATATCAGGTAGGCTTTAACCGCCGCTTTGACCACAACTTCAAGGCTGCAAGAAAGGCTGTTGAGGGCGGTCAGATTGGTGACCTTAACATTCTTAAGGTTTGCTCAAGAGACCCCGGTGCTCCCCCGGTAAGCTACATCAAGGTTTCGGGCGGCATCTTCCTTGATATGACAATCCATGATTTTGATATGGTTCGCTTTATGTCAGGCTCGGAGGTTGAGGAAGTATTTGCTTACGGTGCAGTGCTTGTTGACCCCGCAATCGGCGAGGCAGGCGACATTGACACAGCAGTTATTTCAATGAAGCTCGCAAACGGTGCAATCGCAGTTATTGACAACTGCCGCCGTGCAAGCTACGGCTACGACCAGAGAGTTGAGGCTTTCGGTTCACTCGGTCAGGTTGCTATCGGTAACGATTCAGAGTCAACTGCAGTTATTTCTGATGCAAACGGTGTTCGTGGCGAAGTTCCCCTTAACTTCTTCCTTGAGAGATATATGGGTGCTTATGTTGAGGAAATTACAGAATTTATCGACTGCATTGTAAACGACAAGGAAGTAAGCGTTGGTCTTGACTGCGGTCTTCAGCCCGTGCTTATCGGTCTTGCCGCAAAGAAGTCACTTGTGACAGGTGTGCCTGTTAAAATTGCAGACATTGCCGCTGAATATTCATTATAATCTAAACACAGCAAACACCGCCGTTGCAGTCGCTTCGGCGGTGTTTTTGTTCTTAAATGGAATATAAAAGCCTAAAATGTCGAAAAATAGTTACAAAAAGTTACAAAAATCTTTAAAATGTCATAATTTCGTAACATTTATGTGTTATAAAATTACGTGTCGGGCTACGACTAAACTTTGAAAAGGACTTTATTTTATGCACTTAAAAAAACACATAAAAAGAACTTTTATCACAATTCTTGCCCTTGTTATGGTTTTTTCAGCCATTCCCGTTGCTACTATGGCGGCAACTTCAAAGGCACAGACCATTCAGACTATATTTGATTTCCTCGTAGATGAAATGGGACTTAATTCAGCGGCTGCTTGCGGTGTGCTTGCAAACATTGAAAAAGAGTCAAACTTCAACCCCAACCTCTACGGTGACAGCGGCTCAAGCTACGGTATTTGCCAGTGGCACAACGGCAGATTTGAAAATCTTAAAAAATTCTGCAACAAAAACGGCTACTCCTGGAAGAGCCTTGAGGGTCAGCTTGAGTTCCTTAAACACGAGCTTAACACAAACAAGACAGATACAGGCAAAATCCTTGAACGTCTTGAAGATGTCCCAAATACAGCAAACGGTGCTTACACAGCAGGCTACAACTGGTGCTACTACTTCGAGCGTCCTGCAAACAAGGCAAGCAAATCCGAAGCAAGAGGCAACAGTGCAAAGAACAACTATTGGCCGACATACAAGCTTGTTTTCGAGCTTGGCGACATAAACAGCGACGGCAACATCAACTCAACAGATGCGCTTCTTGCACTTGAGTACACAGTTGGTAAGGCAGACTTTAATAAAAGTCAGGAAAAAGCCGGAGACATCAACAAGGACGGAAATGTTACTTCCAACGATGCACTCATTATTATCTCAATTTCGGCAGGCAAATTAGACATTAAAGATTATAAATAAAAGTTAGAACGAAGGAGTTTTTCCTTCGTTCTTTTTCTTGACAAACAATGTTTTTAAATGCTATACTGAAAAGGTAAATTTAATTAATGCATAACGACACAAGTAGTGCTTTGCACGTAAATCTGATTACGGTAAAATGTATTGAGATTTCATCAAAGCAGAGCTGTGTCTTTTTTTATGCCAAAAGGAGAGTTATTTATGCCAAAAAATCAATTTCAGCGAATGATTTTCGCACTCATTACCGTTATTATAACCGTACACGCTTATGTTTTCTATAGCCTTTATGTTATTCACGGTAATATGTTCATTCAAATTACAGGAGAAACCGGTGTTATTGCGGCAATCAATAAGATGGGCGGAGTTCCTGTTTTCGGCAAGCCTATACCAATCTGGGCAGTTGTAATTATCGAGTTTATTCTTGCTTACACTCTTGAAAACCTTATAGGTGCACCGTTTTCATTTAAGCTTGCATGCAAGAATTTTGACCCAAAAACAACTCATCCCGTACTTTTTGAAACAGCAATCATTTGTGCAACCGTTGGAATTATGTGCCCCGTAATGAGTTTTGCCGCCGCATTTCTTTATTATAACTACCAGGCAGGTTTTAATATGTGGACTCTTTTAGCAGATTGGCTCAAACTTGTTTGCTATAACTTCCCGTTCGCATTTTTTTCACAGTTGTTCTTCATTCAGCCATTTGTTCGCAAGGTTTTCAAAACTATATTCGCAAAAAGCATTAAGGCTGATTTAGAGAAAAAAGAATACACACACGCATAAAAAACGAGAGCCGCAGTTCAGTCTGCAGGCTCTCAATATTTTTTAATTTGCCTTATTCATAGCCTTATCGATTTCACCGTCAAGTATGTACGGTAAAACCTCGGTGGCTTTTGTAATGGCTTTTTTCAGCTCTTCCATTTCGTCCTTTTTAAAGGTGGAAAGCACCCAGTCTGCAAGGTTGTAATCGGGGTGTGGCTTTGCACCGACACCGACTTTGATTCTGGGGAAATTGTCAGAATTCAAATGATAAATAATACTCTTTATACCGTTGTGTCCGCCGTCTGTCCCCTTTCGGCGGATTCTTAATTTTCCGCACGGAAGTGAGATGTCGTCAAAGATAACGATAATCTTTTCGGGCGGGATTTTGTAAAACTGCGAAATTTCTCGCACAGCCTCACCGCTGTTGTTCATAAAGGTCTGCGGTTTTACAAGCAGGCATCTGTGACCTGCGATAACTGTATCCCCTATCAGCGCCTTGTATTTGAGTTTTTTGATTTCAACATCTTCTTCGACAGCGATATGGTCAAGGGTGAGAAAGCCTGCATTGTGGCGAGTGAATTCGTAATCCTTGCCCGGATTGCCGAGACCGACAACCATAAACTCAGGTGAGCCTGTAGCGGAAGCTGTAACTTTTTTTCTGAAAAACATTTTATTCTCCTGTATCAAAACATTCGGGACGGTAAACCGCCCCGAAAAACTTTTTTAGAATGTAACCGGCATATATGCTGTTGTTACCTTTGACCAATCGTCAACGCTGTCAAGGTCTGAGTCGATGAGAGTGTAGATAATTTCAATATCCATCTCGTTGAGTGCGGCAACAATTTCTTCCTCTGTTTCAAACTTTGTGGAGTTCACAAGACCTTCGATGTAAATTATCATACCCTTGCCGGGGTTGAAGCCATACTCACAGCCGAGGTCGGTGTCAATGATAATGTCTTCTGTATTTGTTGCCTTAAGAGTTCTGAAAGCAACACGCTGTGCATTGGAGTTTGCAACATAAATATTGTAGGAGAATTTTGTCCACTTTGCGGCTTCTTCTACAATTTCTTCTGCCTTTTCGTCGTCAATGCCGAAAGATTCGTTTCTGTCCAAAAACTTATCCTTTGCGGATTCGTTTTTGAAAGCATCCTCCAAAGAAGAGCCTGTATTAAGCTGGCCTACATATTCGCTGTCGACATCGACAACGTTTGTTGCTTCAACGTCTTTACCCTCGCTGTCAACGCTCGGATATTCGATAACTACCTGATTGTCAACAATTGTCGGCTGATTAAGACCTGTCTGCTTGTTGTCCTTACAGCCGTATGCTGTTAACAAAACTCCTGCGGCAAGCAACAATGATGCGACTCTGATTAAAATATTCTTGTTCATAACTTTACCTCTTATTTCTGCCATCTGTACGGTTTTTTCTTGACAATCCAGTCTTTTTTGACTGTCTGTCTTGCTCTTGCGATTGCAAGTGAATTTTCGGGAACATCCTCGGTTATTACCGAGCCTGCCGCCGTGTAGCTGTTTTTGCCAACGCTTACGGGAGCAACAAGATATGTGCTGCAACCGATGAATGCGTGGTCTTCAACCTTTGTTCGGTTTTTCTCTTTACCGTTGAAATTGACCGTTGCACAACCGCAACCTACATTGACATCCGAGCCGAAGTCGGCATCGCCGATATAAGTAAGATGCGAAACGCTTGTGCGATCACCGACGGTAGCGTTTTTAAACTCGACAAAGTTGCCTGCCTTAACTCCCTCACCGATAACACAATCAGGTCTGATGCGTGCAAAGGGTCCGATGTGTGCGCCCTTCTTAACAGTTGAAGAGAAGCATTGAACATTGTTAAGAGTAACCTCGTCTTCAATCACGCTGTCCTCAACAAGGCTGTTCGGACCGATAACGCAACCCTCACCGATTACGGTGTCGCCTTTAAGGATTGTGCCCGGGAGAATCTCGGTTTCTGTACCGATTTTAACGCTCGGGCTTATCATAACGCCGTCAGCACACGGAATTGAAACACCGTTAAGAAGATGCTCACGCATAACCTTTCTGCGTGCAATTTCGTTGAGATGCTGAAGCTGAAGTCTGTCGTTTGCACCGAGTATAACATCCGGGTTGCCTGCCTCATAAGCAACGGCATTGAGATTCTTTGCAAGGATAACTTCAATAGCATCGGTCAGGTAATACTCTGCCTGATGCTTCTTGTCGTGCATTTCGACAATACCTTCAAGTGCTTCAAGCAAAACAGAACAGTTAAACCAATAAGCACCCGAGTTTACCTCGTTTATCATCTTTTCGGAATTTGTTGCATCATTTTCTTCAACAATCTTTTTAAGGCACTTGTCTTTGTTGCGGACAATTCTGCCGTAGCCGAAAGGATTATCAATCTTTGCAGAGATAATCGTAACGGCATTTTTATGTGAAGTGTGGTACTCAAGGGCTGTGCTGATAGTTTTCGCATCTATAAGCGGAGCGTCACCGTTGAGAATGAGAATGTTACCCGGAGAGTTTGCTTTTATAAACTCCTTTGCCTGCATAACGGCATGACCTGTACCGAGACGCTCTGACTGCACAACAGTTTTGAACTTGCCGTCAAGGTGAGCCTCCAGCTCTTCGTGACAATGACCCGTAACAACGCAAATTTCGTCAACGCCGCCGGCGATAGCTGCATCAGTAACCCAATCAATCATCGGTTTGAAAAGAACCTCTGCCAAAGCTTTAGGCTTTGATGTTTTCATACGCTTGCCCTCGCCTGCTGCGAGAATCAATGCACATTTTTTGCTCATAAACATACCTCCGATCCAAATACTATAAATATACAGTTTTATTATCGCAGAAAAATGAGTTAATTACAATAGTAAAATGAGGAATTTTTTGCGACAAAATTCACAAAAATTCGAATGGGATATTGTAACTGTAAATTGGGGTTTAAAGAGCAAAGTCCTTGACTTTGCAATGAAAAGTGAATAATGAATAGTTGTGGGGCTGCGCCGCATTTTTTAAGCACAAATTATAGTTGAGAAAGACTAGGTGACCATTAGTCGTCCGTCAAAATCAGCACAAAATCGGCGGACGTCTGATAGACGCCCCTACGCACACAAAGGTAGTTTGTGCGAATTTGAAATATCTCCACAAATTGGGGTTTGTGGGGCTTTAATAAGATGAATATCGGAACAACAGAAACCTCCATCTGACGAAGGAGGTGGCAAAACCATGGGTTTTGACGGAGGGAGAGATAACTAAAACCTTGACTACCCCTCAGTCTTGCCTTCGGCAAGCCAGCTCCCCTGACAAGGGGCGCTATCCTAACCTTAAATCAACAGAAAAACAGAAATGCACAGACAAATTAAAATTTATTGCTCTGTCTTATAAAACATTTCATCAAAATTTACATCAAAAATTTCCTTTAGCAGCAAAATTTCATCAACATAAATATGTCTTTGTCCAACTTCTATTTTCGCAACGGCACTTCTGGTTATGTCACAGCCGCCGAGCTGCATTTTTGCCGCAACTACTTCTTGTGTCATTTTTTTACTTTCACGTATTTTTCTTAAATTGTTTCCAAATTCTTTTTCATATTCTGTATTCATCATGCCGCTCCAATCCGCACCCAAATAAGTGCAAAACTTCTTGACATAATTCTATCTTTATGTTAGACTAATTTTGCACCTATATAGGTGCAAAATTACACCATTAGGGGGATGTTTATGAAAAAATCAAAATTAGGATTAAACGTGTGTCTGCTTGGAGCTATCGCATATTGGGTTACGCTTTTCGGCGGATACATAGCAGCTTTGATACTTACGGGGTATATTTTATTGTTTGAAGATAACCGTTGGCTCAAAAAGATTGTGTTAAACTCTTTAGTTCTTTCGTTATTTATAAGTATAATTTTGAGTTTGATTTCTGTTTTACCAAGCTTTGTAAATCTTATTAACAGTTTCTTTGGAATTTTTGAAGGTCATTTCTACGCAAACGGTTTTACAAGCTTTACAAATTTACTCACCTGCATTGTTAACATTGCCGAAACTCTTGCTTTCATCATTTTAGGATTCACTTCACTTAAGGAAAAGGACATTACTGTTCCCTTTGTTTCAAAATTTGTTGACAAATATTTCGCTAAAGAAGACACAGCTTTTGAGGCAACTGAAAACGAGGTGAATGCAGAATGAACAAGGTTTTAAAAATTACATCTTTTGTGCTGATTCTTTCCGTTATGTTTCTTTGTGCCTCCTGCTCATTTGATGCCGGTAAAATATCTTCTCCAGAAACGACAACGGAAGAAGAATTTTTTGATGACAGCTTTGATGAAAATCTAAACTACGAAGAAGATAATAACAATACAACAACTACTACCACTACAACCACAACAGCACCACAAAAAACACCCGAAGAATTACAGTCTTTGATTGACCAACAGGAAGTTAAAATTATTGCTACCAAGTACATCGTTCAAGACGCTAAATATAAGGCTCTTTATCCTGATTTATTGAGTGCTACTGTTCAAAACAATTCCAAAATAGATATCAAAAATGCCGTTGTAGCTTATGTTGCATGGGATAAGAATAATCTTCCTGTTAAAATTATCGGTGAACACGATTATAGTGACGGCAGTTATGTTAAACAGTGTAATTTCAGCGAAATCAATCTTGTTCCGGGTAAGTCTGTAGGAAGCGGCAGGGGTATGCCAATTTCTGACGACTGTTCAGATATTCATACTTTCAAAGCTATTGTTGTTTCATACGAAGGTTTTGACGGAGAATCCTGGAGTAACCCCTATTACGAGGATTGGGTTGCTCTTTATGCCGGTCAACGACTTCCTTCATAAAGCAAAAATAAAACGGGTTGACACGTTCAACTCGTTTTTATCATTTTTTCGTCAGATAATACAAAAAAATCCATTTTGACATCAAACAAATTTCTATAAAAAAGTATAGACAATTTAAATAAAACTGTGATATACTAATTTACGAATGTTAATGGGAAAAATATGCCTGTTGACACCCAACTAAGTTATTATTATTTTGGAGGTATAAAAATGGCACACAAGTATGTATACCTTTTCAAAGAGGGTAACGCTTCAATGCGTGAGCTCCTCGGCGGTAAGGGTGCTAACCTTGCTGAGATGACAAGTCTCGGCCTTCCCGTTCCCCAGGGCTTCACTGTTACAACAGAAGCTTGTACACAGTACTATGAGGACGGCAGAAAAATCAATGAAGAGATTCAGGCAGAAATCATGGAGTACATCGACAAGATGGAAGAAATCACCGGCAAAAAGTTCGGCGATAAGGAGAATCCGCTCCTCGTTTCTGTTCGTTCAGGTGCTCGTGCTTCAATGCCCGGTATGATGGACACAATCCTCAACCTTGGTCTTAACGAAGAAGTCGTTGAAGTTATGGCTGAAAAGTCCGGCAACGCGCGTTGGGCTTACGACTGCTACAGAAGATTTATTCAAATGTATTCTGACGTAGTTATGGAAGTTGGTAAAAAATATTTTGAACAACTTATCGACAAGATGAAAGAAGAAAAGGGTGTTAAACTTGACGTT
>JAFUPA010000049.1 GCA_017481575.1 Clostridia bacterium | reverse complement strand
TTTCTTTTTGGTATTTCAGATAGAATTCAAAACTGCAATGCCTCGTTAGTTAATACCGCGGATGTTAACTGGTTCGCAGGCTTGCGCTGCCGGTGGCAGATACAGCAAGCCGAGAACAGGAAGAAACACGAGCGATATGAGCGCTCCAAGCGAAATAGCGCGACAATGTTTCTGACCGTATGTGTCACAGGTTCATACCCTTTTGTCACTTCGTGACATTTCCCTTATCAGGGGAATCTCCTGTTTGAGACGCCAAGAGAAGAAATCACTCATCAGAGGGGTTTCTTCTTTTTTCTTTGTGCGTTAAATGACTATCACTTGTAACTCCACACTCGTTAATCAATGTCGTTAACTTAAGACTTTGCTTTAATAGAAGGCTTGAGGTTGCACTGTGTAATATTTTGCACGACAAATTGGAGTTTGTCGGGCTCTTGAATGTTAATAAAACTGATTGTAACCGTCGCCTCCATCTGACGAGGGCGCGGGTGTCTAGTGGACACCTCTGCGAAGCAGAAGCCCGACCGAGGCGGCAGCCGAGACGGTGGATTTTGCGAAGCAAAAGACGGAGGGAGAGATAGTAAAAAACTTGACTACCCCTCAGTCTCGCTACGCTCGCCAGCTCCCCTGACAAGTGGAGCTACCCTAACCTTAAGTTAACATCAATATTAAAAGACCCCGATAAATTAAAACTTGTGCAATCTTTGACTGGAGCCGAAACGGCTCCCCTCTACCGCACCGAATTCACTGCACTTTTATTTTGGTATTCTGTTTGGCAAAAAATTCATTTCTCTTGTCAAAAAAATCCCCCTAAAGAGGTCTTGAAATTTTGCTGTTTCAAGAGTGTCCTTCAGGGGGTAATTTATTAAGTCGGTTTTTTAATTAAGCCGCAGGCTTTTCCTGATAAATTCTTACATAATCAACAACGAACTCGGAATGGTATGTTTCTTTGTCAAGCTGTGAGAGCGCCTCTGCATCGGGTACTTCAAGAGAAACCCTCACTTCTTCTGCAACTTGTGATGTACCGTTACCGAAGGATGTACGGCAGGTTTCAACACCGTTTATATAGAAGATGTATTCATCCTCTGTCCACTCAAGACCGTAGGTGTTGTATTCGTTGTAGATATCGTTGCCGTTATAATAGCCGAGTTCTCTCGAATCGAAATCCTCACGGTCAATATAGAGCCCTTCATACCAGCCTTCAACTCCAGCGCAGTGGATGGTCTGTACAACTGCATTTTCCCAGCCATCGCGACCCCAGCCTGCGGCCTCCATAATGTCGATTTCAGCGCCGCCGATGCCGCCTTTTGAGTATTCGGCTTCATAGGGATGAGCTGCCATAAGCCAGAATGCACTCCAGAGTCCGCCGCCTGCGCTTACTTTGCAGCGAATTTCAAAATAGCCCTTATTGTACCATTTGAGCAACGCAAGGTCGCCGCCGTACCAGCCTTCTCCGTATTCACCGTCGCGGTATTCGCCGGTTATTGTGCAAGTGCCGTCTGCAATCTTGACCGAGCTTGGGGCGCGGAATCCGCCGCGGCGAGGGCCGGAATTGCAGTATTTCCATGCGGTTGTGTCAAGGGAATCGCCGTTAAACTCATCTTCAAAAACAAGCTCATAGCCTGTCAGATCAAGCTCTTGTCCGCTTGGTTCATAACCAACGTCGAAAATAACAGCAAAGAAAAGCTGAAAAACCGCAAGAATTCCCGCAATGAATCTTCGGATTGAGTCGGCGTCAAAAATTTGCGCTAAACGAACACCGATGGTTTCCATGCCCATCATTTGTCTGGGACAGAGTTTTAAAATTTCAACCAAGAATTTTTGAACCAGTTCTAACATTCAATTTCCTCCTTTTAATTAAATAATTCACAGTTATCCGGATAGCAGAGTTCTGCTATCTGTAATCATTTTAAAGTTTGCACAAGCAACAAACAAGGTTCAAATTTAGCATAAAAAGTGTCCTTATTTGCAAATGGGCACCTCTAAAAACTCAATGCACAAAATCTTGTGTGCCCTTTTTTCGTCATATCGCCAAAAAATACTCGTTAATACACAAAGTATTACCTGCGTTTTTTGAACAATCTGGCGAAAAAATTTCTACACAATATTTGCACCTTTAGTTTTCAGAGATGCCCCAATTGGTATTATTTTTTAAATTGAGTTCTGTATTTTTTTGGTGATGTACCATAGTGATCTCTAAACAAACGATGGAAATAGCTTATGTTTTCATAGCCTACAAGCCGAGAAATTTCTTCAATATCAAAATCTGTACTCGTGAGCATAAAGCAAGCTTGCGCAAGGCGTTTTTCCTGAACAAGCTCGGTGTATGTTTTGCCTGAAAGACGTTTTATCTGACGTGAAAGAGCGTTGAAATCATAATAAAGAAGCTCGGAAAGGTCTTTCAGGCTTCCGTCAGCAAAATTTGCCTCGATATAATTCAGCACATGAAAAATCAGACTGCTGTCATCGCCATTATAGCTGATTGAATCAATATGATTAAGCAGTTGCAAAAACAACAGAGCCATAGTTGTTTCAGCTATGCTGTATTGGTTAGGTGTGTTGTAAACATAATTCCAAATAAGGTTATCCACAAGGTTATATACGGGCGTGACTTCGCCGATTTTAAAATGCAGATAGCTTGCCTTTTCCATGTCACCGTGAAGACACTGAACAATAAAGCGTTGCAGCATAGTTTCCTCCGGTCCGAGCAGTTCGAGTACACGCTCAAAAAACTGCGGCAGTACAATAAAGTTGACTGCGGCATCATAGGCGGTAGAAGCAAGGTTTTCATGACGGCAGTTCTGGCTCAAAAAAAGTATATCACCCTGATTAAGCACAACAGTTTCTCCGTTGACCAGGTTGGTTTTTGTGCCCTTATACATAAAGACGATTTCAATATAGTCATGCGTATGCTCGGGAAAAGGATGCGGATTTGTGTCGGAACGAATTCCAAATACGTTTTCCTTTTTGAGTAAACGCCTGCTCTGCATAATGGAATGGTTAAGTGTTGTATTGCGCGTACCGTTGTTGCGCATAAAAAACGACGGAGCAGCATCAGTAAGATATATCAGTTTATTGAGTAAATCCATATTCATAAAATTGTAACCAGCTCCTTGATTTTTTATTATTTGAAATTATATCATACGCAAAACCGAAAAACAAGTAAGCTACTCAAACGGTCTTTATCAACTTGCATTTGCAAAGAGGATGAAAAAAGGCTGTGATTTTCGCTCCGAGCATCCGCATTTAGAGATTCTGACAACCGTTGATATAAAAGAGTTTTTGTGGCAAGTTCTCTTTGGGTGAAGTCAAATTTTTCATTGCTTTTAAATTTCTATCGCCTATAAACATACTACCAAATAACAAAGCTGTTTTTGTCTTGCTAACACTACTCATAAATGATATATTATAATCACGAAGGCTGCTATTGTATTGATGTTTCGGATAAAGTTATTGTCGTTGTCGGTAAATCTGATAACGTAGGCAAATCAATATAATGGAATTTTCAGCAATTTTAAAAATTTTTTTAAATTGATGCAATAATTCTCCGTTTTTAATCGTGTTATAGATGAAAGGAGGAATGGTCATGACCGTTTTTATCAAGGGAAAGGACGCTTTCTCGTTTGCTTTCAAGCAATTTACTGATACTGTTTACCGTATTGCCTTACATAATACTGTCAATTTTTCCGATGCGGAGGATGTGACACAGGAGGTTTTTGTCAAACTTCTTGAAACCAATAAGGCTTTCCGGGACAGTGAACACCTTAAAGCATGGCTTATCAGAGTTACCATAAATCTGTGCCGTGACAAAATGAAGAAATCTAACCGTGAAACTCTTGTTGAAAATGTTTTTTCTTTTAGATCCGGTGAAGAAAAAACCGATATTTTTGAGGCTGTTAAAGCCTTGCCCGAAAATTATCGCAACACTATTTATCTCCATTATTATGAAGGATATACTGCCAAGGAAATCAGCAAAATTCTTGACACAAAAGAAAACACGGTTTTGTCATGGCTCAACCGTGGTCGTGAGGCTTTGCGAAAAGAACTTGACGGAGGTTTTGACGATGAATAAAAAAGATTATATTAAAGCGGTGGATAATATTACCGCACCGCAGGAGCTTGTTGACAGAATAAAAGCTCTTGACCCGCCCGCAAGAAAGAAAACGCCTGTATGGAAAACCGTTATGGCGGTTGCTGCTTGTTTTGTTGCGGTGATAATTGCTTTTTCCGGAGTGCTTGGCGGTACGCTTAAAGCCGAAAGTGAAGACATGATGATGGAAAACGTATCTGATTATGAGATGCTTTCTGATTCGAGTGACAAATTTACCGGAATTCAATCTTCAACAAATTCAAGCGGTACAACAGGTGGCACAAGTTCCTCTGCAACAACTAACCGTAAAATTGTAAAAACAGCCACATTGAGCATAAAGACAAAGAACTATGAATCGTTTATGACAGGCATTAAGCAGAAGATTGTGCAGTATGGCGGATATGTTGAGCAAAGTCAGGAATATAATTATGACAACAATTCCAACAGAAATGCCAATATGGAGGTAAAAATTCCTGCCGATAAGCTCGAAAACTTTATTGAAGAGCTTGCATCAATCGGGACAATCACATCAAAGACAATTGCAAGTGATGACATTACCGACTCGTATATTGATGTTGAAAGCAGAATAAAGGCGCTTGAAACAGAGGAAGAAACCCTGCTTGGTATTCTGAAAAAAGCGGAAAGTCTGACAGACGTTATCGAGCTCCAGAAAAGGCTTTCAGAGGTGAGAGCAGACCTTGAAGCGATGAAAGCGCAGAAGCAAAGTTATGACGGAATGGTTTCTTATTCAGGAGTGACCCTTGATATTAACGAGGTTGAAAGAGTTGTTGAGGGTGATGATACCTTTTTTGGTGAGGTTAAAGAAAAGCTGATGAATAACCTCTACGATTTAGGTGATTTCTTCCGTGATTTTGCCGTAAACCTTATCGCTTCCTTGCCGTATATTGCAATAATCGGTGTCGTTGCGGCAATAGTGATTGTTATTATTAAAAAAGTCAGAAAAAGATAATCTGCAGGTTTTATGTGCAGGATATTAAAGAAAAAATCCTCGTTCGCAAGAACGGGGATTTTATTGACACCCCAATTCTCCTTTCCCTACGTCTTGCGGTGGGGTGGGGGATATGGTATAATATTTTTATTAAAAAATTATGTGAGCGGAGGGTTTGTATGGGCGCTATTTCTGCACAACGTGTGCTTGAAAAGCTGGACGAGCATCTTGGCAGAAACGATTATGATTCTGCGGAAAGGCATCTTTTATATTGGCTTGGTGAGGCGAAGGCGGTCGGCGACAAGCGGTGTTCGTTATTGCTTCTTAACGAGCTTGCAGGTCTTTACCGTAAGCTTTCTGAAGAGAAAGAGGCTCTCGGGGCTGTTGCCGCTCTTCTTGATTTAATTGCAGAAATGGGTATTGAAAACAATGTCGGTGCAGGCACAACTTACATCAACTGCGCAACGGTTTATAAGGCTTTCGGCAAGACTGAAAAAGCGTTGCCTCTGTTTGAAAAGGCGAAAAGTGTTTATGAAAAAGAATTGCCCGAAACCGACAAGCGTTTTGGCGGGCTTTATAACAATATGGCACTTGCGCTGGTTGACCTCGGAAAATTTGATGAGGCATACCGCCTGTATCATAAGGCGATTTCTGTTATGGAAAATGCCGACGGCGGAGACCTCGAGGTTGCCATTACTTACCTCAACATTGCGAGCGCAAAAGAAGCGGAGCTTGGAATGGTCGAAAGCGATGCCGAGGTCAAAGAATATCTGGAAAAGTCGATGAGAATTCTGGATGAGCACGCTGACAGGGACGGTTATTACGCTTTTGTGTGCGAAAAATGTGCGTCGGTGTTCGGTTATTACGGATTTTTTGTCTATGAAAAAGAATTAGCCAAGAGAGCAAGGGATATTTATGAAAGGTCTTGAACTGTCTGAAAGATTTTATTACGAATGCGGCGAGGCAATGATTAAGCAGAGCTTTGCCGAGATTGAACAGTATCTTGCAATCGGTCTTGTCGGCAGTGGTTCGGAATGCTTTGGTTATGACGATGAAATTTCACAAGACCACGATTTTGAGCCGGGCTTTTGTATATTTTTACCCGACGAAAATCTGGTTGACTCCCGAACGGAATTTGCTCTCGAGAGAGCTTATGCGAAGCTGCCGCAGGAATTTATGGGATACAAACGAAGCAGATTAAGTCCCGTCGGCGGCAACCGTCACGGTGTGATGCGAATAGCCGATTTCTTCAAAAAGAAAACGGGCGACGAAAATGCCGACATTCCGACCGAGGGTTGGTTTTGCCTTTCCGAGCAATTCCCTGCAGAAGCCACAAACGGCAAGCTGTTTTGCGACAACCTTGGCAAAATGACGGAATTGAGAGAAAAAATAGCATATATGCCCGAGGATCTCAGGCTCAAGAAGCTGGCAGGAAATCTGTTGCTTATGGGGCAGTCGGGCCAGTACAATTACAGCCGATGTGCAAAAAGAGGCGAAAGTGCGGCGGCACAGCTTGCCGTGGGTGAGTTTGTGAACTCTGCGCTGAAAGTAATATTTTTGCTTAACAAAAAATATATGCCATACTACAAATGGACCTTTCGTGCGCTCAAAGAGCTGACGGTGCTTGCAGATTTGTATGACGAGCTCGAGTATCTGATATCAAGCCCGAACAGCCAAAACGAGGTCATAAAAAAACAGGAGATAATCGAAAAAATTTCTTACCGTGTGATTGAAGAGCTTCGTGAGCAGAAGCTGACAAAGGTGAACTCGAACGACCTTGAATGGCACGCTTATGCGGTGAACGATTGCATTAAAGACGGTAATATACGAAATCTTAATATTCTGCACGCTGTGTAATTTAAAAGGGGATGTTAAAAAAGCGCAGACCGCATAAAACGATATAAAGCAAGGGGTTCCTACAGGATATGATACCTGTAAGAACCCCTTATATGTTGGCTTTTATTCAATTATCATACATTCGTCGGCTTTGCCGTCGGCAGTTATTCTTACTGTTTTGATTTCCTGCGGCTTCCAGGTCATTGTAAAGCTTGTGTTCATTGCACCGAAGTCAACTGTAGCCGTTGTCGGTGTGCCGCCTGTTTCGATTATACGCATAATTATTCCGTTGCCGTCCTCGGCGGGCTTGATTGCGGTGACAACAATGTTTTCCTTGTCAACTGCGATTGCGGAATACTTCGGAGGCAAGGTTCCGTCGTGGTGTGTTTCCTGATGTGTCTGCAAGGGGTTGTTAAGAAGCTCGGCTGCTCTGAACAGTTCGGCATTTATTTTCTCCGTATGCGGCACGATTTCGTAGGTAAACTCCTGCTCACCCTTGTCAAGGAACTCCATTTCGCCGTCACGGCTGTGCTGTCCGTAGTGGTCAAGGTATGCACAGCTTCTTGCAATCATCATTCTCAAATCGTTGCCGATTGCGCAGAAACTGTATTTGCTTGTGTTCAGGAGAGCAAGTCCCTTGCCGTCTGCATCGCAGATGTCGCACCAAGCGTGTGAGGGCTCCTCCTGACCATTTGCAGGCTTCTCGATAAATCCGTAAGGCATCGAATAGGTAACGCCTGTGTTGTCGGTGTTCGCTTTGAACGAAAGCTTGACCGATTTGTATTGCTCGTCAAGGTCAAGAACTGTTCTGACTGTGAGCTTTTCGCTGCCCTTGTAAAGTGAATAATATCTTGTAAGAACGGAGTTGCCGTATTTTACAACAGATTTGAGAGTTGCTCTGACGGGACCGTTTTCAATAAGGCTCAATGTGCCGCCACCAAACTCGCCGATATCTATATTATAGTCAAAAATTCTGTGACCCCAGGTATCGTTTGCAAAATCGTCACAAACGACAGCCTTGCCGAGCATACCGTCTGCAAACTCGGTGTTGCTCTCTTTGAGAATATAAGATGAAACTGCACCTGCTTTCTTGTCAAATACAACCTTAACCTTGCTGTTTTCAAGGGTGTTTTCTGTTGCGATAAGGTCGGTTGGATATTCCTTTTCGTCGCCTGCATCTCTGTGATAAAGGTAATAAACCGAATAGCCGTAAGCAGGCACTTCCGCCTCAAACATTGTTTTGTTAACGTGGTCGCCGTCGGTGTATGAAGCACGAACCTTTTGCAGGGGAACTTCGTTGCCGTCGGCATCAAGCACCTTTGAAACACCCTGGTCGCCGAACTCACCATATGACTTAACAGGAAAAGAGTGAGGATTGAAAACAACCATCGGTGAGCCCTCGCCCTCTCTGTACCACATTCTGCAACGCATTTCGGAGGTGTTAGCGTTGAGAAAATCGGTGGTCTTGATGCGCCAAGAAATGCGCTGTGCAGCAAAGGTGTTTACGTCAAGTGCTGTTTCACGGGCATAGCCGAAAGCGTTTCGTGCATCTGTGTATGCTTCCTTAATTGAACAGCCGGCAAGAATGTCGTGGAACTGGTTGAACATAACACGTTCCCAGGCGCCCTCAAGCATGCTGTTGTGAAGTGCAGACCCTGTGGTGAGACTTGCAAGTACATCGAGCTTTTCCGCTGTAACAAGCTCGGTTTCCGCTCTGCGGTTAAGGTCTTTGATTTCGCTGTTTGCGCTGTAGCATCCGCTTGCGTGGTGCTGTAAATCCTCTGTTACAAGAGGTCTTTCAACATCCTTGGTTTCCTCAAAATATTCGTCGGGTGTGGAATATTTGAAGTTTCCGCCCCTGATAAGCTCCTCGGCATTTTTAAGGTGCTCCTTTGACGGCCCTCCACCGTGGTTGCCGACACCGAAGAACACCATCATCGGCTGGTTTTTGTTATAGTAATGGTTTTCAAGACGCTCCCTGTGAACGTCTCCGCCGTATCCGTCGGGGATGTGGAATGCGTTTATAACACTTCCGTCGGGGCTCTGCCAGTCGTGCAGATTGTCAAACGGAAGGTTTGGCTTCTCCTCACGGTTGTCAGGACGCTGGTAGATGTAGTTGTCAATTCCTGCTTTTTTGAAAAGCTGGGGCAACATACCGTTGTGGCCGAACGAGTCAACGTTGTATCCTGTTTTTACGGTAAAGCCGAAGTTTTCCTTAACAAATTTCTGTGAATAAAGCAGATGACGGCAGAACGCCTCGCCTGATGGAATGTTGCAGTCCGGCTGAACCCACATACCGCCGACAACAGCCCATCTGCCTTCCTTAACCCTTTGCTTGATTTCCTCAAACATTTCAGGCTCGCTTAATTTGATCCATTTGTAATAGCCTGCACAGGCACTTGTAAATGTGTAATCGGGAAATTCATTCATTCTGTCAAGGGCAGAACGGAATGTGGACTTTACAAGAGAAAGTCCCTCGGGCACACGCCATTGCCATACTGGGTCAAGATGTGCGTTTGCAATCAGGTGGAATTTTTCGTTCATCATCAGCACTCCTTTGTGGTCAGATTAACTTAATTATAACTTGCGAGAGTTTAGCGGTCATTGTCTTTTTTTGCCTTTATATTGATTTTTATTGTTATTTGAGTTAAGATTGTTCAAAAGGATGGGTGCAGATGGAAAAATACACAAGAACAAAATTTATTAAAAACGGATATCTGAATGCTGTCAGAAAGCACGAGAATGCGTGTGTTGCAACCCATTTTCACGACTTTTTTGAGCTGGAATACATCATATCCGGTAGCGGAACATACACGGTGGACGGGACGGTGCACCGGATAGAAGCAGGCAATTTGTTTTTATTAACTCCGCTCAATTTCCACAGCGTTGATATCCACGATGCCGAGCTTTATAACGTTATGTTTTCGGGCAACATCTGCAACCCTGCTTTTTTGCAAAGTCTTACAAAAAATGCCCCCGTTTTTTTAAAGGCTACGGGTCAGACGAAGGACTTTTTTGAGGTTGTCCTCGGTGAGCTGTGTCAAAACACCGCTGACCGTGATTTTTCAATCGTTTTGCTTGATGCGGTTGTCGCAAGGCTTGAAAAAGAGGTTGTAAAAGATTGCCGCCACAAAACCCTTTCGGCAATCAACCAGGCGGAGCTGTTTATACTCAACAATTTCAGAAGCAGACTCACTCTTGAAGATGTTTCGGGCGAGGTTGCCTTGTCTCCTACATATTTTTCACGGCTTTTCAAGGCAGAAAAGGGCATAACCTTTAAATCTTACCTTAACAATATGCGTTTTGAGTATGCAAAAAAGCTTCTTGAGCATTCAAATATGACTGTTGTGCAGATTTGTGCCGAGTGCGGATTTAACGATTATCCCAATTTTGTGCGGCGCTTCAAGCAGTACACGGGAGCTTACCCCGAAAAATACAGAAAGAGACGGGAATCGGAGTGATTCTCGTCTCTTTTTTCAGTTGTTAAGCGCTTCTTCGTAACGCTTCAGTTGTTCTTCTGTCGGCTTGTAATCGGTTTTTGAACAGCAGGGGATTGTGGGTTTACTGCCGTCTGTGCCGTAGAACGGAGTTTCAGTGTCGTTTTCGTATTGCTTGCGACATTCCTCCAGGTGGAAATCGGGAATGTCGTAGGGCTTGCCGCCGTTCAGAACAGAACGGTGAGAGAGTATGGCAACCGAGGACATTGTAACTGCTGAATGAATGTCGTACGGGTGCTCGGGCTCCTTGCCCTCACGGATGCAGTCAAGGAACATTCGTGCAACGATGTAGTCACCGCCGCCGTGACCTGCGTTTTCAATAGAATCTTCATCTTTATCGTTCCACTTCGGCTCGTAGAGGTTAGTCTCTCCCTTACCCTCGGGGATAGCCCACTCGCTGTAACGAAGCATAACCTGACTGCCCATACCACGCAGGTTTTCGACCTGTCCTTTCACACCGCAAATGCGGTATGCGTTGTGGTGAGCTCCAAATGCGGCACAGCCTGTTATCCTGAAAACGGAGCCGTCATCATTCATCGTGGTTACGATTGCGGCACTGTCGCCGACGTGACGGGCAGTTGCTTTTTCAGGCATCGGTGAAAAAACAGGTAACGCACTCACACGCTTCGGTGTTGCACCTGTTGTCCACATCAGCGGCGCAAGTGAATGAGTTATGTAATATGAGCGTGGCAGGAAATTGCGCCAATGCTCGGGGAAATATACGCAGGTTTTAAGAAAACTGCTGTCCTCGGGGTTGACGGGGTGGTTATATTCGCCCTCGGCATAGAGGATTTTGCCGAGCGTACCGCCGTCGCAGATTTTTTTCATTTCACGGTTAAATTTCATCTGCGGATAATTCTCCGCAAGCATATAAATCGAATTACTTTTTTCGTAAGCACGGATAAGCTCAACACCTTGAGCCATAGTGCCGTTGCTGATGCACTCGGAGAAAATGTGGATACCCTTTTCAAAGCATTTGATTGCGTACGGTGTGTGCTCGTGGAAATAGTTTGCGAGCACAACTGCGTCCGGCTTGACATTAAGGAATGTGTCAAAATCCTTGAAAACGGGAACATCTATACCGAGCCTTTTAAGACCGTCAGCGGCCCTCTGCTCGTTAAATTCGCAAAGCGCAACAATTTCACAGTCAAGAAGCAAAAGATTTTCTGCAATGTCAATTCCTCGACCTGCGCCGAATATACCTATTTTAATTTTGTTCATAACAAGACCTCCAGAGAGTTATTACCTTCAGTTTAGCAAATGAGCGAATGATAAACAATAGAAAAATTATGTTTTTATTTTAAAAATGTCGGGTTGTCGGTGCGTTCGAGCAGGTAGTCGATTGAAACGTTGAAATAATCGGCAAATTTGATTAGAGTGGCGTAATCAGCTTCACGAACACCGTTTTCATATCGGCTTATGCTGTTCTGATTCATATTAAGGTCAAGTGCTAATTTAAGTTGCGACACGCCTTTTTTAATGCGCAGTTCTTTAAGCCTCATATTTTCACCTCACGATTAATCAGCAATTACTTGACAATATTATCCCACTTTGGTATAATTAAAATATCCCAAAACGGGATATGATTGTGGGAAATACAGGGAAAGGGAAAATAATACATTTTGCGTATTGTCTTGACAAAAATCGAGGTTTAACGTATGATGAAAATACAAAAATAAAGGAGAGGGAAAAATGTCAATTTTTAACAAGGGTACAAAAGCTGAACCGACAACACCGAGAGAGGCGCTTGAAAACAAGTATAAAAACAGTATATCCAACATCTTGCTTGTGCTTGGATTTACTGCGGTCAATGTGGTTTTGCTTCTTTTAAACTCAAATACATACTTCCTGTTCTCGGCGTTTTTGCCTTATATGGCGGCTGATTACGGTATGTACTTCTGCGGTCTTTATCCCGAGGAATATTACTATGGCGACGAGGTCTTTTTCGACAAATCGTTTTTGTTCTTAACGGTTGCGATTGCGGTCATTATGCTCCTGCTTTATTTCGTAAGCTGGGTTTTCGCCAAGAAGAAAAAGGTCGGTTGGCTTATTTTTGCACTTGTATTTTTCTGCATTGATACAGTTGCAATGCTTGTTATGACCGAAATCGGTGCAGATTCCATTATTGATATCGCTTTCCACGTCTGGGTAATTGTATCGTTGGCAAGCGGTGTTTATGCTTATTTTCAGATAAAAAAGCTTCCTGCTGATGAGCCGGTGACGGTTGAGACTTCGGACAGCCCGAACGGGGAATTTGCAGCCCCTGTTGAATCAAGAGCGTTGAGAATGGCTGATAGCGAAGTTAACGCAAGGGTGTTTGTTCAGGCTGATTACGACGGAAAGCACATCGAGTTCCGCCGTGTGAAACACACAAACGAGCTTGTAATCAATGGTGTGGTTTATGATGAACACGAGGCGTTGGCGGAAAGTGCGCACACGCTTACTGCTGTTGTCGGCGGACAGAAGATAGAGGCTGTTTTTGACGGATTTACAAATGTATTTATTTGTGTTGACGGACAGGAGATTGCTAAAGAAAAACGCTTATACTGATTTGATTTATAAGAAACACTCGCTTTGCGGGTGTTTCTTTTTTGAAAAATGTTTTCAAAAAGAAATTTTTGTGATATTATCAGTCATAGGTATTGAAAAGGAGAGCTTAAAGTGCAAAACCTTTATTTTAAAGACATAGACAACGCAGAATTCAAACTGTATGACAACAATCCGATAATTCACAATCCGCCCTCCAGCTTTGTTATTGCCGACCCAAGCGTGCTGACTCCCGATGAGAGTCACGACGGCAAATGGCATCTTTTCTGCCATACGTTTTTTGGCATTTATCACTATGAAGGAACGGATGGTATCAGCTTTAAAAACAGAGGAAAAATTGTCAACAAAGCTATGCGCCCGAACATAAATTTTATTGACGGCCGTTACTATCTTTTTTACGAAAGAACAAGACCTGTTATTATGAATGCATTGACGCTTTTGGGTGCCAAGTGGAAAAGTGAAATCTACTGTATTGAAAGCACAGACCTTAAGGAATGGACAAACCCTTATCCCGTGCTGAAGAAAACACGTGACTATGAGCAGGATGAAAACGGCTCGGCGCTGTCAAATCCCTTTCTTATAAAAACTGAAAACGGCTACCGACTTTATTATTCCTGCGGACAGACCTTTATTAAGGATTGCGGCTTCTGCGAGCCGAGACATATCAGCTTTGCGGAGAGCGAAGAAATAAGCAAGGACTATGTTGCAAGAACATCCCCGATAATATCTCCCGACAAAAATATCGAGTGGCTGAATTTATGCTCCGGCTGTCTTAAGGTTTATAGGTTAAAGGACTGCTACATCGGTCTGCAGAACGGAATTTTTGAAAAGGACGGCAAAAGTCATTCTGCAATTATGCTTCTTAAAAGTGATGACGGAGAAGGGTTTGACTTTGTAAAGCCGTTTCTTGTTCCGCAGAAATGTAAAAACAGCAATTGGATGGCGCAGTATGTCTATGCCTGTTGCCTGACTTATCACGATAAAAAGCTGCGACTTTATTTCAATGCACGTAATACCGCAAACAATCTTACAGGCAGAGAAAGCATCGGAATTTTTGAAGCAGAGATAGGTTAAAATAAATCTCTACTTAAATTCTACCCCTGTTTTTATTGCAAAAACGGGGGTTTTGTGTATAATGGGGTTGAGAAATCGTCGATTTAATTGGGGTGATTGAGTGAATAATTATAAATTTGGAAATTACATCTGCAAATTGCGTGAGCAAAGAGGGTTGACACAGGTTGAACTTGCGAAACGTCTTGACGTTTCGGACAAGGCTGTTTCAAAGTGGGAGAACGGACAGGCTTTCCCGAGGATTGAAACCTTTGAAAAGCTTGCGGACGAATTGGCAACGACAGTTGAAGACATTTTCTCTGCGAGCAGGGACGGGGTAAAAAGAGTTTGCATTTCAAACGATTTTGCCTCGCTTATGAACGTTGATGTAAACGGCAAGCTCCATTGCATAAGATTTGATGAAAGCAAGTGGGTTGAGGTTGCGGACGATACGCTTGTGCTGAAAATTACAGGTGAGCTTGTAACGCAGGAGGATGTGGACGAATTTCAGAATATGGACTTTTTCGAGGACGACGAAAAGCCCACACTTAAGGATAAGATTCTTGTTAAAGGCTTTAAAATGCTTGGCAAAAAAGCTCTTGAAAATGCCACAGATTACAGCTTGCAAGTCGATTGCACATATAAAATCACAAATGTTTCTGAAAATTCTGTTATAAAAATCGAGTATGACGATTTTGAAATTGCAGACAAAACTCTTATGTGGATTGATTTTGATATTTTTTATCCAAAGGTCGGGTGCGAAAATGCCGAAGTCGAGCTTCTTGAGGCAAGGGGAAAGAACACCAAAGAGGTAATCAAGAAATACAAAAAATTGGGTCTGTCAAGCGACATCGGCTTTGGTTTTATAGAAGCTATAATCGGTTATCCGTTAAGAGGTTTGTATTTCAAGCACCTCTGCAAGCCTGCAACTATAAAGAAAAATATTTTAAACATTGAAAAGCATAAAGCCAGGACTGAAAAACAAAGAGAAAAAGACAAAAAGGGGTGCTTGCCCGGTTGTCTGCTGTTTGTAGTGGCTATGATTGCATTTTTCCTTTTTGATATTTTGGTTCTGGATACTCTTTTTGTAGCGAACGAAAAGCCGTATCTCGTGGCGGCGGACTATTCGACAATTATTTACGATGATGAGGATGTCTACGTCAGAATTGACGAGCTTCCCGAGGAGGCAAGACCTGAAAAGGCTCCAATTTTTGATGCAGAGATATGGATGGATGCGAGAATAGACGGTCTTTCAAAGCTTGACCAGTCTTTGCAGGAAAGCAAAGTGAAGTTATATGAAGATGATGAGGGAAGAAAATATTTATGGTTTATTGAAGATTATGCCGATGATACAATTATGTTAGATGAAAATGGTGAATCCAAGGAATACGAGGATTTTGACGAGCATTATGTTTATGTCTGTGAAAATCCTTCAGAATAAAAGTTGTTTTAAATTTTATCCGAAAACGGAGTGATGAAATGAAAATCCCTTACATTTCAGGAGACTGGAAAGTTCTTTTTAAGCCTGAAAAATACGGTAATTATGTTAACGACCATACGATTGTAAAAGGCTCGGACGGCGATTGGCATTTGTACGGCATAACAAGCTTTAACGGTCACTCGTACGATGAACGCTATTTTGTTCACGGCAAGGGTCAGAGTCTTGATACACCTTTCAAAGAGGTTGGCAAATCAATAGACAGGGGTACTCTTGCGTGGGCTCCGTGTGTGATTAACAAGGACGAAAACTATTATATGTTTTACGGCCCGTCTCCGACGTCGCTTGCTGTGTCGTTTGATATGCGTGAATGGTACGGTCATAAGGTCACGCTTAACAATGAGCCTTTGATGGCGGCACACCGTGACCATTTTGTGCTGAAAGTAGCTGAAAATGAATACCTTATGTATGTTGTGGGTGTTCACGACAAAAAGGGTGCGGTTTCCTGCTTTTCATCGAAAGATTTGTTAACGTGGGAATTTGAAGGCTTTGCTCTGACCTCGGGTGATGACGCACCGCTTAAACCCGGCTGGGGAGCTATGGAATCTCCGTTTGTGTTGAAAAAGGACGGATTATATTATCTTTTTGTTACATATACAGATTCTTCGGCTGAAACTTATAATGACACTTTAGTCTTTTGCTCCGAAAATCCTAAAAGCTTTGGTGAATACAATGGTGAAGTCGGAGGAACGGAACCGATAGCGAAACTGTCGGCTCATGCGCCCGAAATTCTGGAAGAGAACGGAAAGTATTTTATTACGACCTGCGGCTGGCTTGAAAAGCCTGTTCCGCATAAGGGCTGTGTCTCAATAGCACAGCTTGAATGGAAATAAAAACGGGAAGGTGCAGAAATGGAAAACAAAGACTGTTTGGAAATAATTTTTATCCGCCATGCCGAGACAGATTATGACGACTGGCAGGGTCGTGACCCGAGTGACGGCGAGCTTACCGCAAGGGGAGAGGAGCAATGCAACGAGCTGGGCGAAAAGCTCAAGGAATTGCCGATAGATGCTTACATAACAAGCTCACTTTTGCGTGCTTTCAAAACCGCTGTCGGTGTGTGCAAGGCAAAGGGTGACGAGCCTTTGCTTGAAATTTGCCCCGAGCTTATCGAGTGCGGATGTACTCCCGGTTATTTCGGTTGCAGTGAAGAGTATCTTAATTGTTATTATAAAAACACAAGGCTGTGCGAGAGTCTGTACGGCTCGGGAAAGCACAGCTTCCCCTGTGCGACAAAAGAGGATAACGACATCCGTGCGCAAAAGGTTATTGATTACATAAAGAAACGCTTTACTTTTGGAGAGCGTGTTGCGGTTTTCAGTCACCACGGTATGCTCGAGCATTTAATCCCGACAGCGTTGGGTGTTGAGCCTCACGTTTTCAGATTTTCGCTCAAAAATGTTTCGGTTACCGCTGTGTCCTTCTGCAGTGACGGAAATGTGGTTTTGCGTTGTGTGAACATATAGTGCAAAAGAAATGCTGACGAAAATTGAATATTTAAACATTTTTTAAATAGAATTATACATATTTATACCTTTGGTGAATGCTTTATACAGTAAAAGTCTTGCAAAATTTCAAAATATAGTTTATAATGATATAAATATTTTTTCGAAATCGTACTTGTGCGGTTTCAAAAATAAAAAATGGAGGCAATTTTCATGAAGAAAAAATTAGCAATCGTAGTTTCTCTCATTCTTGTTTTTGCAACGCTCTTCTGCACAGCTTGCTCAAACAATGAGCCCGATGCTCCCGAAACAGACAGTCTTTCATCAGTTAAAATCAATGTAGGTACAGGCGGTACAACAGGTACATACTACGGCTTCTGTAACACAATGGCAACTGTTCTCAACGAGAAGGTTGGCTCACAGCTTACAGTTATGTCATCAGGTGCTTCAAAGGCTAACATCCTTGACATCGACGACGGTATCGTTGATATGGCTATCGTTCAGAACGACGTTATGGACTATGCTTACAACGGAACATCACTCTTCGAGCAGGACGGCGCTATCAAGTCTTTCTCAACTCTCGGCGCAGTTTACGCTGAAGTTTGCCAGGTTATCGCAAGAGCTGACTCAGGCATCAAAACAATCGCAGACCTCAAGGGCAAAAAGGTTTCTGTAGGTGACAGCGGCTCAGGTGTTGAGTTCAACGCACAGCAGATCCTCGGCGCTTACGACATCAAGTTTGAAGATATCGACAAGCAGAACCTCAGCTTCCAGGCATCAGCAGATGCTCTTAAGGACGGCAAGATTGACGCATTCTTCTGCACAGCAGGTGCTCCGACAGTTGCTATCACAGACCTTGCAACAACAACAGACATCGTTATCGTTGAAATCGACGCTGAACACCTTGCAGCTCTTCAGAAGGACTACGGCTTCTACGCTGAGTACAAAATCCCTGCAGGCACATACAAGGGTGTAGACAAGGATGCAACAACAGTTGCAGTTAAGGCTACATTCATCGTAAGCAACGAGCTTTCAGAGCAGGTTGTTTATGAGCTTACAAAGGCTATCTACGAAAATAAGGACGAGTACACACACGACAAGGCAAAGGAAATGAGCCTTGAGTATGCTGTATCAAGCATTTCAGTTCCGTTCCATCCCGGTGCAGAAAAATACTTCAAAGAGGTTGGCGCTATTAAATAATGAGCCACAGGCTTTCGTCTAAGTTTAGAAAGTTAATCGCAGCAGCCGTTTTAATGTTAATCATTACAGCGGCTGCTGTTTCTGTCAAAGCTCTGTCTGCGGAATACTTGGTTTTATACGATTCTGATACCGGTAAGACGCATATAACCGAAAAGGCAGAGGAAGGTATGATGTTTTCCGTTGAGTTTATTCATTCGGTAAACCAGTCCGTTGTAAGGGACACCTTTAAAATTGAAAACGGAGAAATCCGTGCATATTCAACTCTTTACCGTGCTTTTGGTGCAGGCGTTCAGACCGCACTTGAGGGTGACCAGAAAATCAGCTATGACGAAGAGGGGAATATGATAATTACGGGTTATGACATAACCTATGACCCGTTGAGGTATATTGTCGGCACAGTATCCGACCATATTCTCACACTCGGCGGCGAAGAAATCAGCCTGCGTGATATGTGCGGAAGAAACGCAAGGGTTGTTTTTGAAATCGTCACGGGATTAGAAATTCTGACGAAAGGAATGAAATGATGTCAGATGTAAATACAAAGCCCATCACCATGTCGGCTGATGAGGACGAAGTTATTGACGTTGACCAGTTGATGGCGGACTTTGACAAGGAGTCAAACACTCGCCATTTTAAGGGTATCTTTGAAAAGATTATTAAAATCGCAATGGTTCTTTTCTCCCTTTATGTAATGTTCGACGGTTGGACAGGTACAATGGAGGAAAGACAGAAAATGTCGTGGTTTATAGGTATAATCGTCTTTATGGCGTTTATTATCTACCCCGTCAGCAAAAAGGAAAAGAAGAGAGTTAACCGTGTTCCGATTTATGATTATGTCTTTGCGGTGCTTGGTGCAGGCTCCTTCTTCTACTATGCAATCAACTGCCAGGCAATCGTTGACCGAGCATCAAGAATCAACGAGCTTGATATCGCTGTTGCAATCATCGGTACGCTTCTTTTGTTTGAAGCCTGCCGACGAGTTGTAGGTCTTCCGATTGTATGTGTTTCGGCGGCATTCATTGCTTATGCGTTTATCATTAACGACACAAATCACCCGTTGCGAATGATTATGTATAAGCTCTTCTATACAACAGAGGGCATCGCAGGCACTCCGCTTAATGTCTGTGCATCGTTCATTGTGCTGTTCATCATTTTTGCTTCGTTCCTCGAGCAGTCGGGTATCGGTGCATTCTTTGTTGACCTTGCTAACTCGATCGCAGGTAAGTCAACAGGAGGTCCTGCAAAGGTTGCTGTTATTTCCAGTGCAATGGAGGGTATGTATTCGGGTTCATCAGTTGCCAACACAGTTGGTAGCGGCTCGGTTACAATCCCCACAATGAAAAGATGCGGCTACAAGCCCGAGTTTGCGGCGGCTGTTGAAGCGGCGGCATCAACAGGCGGTCAGATTATGCCCCCGATTATGGGTGCGGCGGCATTCCTTATGACTGAATACACAGGTATGCCGTATTCACAGATAGCAATTTCCGCTATCCTTCCCGCTGTTCTTTACTTCACAGGCATCTTTATGATGATTCACTTTGAGGCAAAGAAGCTTGGTCTTAAGGGTCTTCCGAAGGAAGCAATCCCCAACTTCTTCAAGCTTATCGTTTCAAAGGGTTACCTTCTTCTTCCGGTTGTTGCACTTGTTGTTGCAATGAACCACTTCTCACCGGCAAAGTCAGCTATTCTGGCAATCTTCTGCGCAATCGGTGTCAAGCTCATTGAGGGTATCGTAAAGTCAATTGCTCACAAGAAGTTTGAGCTTGATTTCAAAATCTATTTCCATTCACTTGCAAACGGTACAAAGAACGCAATCGGCGTTGCACTTGCTTGTGCAGTTGCAGGCTGTATCTCGGCTATGGTTCAGCAGACAGGTCTTGCAAACGTTCTTTCGGCTCTTGTTCAGTCGGCGGCAGGACTTCACCCGATTTTTGCACTCTTGCTCACAATGATTATGTGTATCGTGCTTGGTATGGGTGTTCCCACAACTGCTAACTACGTTATCATGGCGTCAATGGTTGCGCCTATCCTTATGAGAAGCCTGAGCATTCCCGTTCTTGCGGCTCATATGTTCGTGTTCTATTTCGGTATTGTTGCGGACATCACACCGCCCGTTGCACTTGCGGCTTACGCAGGCTCGGCGATTGCAAAGTCTAATCCGCTCAAAACGGGTGTTACGGCAACACGACTTGCAATTACAGCATTCATCGTTCCGTACATCTTCGCTTTCAGCCCCGAAATGCTTATCATAGGCTCCGACAAGCCGTGGTATGAAATAGTGCTTCTTGTTATCACAGCACTTTGCGGTATCTACATTCTTTCCGCAGGTATGGAGGGCTACCTCCTCAAGCCGATGCCGTGGTGGCAGAGAGTCATTGCACTTGTAGGCGGACTTTGTATGATTATCCCGGGACTTGCAACAGACATCATCGGTGTGGTTGCGATAGTATTACTCGTAGTCATCCAGAAGTTCCTGACAAAGGATAAACCAAAAGCTGTTGCTTAAAGATAAAGGAGATTCTTCACGAAGAAGAATCTCCTTTTTACTTTAAAATATCCTCAAATTTTTTATCAAACACCTTTGCAAAGGCAATGATTTCAATGTCTGTCACAAAGCGTTTTCCACACTCAATTCGTTGAATTGCATTCTTGTCAACATCAATTCCGACAAGCTGCATCCTTTCCGCAAGCTCACGCTGTGAAATTTTGAGCTGTGCACGAAAATTTGCAATGTTCTTGCCGCAGACATTATTCAATCCGTCAGAAGTTTTGTTAATAAACATATCTTTCTCCTTTTGACATTTAGTGCTTGTCAATAATTGAATTATATGCTATAATCAAATTGTAAATGACATTCACTAGATGTCAGCGTAGAATTAAAAGATATGGGAGGAGTTATTATGAAAAAAATCACAGCAGTATTTTTGGCAATTGTTTTATTACTCTCGACCTTAACTTTGGCAGTTTTTGCAGAGGGTAATCAACTTGTGTTGGGCGAAAGTGTGGAGATTTCGTTTGATGCAGATGAGAGTTTTGTTTACACTTTCAAACCGACAAGGGCAGGTAATTATAAAATAACGGTTACGGGCGGTGCAAAATCTGCGGTGGAAACCAAAATCTACAATGCGGTAGCCCCTGAAAAAATACTTGATGAGGGCTTCGTTATGACGACCGATGAAAAGTATTATATGTGTGGTGCGGTAAGTCTTAAAAATCTAATGGCACAGCTCGATACCGAAGAGGAAGAGTTTCTGTATATGAACGCTAAACCGGGCAGAGAATTTGTGCTCAAGCTTACTGACGTTACAAGCATGGTCGAAGAAGCATTTGAAGCGTTCAAAGGTTTGGCAGAGTGTTTCACTCCCTCAACGGTTACTGTTACCGTTGAAGCAACAGAATTACAGCCCATTAAACCCGGACACAGACCGCATGTCTCACACAAGGAAGTTTTTGAATTCATACCCGACCACTCGGGTAAGTATCGTTTTACCTCCGAACTTACGGACGGTGCTGTTCCCGAGATTACAATCTGCGACTATACAGGTTGTGTTGCCACAAGTGAAGCGTTCACAACCGCAAGCGGTGAAAGTGACCTTGACTTCGATGTTACAGTTGATTTACAGGCAGGGGAGACATATCTTGTGCATTGCGATAATACCGCTGTGAATGAGGAAAACGAAAGCATAGGTTCCTTCAGCGTTGAGGTTGAGGAAATTGTCGGTTCAAACATAACTGATATTTCCTACGAAAAAAGCCTCGACACCCACAATACATTTACAGTAACCGCAAACGGCAGACCTGCAATGATTCAGTTCATTGAGCCTGACGGCGGCACAAGAACTTATGACAGAAGCAACCAAAATGTAACCATCAAGAGCTATGATGCAGACGGTAACGAGGTCAACTCACTTGACAGAACAGTTACTTATGAAGTGTGGGATATTTATTCCAATATGTCCGCAGGTGTTGAAATCCGTACACGTGCAAAGTATCTTGACGGTGCTGTCTACACTTGGGACACTTCAACATACAGCTTTACAGTTGAGCTTCTTGAAATTGAAATTGATGCAGGTGTGCGTTCAATAACTCCGTCTGCAACCTCGGGCAATAAGGGCGCTGTTGTTACAACCGTTGTAACAGGTCCCGACGCACAGGGTGTGCGCTTCAGAATGGCTAACGGCACAACGACAACGTATTATTCGTCAAAGGCAGTCACACTTGAAAACGGCGACCTTGAATTCACGGGCAAAGCGTGGATGAATGAAGACGGCGAGAACGTTGTTACTGTGCTTGTCCGCTCAAACAACATCTGGAACGAAGTCGGTACAATAGAATATACGGTTGAATAAGTTATAAAAATATTGCCCGAAGAAGAGCTTTCTTTTTCGGGCAGTTTTAATTGATGTTGAATAAAATGTGTGGTATAATTCCGGTATTGGAGGTTGATTTTATGTTTTTACAAAAAATCTGGACAATCATCACTTTGCCGCTTCTGGTTGTCACAATGCTCACAACTCCTGCCGCACACGATACGGCAACGGCGGACTTGGTTTCGACCCACACCTTTGTTTTTGAAAAGGCACTTCTCATGGGTCAGGGCATCACGACTGACGGTGAGTATTACTACACAAGCGGTTCGATTACTGCACTCGACCTGACAGCACTTGCAAAGTTTACTTTTGAAGATATGACTATGGTTGACAGCCACGTCAATCCGCTTCCCGATAAGTGTACCGACCGAGGCAACAACCACATCGGCGGTATCAGCTATTACGACGGCAAAATCTATGCTCCCGTTGAGGGCGGTGACGAGTGCTACGCTTGTATAGTTGTGTTTGACTGTGAAACTCTCGAGCCGACGGGCGAGATTTACGACCTGCCGAACGAGATTTATTCCGACGGCGTGCCGTGGTGTGCGGTTGACCCCAACACGGGTTATCTCTATGCTTCAAAGTGGACGGATATTGAAACAATTTATGTATACGACACGGCAGATTCGATGAAGCTTGTGGGTGAAATTGACCTTAACGGTATAGAAAAAATCCACCGCATTCAGGGCGGCGAATTCTTTGAGGACAAGCTCTATCTTTCCGAGGACGTTGAAAATAACGGTACAATCAAAAATATCCTTTGTGTAAACCCTGCAACGGGCAAGGTGACACTTGCCGCCGAGCGTGATGTAGGCGGTGACAATGTTGAAGCTGAAGGCATGACCTTCGGAATGACCGAAGACGGTGCGGTAATGCACGTTCTCGATTACAATAAGTTAATCGGCCTTTTCGTAAGACATTATAAGGTTGATTTTTAAAAAATTAAGCACTCACTTTTTACGGTGAGTGCTTTTTGATTTATCTTGCTATGATAAATGTCATTCTTTCCTGAATTGTAAGTGCGCCGTGACCTGTGTTATAGCCGCCGTGGTCGCTTGTTACAATAATAAGCCAATCCTCTGTTGCATAGGTTGCTCTTGACTCAACAGCGTTGATAATTTCTCTGCCCTGTGCTTCAGCATCGGCAAATGCCTTGCTGTAATCGGGGTTGTTGAGCGAGAAACCTGTGTCGTGTCCTGCGTGGTCAGTGTGCTCAAGGATTGTGAATATGAAGTCCGAGCAGTCTGCTGCCTGCAAATCTGCAACAGTGTTTACTGTTGTTCCGTTGTCGTCCTCTGCATCAAGGAATGTGACGTCAAGACCTTTTTCTTCGATATAAGCCTTTTCCTGAATGTAGGTTGTATCCTCACCGTTGAAGTGACCGTTCCACGAAACATAGAAAGCGGAGGAGTCAATGTCGCCGTCCTCAACTGCGGTTGTAAGCAGGGTGAGTGTGTCGTTTGATTTTTCAATTCCGTTGCCTGTAATGCCGTGAACATCTGCCCACTGTCCGGTAAGGATTGAGCACCAGCCGGGAGCAGTTGAAGTGTCCTGTGTGTTGATTGCGGGGTAATTCACACCACCGCAATATGCGATTTCAGCAGTTGCGCCTGTTTTGAGCAGGTAGCTGATACCGCCCTGACCCTCTGTGTCGAGCATTGAAAGTGTGTCTGCACGGCAACCGTCGTAGCCGAGAACAAGCACCTTTTTCTCTGTTTTGCCCTCTGCAAGGGGAGAGGTGAGGTGGTCTTTGATCATATTGTAAATTTCTGTCTGCGGAGTTGCTGTTTCAAGCGTGTTGGAATAGCCGACGGAAGCAACATTTTCCTTGTAATCCTTACGCTTGTCGTCCCAGTTTGTTCCTGCAAATGTACCGTAAATCATCATAAAGAACGTTGCAATAACGCAGATAACCTTTTGAAAAAATAAAAGCATTAAAATCATCCTTTCGCTGAATTAAGTATATTATAACTCTT
Organism: Clostridia bacterium; assembly: GCA_017481575.1. Taxonomy (GTDB): domain Bacteria; phylum Bacillota; class Clostridia; order Oscillospirales; family Acutalibacteraceae; genus CAG-488. The sequence goes on along the minus strand of JAFUPA010000049.1, from coordinate 8,622 downwards.
TCAGAAAATTCTTCAAGACTTTATTTACTTTTTAAGGTAAATGGGTTATAATCCACATATGGTTTTTCAATGAATAGGAGGCAATATTTAATGAGAAAATTTGTTAAAAATTTTATTTCAATTTTAATGGTGGTAATTATTATGGCGGGTATTTCAGTAACGGGCTTTGCTTCACAGGACGGCTTGACAACAAAAGCGTTGCAGTTCGGCACGGATGGCAAGTTCAAAATTATGCACGTAACAGACACACATCTTGAAAGTGATAATGTTGATGCGTCTGTATGGCTTATTGCCGAGGCTTGCGACAGAGAACAGCCCGACCTTGTTGTGGTTACGGGTGACAATGTTCTCAACAGTGACGATGCAAACGAAACAAAATCCTACATCGACAAGCTTATGACAGTGTTTGAGGAAAGAAAAATCCCCACAGCGGTAACCTTTGGTAACCACGATTCCGAGCGTGGTGCAATGTCACGTGAGGAGCTTATGGCTTACTACAACACATATTCCTGCTCCATTTCCATTGATGACGGCGAGGTTCTTTCGGGTTGCGGTACATACAATATCCCCGTTCTGTCCTCGGACGGTTCAAAGGTTAAGTTCAACGTTTGGGTGTTTGATTCAGGCGACTACGACAACGAGGGACATTACGGCTATGTAAAGGCTGACCAGGTTGAGTGGTACAAGGCGAAGTCGGACGAACTCAAAGCGGCAAACGGCGGCGAGGTTGTTTATTCAATTGCTTTCCAGCATATTATTGTTCCAGAGATTTACGATGCGCTCAAAAAGACAGACAGAAAACGTCTTTTCTCTTACAGTCATATGTATAACGAGGACGAGTATTATATGTTTGACCCGAACGGACTTAACCACGGCACGCTGACAGAGACTCCGTGTTGTGGCTATTACAACGACGGTCAGTTTGACGCACTTGTTGAAAAGGGCGACGTGCTCGGCATCTTCACAGGTCACGATCACACAAACGCATTCGGTGTTGAGTACAAGGGCATTGAAATCGGCAACACCGTAAGCTGCAGATACAACGGAGATGCTTTCTCTTCACAGTATGGCTACAGAATGTTTGAGATTGACGAGAATGACACATCAAAGTACGAAACCCGTGTTGAGCATTGGTACGATATGTTTACGCTTGAGGATATCAACAATCTCCGTAAGTCGGGTGACGATTACGGTTACAAGCTTGCACTCGATGTTGACTTTAAGGGCTTTTTCCAGAAGACAATTCACAAGCTCGGCAGAGGTATTGTTTCTGCTTTCTCCGGCAGACAGATTTCTTATGCGGACTAATCAATAATTCACAGGCAGTCAATGTTTTTGCATTGACTGCTTGTTTCTTTTTCGGTATACTGTTACCATAAGGAGGTTGTTCCTATGATGACAAAAATTATCAGCTTTTTGGTTGCGATTTTAATGTTTATTTCTCCCGAGCTTCCCATGCTTCTTGACTTGCCTGCAATTCCGTCGGGTCAGGAGCTTGCACTTGACGAGCGTTTTGAGCTTGTATGGCAGGATGAATTTGACGGTGACGAGCTTGACACAACAAAGTGGGACGACAATCAGACGGTTGACACGCTTCATTGGGGCCCCATCCGCAAGGGCGGATATTGGCACAAGGATATGATTGATGTGCGTGACGGTAACCTTGTGATTTCTACCGAATACAAGGAAACTCCGCTTGAGGGCAACACGTTCGGCTCACCCGACAGCTACGGAGAGGGCTACTACACGGGTATGATTGCCACGGCAGGTAAGCACGAGTTTAAATACGGCTACTTTGAGTGCCGTGCGATTTTGCCGAAATCCACGGGAATGTGGTCTGCCTTCTGGATGATGAACGGCGGTGTTTATGAAGTTAACGACTCCGGCGAGGACGGAACAGAGATTGATGTTTTTGAGTCTATGTCCTACAAGGATGTATGGTGGGGCGCAGGTGATTGCGTGCAGACCGGCATTCACTACGACGGCTACAGCGAGGGTCACACAGGTGTGGGTCTCGGCAAGTGGTTTGCAAACAACCCTTACGAGGAATACAATACCTACGGTGTTGAGTGGAACGAAAACGAATATATTTTCTACATAAACGGTGTGGAAACCGCAAGAACTTCTGCTGGCGGAGTGAGCAAAAATCCCGAATACCTCATTCTTTCGTGTGAGGTTGCAGGCGAAAACGGTGTTGCTTATGCCGACCGCCACGGAGTTGGTCCGATAGACCTTGAAATAGGCGAAACAGCAGAGTTTGTAGTTGATTACGTAAGAGTTTATCAGTACAGATAAGATTATTACCGCCACCCTAAGGTCTGCTTCTTTTTGAGGCAGACCAAAAATTTTGCAAAAAACCTTTGACAAAGTATAACGGTTGTGCTATAATCACATCATCGATTTAAACCTTTAAAACTTTAAAGCGTGAAAGTAAAAGAAATTTTGGAGATGGTCAAATGAATACCAGAAAAGGCTCTTTGTTAAGCGTTCGTAACGACTTAAGAGTTCTTGACGCAACAATCCGTGACGGCGGACTTTGCAACAACTTTGAATTTACAGACGAGTTTGTTTACGAGCTTTATAAAATGAACATCAAGTGCGGTGTTGACTATATGGAGTTCGGCTACAAGGCAAGCAAAACGATGTTCAACGAGGCAGACTACGGCAAATGGAAGTTCTGCAACGAGGAGGATATCCGTGCAATTGTCGGCACAAATAACTCTGATATGAAAATTGCCGTTATGGCAGACGTCGGCAGATGCGATTACAAAACAGACTTTTTGCCGAAGAGCGAAAGTGTAATTGATATGGTGCGAGTTGCGTGCTACATCCACCAGATTCCTGCCGCAATTGAAATGATAAATTATTTCAACGAGCTCGGTTACGAAACCACCTGCAACATCATGGCAATTTCACAGGTTGGTTCGGACAAAATTGTTGAAGCCTTGCAGATGCTCGGCGAAAGCAAGGTTGACGTTATTTACCTTGTAGACAGCTTCGGCTCGCTTTATCCCGAAAACGCACTTGAGCTTGCAAAGCTTTACATTGCTGAAGCTGAAAAAGTCGGCAAAAAGGTTGGCTTCCACGGTCATAATAACCAGAATCTTGCCTTTGCAAACACTATCGAAACTCTTTCATACGGTGTGTCTTACCTTGATGCAACTGTTCAGGGTATGGGCAGAGGCGCAGGCAACTGTGCAATGGAGCTTCTTTTAAGCTTCCTTAAAAATCCGAAATACAATATGTACTTCCTTTTGGATTTTGTTCAAAAATATATGCTTCCTCTCAAGGAGCAGGGTGTTATCTGGGGGTATGACTTGCCATACCTTTTTACGGGATTGTTAAATCAGCATCCCCGTGACGCAATGGAATTTTCGGCAAAAAGACAAACGGACTATTCCAACTTCTACAAGCGTTTGCTTGAGCATTATTGATGCCGGTTTAACATAAAAATAAAGACAAAATCTCACTTGGTTTTTCAAGTGAGATTTTTAATTTGCGGCAACTTGTATTTTTTATTTCTGTATGGTAAGATAAACCCGAGGTGAATGGTATGAAAAAACTTATTTCAGCTTTAATGGCATTTGTTGTTATTTTTGCCTGCGTGTGCATTCCGGCTTATGCCGAGGAAGGCGACAAGGGCTACATAATTGTAACGGACACAATCGAACCGGGTTGCGGCGAGGATGTTTCGGACGAAATCCAGGCACTTATTGATGCCAACCCGAACAGAACAATCTTCTTCCCCGACGGTGAATATCTTGTGTCAAAACCGATTTACACTCCTGCCGAGCCGACAAAGAGCGTTTCACTCGAGATGTCAGACTTTGCGGTGATTAAAGCAATCGGCGACTGGCAGTACGGCGAGGCTGTTATCCAGCTCGGCGGCAAGGACCCTGCAAACAACACCCACACACCGGGCAGTAACTATTCGCTCGAGGGCGGAATCATTGACGGCAGCGGCGTTGCAAACGGAATTTCAATCAACAGCGGACGTGAAACAGCAGTCCGTGACACATCAATCAAGCATACTGTTATCGGTATTCACATAATGTACGGCGCAAACAGCGGCTCGTCTGATGCAGACATAACGGGTGTCAACATTATCGGCACAGGCAAAACGGATTCAATCGGAATTTTGCTTGAAGGCTTTGACAACACCATTACAAACGTGCGTATCGGCAACGTTTTCATCGGTGTTCACGTAAAGTCTGCAGGTAATGTGCTTCGCAACGTGCATCCGCTTTATTATTCGGATTACACAGACTACCAGAACAGCTGTGGATTCCTTGTTGAGAACGGCAACAACTGGTTTGACTACTGCTACAGCGACCAGTTTGCAGTCGGCTTCAGAACAACTTGGTACGGAGTGAGCACCTTCCACAACTGCTTCTGCTACTGGTACTCGGCAGGTGACGGAACACAGACAGCGTTCAAGGCTGACCGTGCGTTCAACTCGATTGTAACCAACTTCAACGCAGGCTTCCACCCCGATGCTGAAAATTGCATCGTGCTTTCTGTCGGCAATATTGACGGCACGGGCACAATCGATAACCTTACGGTTGATGAGGATTTGGTTTCAAACAATACACACAAGGCATATATGGAGGACGCAAACCTCTTTGCAAAAATATTCGGATTTTTCAGCGTGATTGTTGATTGTATAAGAGCGTTGATGATGTGATTAATTATTTAATATATACGGAGGTTTTGTTATGATTAAAAAAACTGCCCCTATGGGTTGGAACAGTTGGGATTGTTACGGTGCATCCGTAACTGAAGAAACAGTAAGAAAAAATGCCGAGTTTATGGCAAAGAACCTTAAACAGTACGGCTGGGAATATATAGTTGTTGATATTCAATGGAGTCAGCCTACAGCGTTGGGACACGCTTATGCTCCGTTTACAGAGCTTTGCATGGACGAGTATTCACGTCTTATTCCTGCAGAGAACCGCTTCCCGTCATCAGCAGGCGGAAAGGGTTTTGCACCGCTTGCCGAGTATGTTCACTCGCTCGGTCTTAAGTTCGGTATACATATTATGAGAGGTATTCCCCGTCAGGCTGTTCACAGAAATACTGCAATCAAGGGAACTGACAAAACCGCACGTCAGATTGCAAAAACTGCAAGCACCTGCTTCTGGAACACCGATATGTACGGTGTTGACCCCGAAAAAGAGGGCGCAAAGGAATACTACGACAGCCTTTTTGAGCTTTATGCAAGCTGGGGTGTTGACTTTATCAAAATCGATGACATCTGCCGTGAGCTTCCGCACGAGGAGTCGGAGCTTGTTATGATAAGCAAGGCTATCAGAAGCTGTGGCAGAGATATGGTTTTCAGCCTTTCACCCGGACCGGCTGTGCTTGACAAGGCAGAGCTTTACAAGCAGGTTGCGGATATGTGGCGAATTACCGACGATTTCTGGGACAGATGGGACTTGCTCTATGCAATGTTTGAACGTTGCGAAAAGTGGTCTATTCACACGGGTGCAGGCGGTTGGCCTGATGCCGATATGCTTCCCATCGGCGCACTCAACCAGGACGAGGATATAAATTATGTTACAAAATTCTCCGAGCACGAGCAGATAAATATGATGACTTTGTGGGCAATCTTCCGCTCACCGCTTATCATCGGCGGCGAGATGACGAAGTTTGACGACTTCACAATGTCACTCCTCACCAACGAGGCGATTCTTAAGATGCACGCAACCTCGAGACACGCTCATCAGGTTTGGCACCGTGAGGTGAATGGAGTTGAGACAGTTCTCTGGACGTCGATGTGTGCAGACGGCGGACAGTATTTTGCTTTGTTTAACCTCGGCGAAGAAGATAACGAGGTTGAGCTGAGTCTTACAGACCTCGAGATTTATGACGAGGTCAATATGACAGAGCTGTGGTCAGACGAAGACCTCGGAAAGGGAACAAGTGTAAAGGTTAAACTTCCGAAGCACGGTGCAAAGGCGTTTTTTGCGAAATAAAGGAGTAATAAAAATGAAAAAGCTTGCAAAGATATGGGAAATATTGGTTTGGGCTTGTGTAGTCGCTTTAAATTTGGTGAACAGATTGGTTCCGTATCCATTTTCCGTTGTTGTCTGTATAGCGTTATTGCTTGTGAACATAGCATATATTATTTTTTGCTACCGAACAAAGGCCGGTGTAGCTGACAACAAACGTATAATACAAGTAATAGAAATATTTTGTTTAATAATTATTCCGATAGGGTATATAATAATTGCTTTTATGTATAACATCAAAGGAGAAAACCCGCTGGTGTGGTAAGCTTTACTATAAAACAATCGTTGTGATGTTGGTTGACGTTGTTTTGGCAGCTCGTTATGACTTGAATCCCTTATGGAATTAAAATCAACCCGGTGCGTTCAATTCGAACACACCGGGTTTGCATATAAACAGTCTGATAAATTGGGGTTTGTAGGTATCTTTGATTTTTATAAAACTGATTGTAGCCGTTACCTCCATCTGACGAGGGCGCGGGTGTCCGGTGGACACCTCTGCGAAGCAGAAGCGCCGACCGAGGCGGCAGCCGAGACGGTGGCATTTTCGCAAGAAAATGACGGAGGGAGAGATACCAAAAGTCTTAACTACCCCTCAGTCTTGCCTACGGCAATCCAGCTCCCCTGACAAGTGGAGCCACCCTAACCTTAAGTTAACATCAAAATTAAAAGAGCTCCACAAATTAAATTTTATCCGTCTTCTTTTTCGAAAGGATTTTTTTGATTTTATCGGGACGTCTTGTTGTAATGTTATCGGGGGAGTAGGAGAGAATTCTGTAAATATCTGCCGTGTTGCTGACTGTCCAGATAGAAACCAGCAGTCCGTTTCCATGAAAAACATCAACAAGCTTTTTAGTTGCGTTATCTTTGTTGAAATTTATTCCGACGGCACCGCAGTCCTTAACCTTTTTTACGAGTGAATAAAGATATTCTTCACTCTGATTTTTTTCAACACCAACATTCAGGTAATAGGGAATGTTGGGTGTGTCACGCTGAACAGCCTCAACAAAATCTTCGCCGATTCCCGTATAGAAAATACGGTCAAGTATATGGTGCTTTTCTGCAAGGGCTTTAACTTTGCCAAGAGCGACTGTACTTTTAACATCCACGTTAACCTTAAGGCTTTTGTATTCTGAAATCTTCCTGAAGGCTTCGTCAAGAGTTATCTCTCTGCCCTTCGGCTCGTCGTGTGAAAGTACGGGCTCACCTTCAGAGGTGAAATTAAGGTCAAACTCGACGATATCCGCACCGTTGAGTACGCCGCATTCAATAGATTCAAGCGAGTTTTCCTTTGTGCCGACACAGCCTGTATGTGCGGTGTAGGTGAAGCTCTCGGGCAGATTGGACTCGATGTCTTTGTGCTTTTTTAAAAGGCTGTGTTTGACGATTGCAATAACACTTTTTATTACCTTTGGCATATTTCCACCCGCTTTCTTTAATTTATATTAACACATTATCTTGAAATAGCAACTAAACTTTTTGCAATATTTCTGTTTTGTGCTATAATGAATTAAAAGGGGGATACATATGCAGATTCAAAAAGCAAAAGACAGATTCCTTTCCCGGAAGTTTGGTGTTTTTAACCATTATATAGCGGCTTCGTTCTTCGGGCTTGAGCCACAATACGGCGAAATATGGAACAGCCATATTGAAAAAATAGATATTAAAAGGCTGGCTGAAACAATTTCGCAAACAGGCGCAGGCTACTATATTATAACCGTTATGCAGAGAGGCAGGTATATGCTTGCTCCGAATTCGGCTTATGATGCAATTGCAGGAACAATGCCGGGCGAAGCCTGCCCGAAAAGAGATATTATTCCCGAGCTTGCTGAAGAGCTTGGGAAGTATGACATTGATTTATTTTTGTATTTTACGGGTGACGGCCCGTTTAAGGATGAAGAAATCGGTCCGAAATTCGGACTTACGCACCACGCAAATGATGTTATAACCGATTCCTATGTGCAAAAGTGGGTAAGTGTGCTTGAGGAATATTCCGTCCGCTACGCAGATAAGGTCAAAGGCTGGTGGATAGACGGCTGCTACCGCAGGCTTGGCTTTACCGACGAACAGCTTGAGCTTTTTGTTAAGGCGGCGAAAAAAGGAAATCCCGAAGCACTTGTGTCAATGAATAGCGGACTCAACGATATTCTCGTAAAACAGCATCCGTCGGAGGATTTTACTGCAGGTGAATACGAGGATTTTGTATATATTCCCGACCGTCGGTTTTTTGACGGTGCGCAGGCTCATATTCTTGCTCCGCTCGGAGTTTCGCCCGAGCCTGAACATCCCGGTCTTGCTTGGCGAAGCAAGGGTGTGAAATACGATGCCGAGTATATGACAGACTACATTCGCCGCTGTAACGATGTAGGCTGTGTTGTAAGTGTGGATATTTTTATTGATGAAAACTGTAATTTTGACAGTGAGCAGATTGAACTTTTGAGCAAGGTCAGGGAAAATCTTGGATGAAACAATTAAAAAGGGGCTGTAAAAAAACAGCCAGAAAAAAATCCGAGATTCGTGTAAAAGCGAGTCTCGGATGATTTTTTTGTGAAAGATTGGTTAAATGTGGGAAAATGTTGTCTTTTGAGGTACACCAACCAAGCCGACGAGTTTT
>JAFUPA010000048.1 GCA_017481575.1 Clostridia bacterium | reverse complement strand
TAATGCAGTCGCCAAACCGCTTCTATTATACTAGGAGGTTATTATTTTTTACACCACTCATTTGCGTGGTGCTTTCTTTTTTTACTAAAGCGTTCTTTTTCCCCCGGTAGAACCGGGGGTTTTCATCCGTTGCCAGACAAAGAAAACGCTGTGTTGTTGCAACACAGCGTTTTTGCTTTATGTTTTAATTTAGTTGTTACCGAAGAATGCTTCGTGAACAGCAGCAACTGCTCTGTCTGCGTCCTTACGGTCGATGAGAACAGAAATCTTGATTTCGCTTGTAGAAATCATCTGGATGTTGATATCCTGGTTGAAGAGAGCCTCGAACATTGTAGAAGCTGTGCCCGGATGTGTCTCCATACCTGCACCAACAACTGAAATCTTTGCGATTGTATCGTCACGAACAACCTTTGCATCACCGATGAACGGAAGGCTGTTGATTGCCATAACTGCATCGTCTGCGTGAGCTTCGCTTACTGTGAAAGCGATGTCCTTTGTGCCGTCACGGCCAACAGACTGCAAGATGATATCAACATTGATATTCTTTGCGGCAAGGCTTGCAAAAATTTTGAAAGCAACTCCGGGAACGTCATTGAGTCCGCTGATTGAAATTCTTGAAGCATCTGAATCTTTAGTTACGCCTCTTACTAACATTTTTTCCATTTTAGCTGTCTCCTTTACCATTGTGCCCGGAATCGGGTTAAGGCTTGAAATAACCTCAAGCTGTACGTTATATTTTTTAGCCATTTCAACCGAACGGTTGTTAAGAACCTGTGCGCCGAGAGTTGCAAGCTCAAGCATCTCGTCATAGGTAATCTCGGAAAGTCTCTGTGCGTTATTTACCTTACGGGGGTCAGCGGTGTAAACACCGTCAACGTCTGTGTAAATCTGGCACTTGTCAGCGTGAAGTGCGGCTGCAATTGCAACTGCGCTTGTGTCTGAACCGCCACGGCCAAGTGTTGTAACATCGTCGTACTTGTTAAGACCCTGGAAGCCCGCAACAACAACAATCTTCTTGTTGCCAAGCTCTGTCTTAAGACGCTTTGTGTCAACCTTCTTAATTCTTGCGGCAGAGTACACAGAGTCTGTGCTGAAGCCTGCCTGCCAACCGAGAAGTGACACAGCATGGTAACCGAGCTTTTCGATAGCCATTGCGAGAAGAGCGATTGAAATCTGCTCACCTGCCGCCATAAGCATATCCATTTCACGCTTCGGTGCACCGGGGTTAATTTCCTTTGCCTTTGCGATGAGGTCGTCTGTTGTGTCGCCCTGAGCAGAAACAACAACTACAACGTCGTTGCCCTTTTTGTAAGTGTCAGTAACGATTTTGGCAACATTCATCACACGCTCGGCATTAGCAACTGAGCTGCCGCCGAATTTCTGAACTATAAGTCCCATAATAAATTCACCACTTTATATCAATAATTTTCTACTCTGATTTTTGAGAGGATTTCTACATCCTCGAGCTTTTCGAGCATCTTGAGAAGCTCGCCCTCCGCCTTGATGGGAGTTACAAACGCAAACTCGTCCTCGGGTGCATTCTCACGGGTGAGAATGCTGATATCGCCAAAGATTTCCTCTGCCTTTTTAAGAGCAAATATCTTGTCGCCCTTTGCACGAACGTAGAATGATGTTTCAACCTCATTGTGGTCAACAACATAATTCTCAACAGCATCGCCCCAACCGAAAGCCTTGCGCTTTTCGATATGACGAGCACAGTCGATAACGTCAGCTACAACTGCACTTGCCGTTGCAAGCTTGCCTGCGCCTCTGCCGTAGAAAGCAACATCACCAACAGCATTGCCTCTGACAAAAACGGCATTGAATACGTCGTTAACGCCTGAAAGAATGCTCTCGTTCTTAACAAATGCAGGGCTTACCATTGCGGAGATTTTATCGCCCACACGCTTTGCTCTGCCGAGAAGCTTGATAACGCCGCCCCATGAACGGGCATATTCAACATCTTCAAGAGTAATTTTTGTAATACCCTCAGTATACACACTTTCGGGGAAAACGTGCTTGCCGAAAGCAAGAGATGCAAGAATACAAATCTTGCGGCAGGCATCAAAGCCTTCGATGTCCGCTGTCGGGTCCTTTTCCGCATAGCCGTTATCCTGTGCGAGCTTAAGTGCATCCTCAAAGCTCATTGAGTTATAAATCATCATTGTGAGGATGAAGTTTGTTGTTCCGTTAAGGATACCTGCAACCTCGTCAATTTTGTTTGCCGCAAGGCACTGTGCCATAGGACGGATTACGGGAATACCGCCGCCGACACTTGCTTCAAACATAAAGTTTACGTTGTTTTCCTCTGCCAATTTAAGAAGGATGTCACCCTTTGCGGCAACAAGCTCCTTGTTGGAGGTTGCAACGCTCTTGCCTGCCTTAAGGCAAGCGGAAACAAAATCAAATGCGGGGTTGAGTCCGCCCATTGCTTCAACTACAATTTTAACATCGGGGTCGTTGAGAATGACGTTGAAGTCTTTTGTCAGCTTCTGCTCGTTCTCGTCACCCGGGAAATCTCTGAGGTCAAGTATGTATTTAACGCTTACGCTGTCCTGCAGGCTTTTCTCGGCAACCTCACGGTTATTCATCGAAATAACCTGTGCAACGCCTGAACCTACGACACCGTAGCCCATAATTGCTATTTCCATATTTTTCACTCCTTGCATTCAGATTGCAATATACACTTAAGTTTAACACAAAGAATAAAAATAATAAAGAGTAAAATCAAAAAAAATATAATAAATTCAAAAAAATTTCATCTGTTTTTAATTGCAATGAGGCAGATTTTGTTATAATATAATTATGTATAACAATTAAGGAGTTGTCCTTATGAAAAAAACCATACATTATTGCTGGTTTGGCAGAGGCGAAAAACCTAAGCTTGTTAAGAAATGTATCGAAAGCTGGAAGAAGAATCTGCCCGACTATCGCCTTGTTGAATGGAACGAGGATAATTTTGACATCTCTAAAAATCAATTTGTCGCAGAAGCATACAGCGACCGCAACTTTGCATTTGTGAGCGACTATGTGCGTGCATTTGTGCTTTACAACTACGGCGGAATTTATTTGGACACGGACGTTGAGGTTCTGGGCAGCTTTGACCGTTTTCTTGACGACAAGGTATTCCTCGGTTTTGAAGAGGGCAACTTCGTCGGCACCTGTGTTATGGGTGTTGAAAAGGGTCACGAGCTTATGAAAAGTTACCTCAACCACTACGAGAGTATGACATATTTCAACGAGGACGGCACAAAGTACACCGACACAAACGTTGTTCTTCTTACAAAGCTGCTTGACGAGAGAGGACTTGTGCGAAACAACGAGTTCCAGACAGTCGGTGACATCTCAATCTACCCGAGGACATTTTTCAGCCCGTACGATTACATCAACGGAATAAGCTACATCTCGGACGACAGTGTTGCCATCCACCACTTTGCACAGCTCTGGTTGCCGAGAAACGTTCGGCTTAAAACTGATGCAAAACGTGCGCTTATAAAAATCATTGGCGGAGAAAAAATGAAAAAGCTCCGTGAATTTGCAAAAAGATGAGGTATCCTGAATGGAAAAGGTTGAATTAAGACGAAAGCGGATAATCAATCTGGTCTACTTTGCAATTATTTTAGGATTATCCTATTTGTTCGTCAGATATTGCTTCTGGGTTTTCTTCCCGTTTCTGCTTGCGTTTTTGCTTGCGGTAATTGTGCAGAAGCCCGCTGACTTCCTTGTCAGAAAAACAAAACTGAAAAAAGGTATTTCTTCGACAATTCTTATTCTCGGTTTGTTTTTTATCGCAGGCGGACTTATTTCCCTTTTGGGAATGAAGCTGGTCGATATTATCAAGAACACAATTGATTTTGTGACCGCACAGCTTACCGACCTGCCGTCGCTGATTGACGACATCAAATATTGGGTCATCAACACCGCAGAAATTCTGCCCGATAAAATCGAAACAAAGTTTGTTGCCAAGGCAAGCAACTGGTTTGATGTTATCCGTGACAAGAGCGTGACCGAAATTGCCGCAATCATTACAGGCTCGGCTTCGGGTGAGGAGAAATTTTCGCTTTCAACAATCACAACACCGTTGAGCGGCTTGTGGAGCACAGCAAAGAGAATTCCCTCCGTTTTTGTCGCAATCATAATCACCATACTTTCGTCCTGCTTTATGGCGGCTGATTACGATTGGATTGTTACTTTTATCAAAAAACAGCTTTCCCCTGAGCACAAACGCAAGCTTTCCATCAGCAAGCGTGTTGTTTTTCAATCACTCGGCAAGCTCATCCGCTCCTATGTGCTGATTATATGTATCACAGGCACCGAAATATTCATAGGACTTAACATTCTTTCGCTTGTGGGACTTTATGACAACGGCAACATAATCATTATTTCGGTTATCGTTGCCTTGCTGGACATCCTCCCAGTGCTTGGTACAGGCACATTTATGATTCCGTGGGCAATTTACTCGCTAATCACAGGCAAGGTCGGACTTGCAATCGGATTGTTTATTGTTTACGCTGTGATTTATGTTGTACGTCAGGTAATCGAGCCAAAAATCGTCGGTGGAACAGTGGGGCTTCCCCCGTTCATCACCCTTATGGGTATGTATATCGGCTCACAGCTTTTTGGATTTATCGGTATTTTCCTTGTGCCGATTATGATTATTATTGTAAAGCTTCTCAACGACGAGGGCGTTATACACATCTGGAAGCCGTCAGAGTATACAGACGAGCCAAAGAGCGAGTCTAACGGCGGACTGCTTAAAAAGATATTTAAAAAATAAAACAAAATGCATCTCGCAAGAGGTGCATTTTTTCTGTACATTTCAAAATAAAAATGTTATAATTATAAAAAAGTATGGAGGTGCATACTATGGCAAAAATCGTTACTGTAAGCCGTGAATTCGGAAGCGGCGGAAGAGAGGTCGGAAAAAGACTTGCCGATGAGCTTGGGTTTGAATATTATGACAGGGAAATTATTGAACAGGTTGCAAAGGAAAGCCAGCTTGACGAGGGTTATGTTGAAAACGTGCTTAACGGCAATTTTTCAGTCAGCTTCCCCGTTACCTTTGGCAGAACTTTCATTTACACGGACGTTTTGCAACAGAATGTCACAAACCTGCTTGTAGCCGAGCAGAAAATTATAAAATCGCTTGCCGAGCAGGGCAAGGATATGGTTATTGTCGGCAGAAGTGCCGATGTGCTTCTCAACAAATTCAATCCGCTCAACATCTTTGTTTATGCGGATATGGACTCAAAGGTTAAGCGTTGCCGTGAGCGTGCGCCCGAAGAAGAGCATCTTACGGACAAGGAGCTTATCCGCAAGATAAAGCAGGTTGACTCGGGCAGAAAAAGACAGCGCAAGCTCATAGCCGACAGCGAATGGGGCGCCAAAGAAAGCTATCACCTTTGCCTGAACACTACGGGGATGAACATTAAAACGCTTATCCCTCCGCTTGCAGAATTTGTACGCTGTTATTTTAAATATTAAACCCGAAGCAGACAAATTAGTTTGCAGCATTTTTTGATTTGTTCTTGAAAAAATCCGTTTTTTGTGTTAATATATCAGCAACGAGTAGCAGTAATGCGTAAGTCCAGTTTTGGGCTTGCGCATTACTTTTTTGCGTTTTTTAGGAGGTATTTTAAAATGAATGAAGCAAAACAATCTTTTCTTGCCACTGAAAAGGTGGGAAAACTAATGGCTAAATACTCTGTACCGTGTATTATTTCCTTGCTTGTCGGAGCATTATATAATATAGTCGATCAGATTTTTATAGCCAATGCAGACTATCTCGGTTCTTACGGTAATGCCGCAAACACCGTTGTATTTCCGTTAACTGTAATAGCATTGGCAGTTGCAGTTATGATTGGAGACGGTTGCTGTGCTTTTATGAGCTTAAGCCTCGGAAAGAACAAGCCAACAGACGCAAGCCGCAGTATGGGAAACGCTATATTGATAACAATTATTTCCGGTTTTGTTATAACTGCTGTTTACTTGCTGTTCAGTAATCAGATAATTACGATTTTTGGCGGCACCGTTAACGAGGAAACGTTTAAGCAATCCAAAGAATATTTCTTCTGGATCACACTCGGTATTACGTTCTATATGTTCGGGCAGGCAATGAATCCCATTATCCGAGCTGACGGAAGTCCGAAATTCGCTATGATTTCCACACTCGCAGGCGCTATTGTTAATATTATCCTTGACCCGATTTTTATTTTCACTTTCAAATGGGGAATGATGGGAGCCGCTGTTGCTACCGTTCTCGGTCAAATTTTAACAGCGGTGCTTGCTGTATGGTACTTATGGCACACCAAAACCGTTCACATTTCAACGAGTGATTTCAGACTAAACAGCAAAACCATAGGTAGCACCCTTACTCTTGGCATCTGCAGCTTTCTTTCACAGATTTCACTTGTTGCCGCAATGGCAGCAATAAACAATATGATTCGCAAATACGGTGCTTTGGACGAAATTTTCGGGCAACCACAGTATGCACAGATTCCAATGGCAGTTGTCGGAATTGTGATGAAATTCTTCCAGATTGTTATTTCTGTTGTTGTAGGTATGGCGGCAGGCTGTATTCCTATTGTAGGCTTCAATATGGGTGCCGGATATAAAAACCGAGTTAAAGCTTTGTTTACCAAATTGTTGATTGCGGAAGCGTTGGTAGGTGCTGTTGCTCTGATAATAGTGGAGTTTTTCCCAAAACAGCTTATCGGCATTTTTGGTGCATCGAATGAAAGTTTTTATTATACTGACTTTGCCTTAAGGGCTTTTCGCATTTATCTTTGCATGATGATATTTGCTTGCGTAAATAAGGCAGCATTTATTTTTCTTCAAGCAATGGGTAAAGCCGTTGCCTCTACAATGCTTTCAATGGTGCGTGAAATTGTATTCGGAGTAGGTTTAGCACTTTTGCTTCCTCTTTTCTTTGGACTTGACGGTGTGCTTTATTCCATGCCGGCCTCTGACATATTGACAGCGATTATCTCAGCAATCATAATAGCCAAAACATACAAACAACTTTCCGAAAAGTAAATCAAATCATAACCACTAGTAAACTAGTGGTTTGCACAGGCCCTATAAGGGCCGCCTACTGGCTAAGCCCCTGAAAGGGGCATAGAAGTTTGACAACGCATTACTATCACAAGCAGCCGCTCACGTGCGGCTGTTTATTTTTGC
>JAFUPA010000047.1 GCA_017481575.1 Clostridia bacterium | reverse complement strand
TTTTAGAGATTTCTATGATTTCTTGCGGTTTTAACCTTCATAAATACCATTTGAAGAAACAAGCTAAGCAACTTGCTGCTTGAAAAAACTAAACAGTTTTTCACTTAGCTGACGAAAAAACTCGTCGGCTTGGTTGGTGTGTTCTGTTTGCAATAATTTTCCACACAACAACCACTTTTCAACAAAAAATTATCCGAGACTCGCTTTTACACGAATCTCGGATTTTTTTCTGGCTGTTTTTTTACAGCCCCTTTTTTGCATCAAAAAAGAGATTGCAGATGCAATCTCTTTTTGTGATATTTTATTACTGTTTATGCCTGCACCTTGTGGAAAACCTTCTTGCCCTTTTTAACGATTACAGCGTTAACTTTAAGTTCATCTGCAGTGAAAGAAAGACCGATATCTGTCACCTTGTTATCGTCAACAGAAACGCCGCCCTGCTGAACAAGTCTTCTGCCTTCACCACGAGACTTGGTGATACCTGTTTTAACAAGCACTTCAAGAATGTCAATTTTGCCGTCTGTGAAGTCCTCGTCAGCAAGAGTTGTTGTCGGCATATTAGCGCTGTCCATTCCGCCGCCGAAAAGAGCCTTGGAAGCCTCACGTGCCTTCTGTGCCTCTTCTTCACCGTGAACAAGCTTTGTAAGCTCGTAAGCAAGAATGTCCTTTGCCTCGTTAAGCTGACTGCCTTCCCAATCATTCATTGCATCAATTTCCTCAAGCGGAAGGAATGTGAGCATTCTGATACACTTAAGAACGTCCTGGTCACCGACATTTCTCCAATACTGGTAGAATTCGTAGGGGGAAGTCTTTTCGGGGTCAAGCCAAACTGCACCCGATGCTGTTTTACCCATCTTCTTGCCTTCAGAGTTCATAAGAAGAGTGATTGTCATTGCATATGCGTCCTTGCCGAGCTTTTTACGGATAAGCTCTGTACCGCCAAGCATATTTGACCACTGGTCGTCGCCGCCGAACTGCATATTACAGCCATACTCCTTGAAAAGGTGATAGAAGTCATAGCTCTGCATAATCATATAGTTGAACTCAAGGAAGCTCAGACCCTTTTCCATTCTTTGCTTATAGCATTCAGCACGAAGCATATTGTTAACAGAGAAGCAGGTGCCAACCTCACGGAGCACCTCAACATAGTTAAGGTCAAGGAGCCAATCAGCGTTGTTAACCATCATAGCCTTGCCCTCGCCGAATTCAATAAAACGGCTCATCTGCTTTTTAAAGCAAGCAATGTTGTGGTCAATGTCTTCCTTTGTAAGCATTTTGCGAAGGTCAGAACGGCCTGACGGGTCACCAATCATACCTGTACCGCCGCCGAGCAATGCAATCGGACGGTTACCAGCCATCTGGAGTCTCTTCATAAGGCAGAGTGCCATAAAGTGACCTACATGAAGGCTGTCTGCTGTGGGGTCGAAGCCGATGTAGAAAACAGCCTTACCGTTGTTGATAAGTTCTTTAATTTCGTCTTCATCCGTAACCTGAGCAATAAGACCTCTGGCTACGAGCTCGTCATAGATTTTCATACTTTTTATCCTTTCATATTTACGTTTTGTGACAGAAAATAAAAATACCTCTGTCATTATTGACAGAGGACGAATTACCGTGTTACCACCTCTATTTATCATACCCTCACAGATATGACCTCAACGGGTGCATAGAAAAAAACACCCTTACGCTTTAACGTGCGCACACGGTGTAGCCTACTGTTAGTTCGGTACACAACTCGGGGAGGTATTTCACACGGGGCTCACGTTTTCTCACACCAACCGAAAACTCTCTTTGCTTCACTGCCGTCCTACTTTTTCCCGTCACAGTCATTGAAGTGATTATATCTTGAATTTATCATTTTGTCAAGCAAAGAGTTGACGTAAGTCCAAAAATAAGGTAAAATATAGCGAATATTTAACGGACGGTGAAACCGCTATGCGAATGAGAAGAAAGAAAAACCTTGAAACCAGACTTGACGAGTGTAAAGACATACTTTTTAAAGTCTATTCGGAAGATAAAAACTTCAGCACAGCAATCGAAAACAAAGCTTATTTTAATTATTCCGAGCTTTTTGGCAACAACAACCCTGTGCATATGGAAATCGGTTGCGGCAAGGGGCAGTTTGTTTGTGAAATTGCCAAAAGAAACCCCGATATTAACTATATCGCAGTTGAAAAAAGTGCAAACGTAATCGTCCAGGCTTGCGAAAAAGCGCTTGAAGCAGGGCTTAAGAATGTCTATTTTATAAACGGCGGAGCGGAGTATCTTCCGTGCTTTATTCCCGACGGAACAATCGAAAGGCTTTACCTTAATTTTTCCTGTCCGTTCCCGAAGAAAAAATATGCCAACCACAGATTGACTAATAAAACCTTTTTGAAGCTCTATGAAATGATGCTTGTTCCGCAGGGCGAAATTCACCAGAAAACAGATAATATGCACTTTTTTGAATACTCAATCGGTGAATTGTCGGATTATGGTTTTACAATCAAAAATGTATCTCTCGATCTTCATAACAGCGATTTTGAGGGGAATATAGTAACAGAATACGAAAAACGCTTCTCTGACCTCGGTCAACCGATATACAGACTTGAAGCATATCTTAAATAAATAACAAATCCCTGAATGAACCAAATCATTCAGGGATTACTTTTTATAACGTACTCTCAAGTATCTCGAGCTTACCCTCAACGGTAAACTCACCGCTTGAAGCGGGAATAAAAATGCTTTCGCCTTTCTTAAGTGTCAGTTCAGTCTCGTCGCACTTAACCGTTCCGTTACCCTCAAGACAGAGGAGCGAAACAAAGCTCTCGTCGTCTGCAACGGCTGTGTATTTGCCGTCAACGTCGAGCTTGTACATTGCGAAAAGGTCGCATTTTGTAAGCTCGGCACGGGTTGCATTTTCAAACTTTTCTGTCTTGCGTTCGGTCGCATCTGAAAGGGCAGGGGGGCAGCGCTTTGTAACGTCAGCCGCTTTGTCAACGTGAAGCTCACGGGGCTTGCCGTCGTTACCGAGTCTGCCGTAGTCGTAAATTCTGTATGTCGTGTTGGAGTTCTGCTGAACCTCTGCAAGCAGAATTCCCTTGCAGATTGCGTGCATTGTGCCTGATTCGATAAAGAAAAGGTCGCCCTTCTTAACCTTTATCTTGTTGCAGATGTCCATCATTGCATCGCTCTTTGCGGCTTCCTTGAATTCCTCAACGCTTACCTCACGGTTAAAGCCGAGAATAAGCTCTGCATCGGGGTCACAGTCGAGTATGTACCAAGCCTCTGTCTTGCCGTATTCGCCCTCAACACGCATTGCATATTCGTCATCGGGGTGTACCTGAATTGAAAGATTCTGCTTTGCATCGATGAACTTTATAAGAAGTGGGAAAAATTCAAATCTTTCGCCCTTTTTACCGCAGATAGACTTGTCTTCGAGATAAACCTCCTGCAAGGTTTTGCCCTCGTATTTGCCGTTCTGCACGGTCGAGGGGCCTGCCGGGTGGCAGGAAAGCACCCAAGCCTCGGCGGCAGGATTTTTGTCGGTTTTAATACCGTATTCTTCAATCAGTCTTGTTCCGCCCCAGATGTTGTCCGCAACCGAGGGGGTAAGTTTTACCATTTCCATTTTGTAACCTTCTTTTCTAAAAACTACCATTATATAATACAATATAAAATCGTTGTTGTAAAGTAAAAAAACAGTTGACAAACAGAACAAATGTTCTCTATAATATTAAGTGTGATGCTATGGAGGTGATAAGGAGAAATAAAAATGGTAACCTACGATTTAATGCTTGAAAAACAGCGTTTATTTGGTGCGGACAAGTTTTCAGTTGCGGCAAATGCAAACGAAACTTTGAGTCTGCGCTTTAATTTTGACCGTAACTGGCGCCGCTTCGACTCAAAGGCGGCGGTTTTCCGTAATTCCGATATGCAATATTTCATTATCGAAATCATTACAAACCGTGCCAAAATCCCTTGGGAAGTGCTCACAAAGCAGGGGATGTTCGAGCTTTCCGTTATCGGCTTTGACGGGGCCAAAACACTTACTTCGGATAAGGTTGAGATACTCGTCAGCGAAAATCTTTTGCCCGAGGAATACAAAACCTTAAGTCCGTCAGAGGTCTTGTTTGACCGATTTAAAGAGGAGTGTATTGCTGAGGCTTATCTTAAGTATGAAAACGAGATTAAAGAGCTCAAAAAAGCACACGTGGAAGAAAAATTGCTTCTTAATGCACAGATTGTCGAAGCGAATGAAAAAACTCTTGAAGCTGTTGCCGAGAAGGACAGCGAGATTGAAGAAATCAAAAACGAGCACGCAAAGCAGGTCAGCGAATATGAGGCACAGATTACAGAGCTTAACTCACAGCTGGCTGAATGTCGGGAAAAGGCAGAAAAATGGGAAATGGTTGACATTGCTATACAAGGCAAAACTCTTGCCAGCAGTCCGCTTTGGGGTGGCGGCAGTGAAGAATACCGTCTGCCGATGCTCAACACCTCGTCCGTTAAGGGTTTTACGTCTCGCAATTTTGATACGAATTTGCGTGAGATTGGTCTCGATCTTTCTTCCGTCACAATATTTCAGGAAGTTTTTATGGAAAAGGACTCAATCCAAAAGCTCGTCCTCAAAAATACAAACAACATTACAAGCTACGAAAGTCTTGCTTACGCTTGCACGTCAATCCGTTATCTTGATATCGGCAACCTTGAAAGCTGTACCAATATCACACAGCTGGCAATGGAAGCAAGCAGGCTTGAAAAGGTTGAATTTACAAATATGTGTCGCATAAGTACAGCAGACTGTGCCTTTTACGGTTGCTCTGTTTTAAAAGAGATTGACGGTGTTTTTGACTTCAGAACCGTAACGAGTGCAGATGAAATTTTTATCGGCACACCTATGCTCGAAACTGTCCGTTTTCTTGAAAATTCAATAACAAAGGATATTTCCTTTCAGGATAGCATAAGCCTCACTAAAGAAAGTCTTTTGAGCATTGCAAACGGTCTTTCAACCGAAAATACTGCAACTGTATATCTTTCTTCTTATGCAATCGACAACGCTTTCACAGACGAAGAGGAAAAATCCGACTTCCTTTCCTTGATACAAACAACAAAGGGTTGGAATTTGGAAATGACATAATAAAAATATCATATTTGTCCCGAATGCTTCATATAATTCCATAGAAAATTAAAAAAGAGAGGTTTTAATATGAGCATTGAACTCACTTCAAGAAGCATCGGACTTGCAGAAACTTATTTTGACAACTTCATAGAGCAGGGCGTGGATTGCGACATCACTCTGCCTGACTATTGCCCCGATATAATGCGTATTTTAAGGTGCACGGTACATAACTGTATCTCAAATTCAAAAATAATCGGTGACCGTGCAACGGCAGACGGCAATGCTAAAATCCGTATTGTCTATGCCGACGAAAAAAACAAGGTTTTCTGCTACGAGCAGGACTACCCTTTTTCAAAATACGCAGAGCTTTCCTCCGCTTACGACAATGCCGTGCTTGTCTGCAATGCAAAGACCGAATACGTCAATTGCCGTGCTGTCAGCAAGCGCCGTGTTGATGTTCACGGTGTTGTCAGTCTGCACTTTACCGTGAAGTCGGGCAGGCAGGATACCGTCATTTCTGATGCTTGCGGCGACGGAATTCAGCTCAAAAAGAAAGGCTTGGATATTGACGACGTGTCATCGGTGGTGTCTAAAACCTTTGAAGTCTCACAGGTCGAAAATGTCGGCGAAACCAACAGCGGTATCGGTAAGGTGCTTGATGCAAGTGCCGCACCCATACTCAATGAATCAAAGCTGATTAAGGGCAAAATCCTTTTAAAGGGCGAGCTTTGTGTCAGAGTGGTTTACTGTGCCGACAGCGGCGAAAACGAAACCTGCACCCTTTGCACAAACATTCCTTTTAATGAGATTATCGAGGCGGCGTCCGTCACCGATGAGTGTCGTGTTGATGTCAAGCTCTTTGTAAACAGCCTTACAGCCGAGCCTAAAACCGACAACGACGGTGAATACCGTTATATGAACATAAACTCCGAGCTTTGCGCTCTGGTCACAGCTTACTCAAAGCAGAGCATCAAGGTCATAACCGATGCTTATTCAACGGATACTGACATTGATGCCAAATACCGCCCTGTGGAGTTTGCCTGCGTTTCGCATACCTTTAGGGATACCCTCATTTGTAAGGATAGTCTCGACGTTTCCTCTTTCTCACCGCAAAAGCTCTATGCTTTCACAACATCCTCGCCGCAGACAAAATGCCGTTTTGACGGTGATAAAATGATTGTCAGCGGTAAGGTGCCCGTCAGTCTTGTGGTGATTGATGCCGAGGGTGTACCCGTGCTTTGCGAAAGGGAAGCGGAGTTTGAATATACACGCACTCTTGACGGTAATGCCGATTATTCCTGCACTCCGCAATTTGAGCTTTCGGGCTGTTCGTGTAATCTTATGGGTGACGGTAAAGCCGATTTTAAGGCGGAAATCTGTATCTCTGCCGTTGTTTTCAGAACCGTCCGTGAAAAGGTGCTCACTTCACTTGAAGCAATGGAGGGTACGGGCAGAAAGCAGAAAAAGCCCGCACTAGTAATTTACTTCTGTCAGGGCAACGAGAGCGTGTGGGACATCGCACGCAAATATAACACAACTGTCGACGAAATTATGCAGGAAAATGAATTGAGTGTCGATTATCTCGAAAATAAAACAATGTTGATGATTCCTGTCAAATAAGTGTTGCAAAATCTTTCTTTTAATGGTAGAATATATCAAAGCAGAAATATCTGCGAAGATAATCAGAGGAGAGTTAAATATGGGATTAAAAAACATTGACAACGCAGCCGAGAAAAAAGGCTCACTTATCGTAACTATCTGGCAGTTTGTAAAGTTTATTGTTGTAAGCTTGCTTGCTATGATCGTTCAGTTCGTACTTCTTAACACACTTCAGCTCATTCCTGCAATCAAAGAGCTTTACACACAGGATTTCTCCTGGTGGTTCTTTGTGTATCCGGTAGCTGTCGGTGGACTTGGTTATTTCATCGTAAGTAATGTTGCAAACGTAGTTGCACAGATTGTTGCTTTCTTTGTAAACAAGGAAAAGACCTTCAATTCAGGTGCAAATATTGCGATTGCACTTCCGATTTACATCGTTTTCACAATCGCACTCATCTTTTTCTCAGCATGGCTCAATCCTACTCTTAAGGAAGTATTTGTTAACCTTGGTCTCAACGAGGCACTTTCAAAGAACATTGCAACAATGATTTGTTCAGCAGTTCAGTTCTTCCTCTACTTCCCGGTAGACAAAATCCTCTTCCACAAGAAGAAGGAAGAAAAATAATCTAAACATTAAAAATCAAGGGGCTGTAAAAAAACAGCCAGAAAAAAATCCGAGATTCGTGTAAAAGCGAGTCTCGGATGATTTTTTTGTGAAAGATTGGTTAAATGTGGGAAAATATTGTCTTTTGAGGTACACCAACCAAGCCGACGAGTT
>JAFUPA010000046.1 GCA_017481575.1 Clostridia bacterium | reverse complement strand
GAAATGCTGGCATACCGTGACAGCAAAATGAAGCCGTACTCGGCAACCTATCTCAAAACGATGCACAATCAGCTCAGTGCGATTTTCAATCACGCAGTAAGGCACTATGATTTACGTTCCAACCCTGCTGCTAAAGCAGGAAATATGGGCAAGGAAGAAACGAAAGAGATGAAGTTCTGGACAAAAGATGAGTACAAACTGTTCTCTTACGAAATAATGGACAAACCCGTTTCGTTCTACGCTTTTGAAATGCTTTACTGGTGCGGTATCCGTGTCGGCGAGCTGCTTGCCTTGACAGCCGAAGATTTTGACTTCGTCAAGGGAACCGTGAGAATAAACAAGTCGTATCAAAGGATAAAAGGCAAGGACATCATCACCTCTCCCAAAACAAAGAAGAGTAACCGAACAATCACAATGCCGAGTTTCCTCTGCGAAGAAATGCAGGAATACCTGAAGATGATTTACGGACTTGAAAGCACGGAACGGATATTCAAAATATCAAAAAAGTATCTTAGCAACGAAATTGAGCGAGGCTCACGGGCGGTCGGAATACAGCGGATAAGAATCCACGATTTGCGGCACAGTCACATTTCTCTGCTGATTGATATGGGTTTCTCGGCTCTTGCAATCGCTGACCGAGTGGGGCACGAAAGCATTGAAATAACATACAGATACGCTCACCTCTTCCCCTCTGCTCAGCAGGAAATGGCAAGAAAATTAAATTTTGAAAGGAACGATGTTTAAATGTCAGAGAAAAATTTAGACAACCGCAACCGATGGAGAAACAAAACAGTTTCGTTCAGAGTATCGCCCGAAGAAGGACAGACAATCGATGAATTTGTTAGGCTCTCGGGACTGTCAAAGCAGGAATATATAACGAGAAAGCTGACGAATCACGATGTTGAGGTTATGCCGAGTCCGAGAGTTTATAAAACACTCAAAGAAGATTTCGCAAAGGTATGTCAAGAGCTGAAACGCATTGAAGCAGGTCGGCAGATTGACAAAGACCTGATCGAAGTTTTAAAGATGATGTGCGATATTCTCGGCGGAATTAAGGGGGAACAAGATGTCCTCCACAAATAAAAAAATGACTGTTCAGACTCCGTCTGTTGGCGCAGACGGTGAACAGCCAACCACAAATATTATTAACAGTATAACACCTGAACTCGAAGAAATCAATACCAAAGACAGAAAAGACCGATTAATTTTATTGGGGCATAAACTTAATCAAGAGTCGAGCAAAAATTTTCTGCCCACGGTAAATCTCGAAGAACTTTTCGACGAGGTTTACCGTGATAAACCTGCAATCGTTGAAAATCTTATTTATCCCGGAACGTATATCCTCGCAGGTGCACCGAAGGTCGGTAAATCCTTTTTCGTTGCACAACTCGCATACCATATTGCAACGGGACAGAAGCTCTGGGATTACGAAGTGAAGCAAAGCACGGTTCTCTATCTTGCACTTGAAGACGACCACCGCAGACTGCAGAAACGAATGAACAGAATGTTCGGAGTTGACGGAACCGCCAATTTATATTTCGCAATCACGGCGAAAAAACTCGGCGAAGGACTTGAAGATCAGCTCGAAGAATTTATAAATCTTCATCCCGACACACGGCTGATTATCATCGACACTCTTCAAAAAATCAGGCAAGGCAACGGCGACAGTTACAGCTACGCAAACGATTACGAATGTGTCGGCAGCCTCAAAAAATTCGCCGACCAAAAAGAAATCTGTCTGCTGATTGTTCATCACACAAGGAAGCAGCAAGCATCGGATAAGTTCGATATGATT
>JAFUPA010000045.1 GCA_017481575.1 Clostridia bacterium | reverse complement strand
ATGGTCACCGAACCTTATCATAGTAAGATTCAAGCCGGGTACAGGCACGGGTACAGAGTTCACACAGAACTTCTACTATGACGAGGAGCAGGCAATCGCAACACAGAACTTTGATCCTGAAAAGTACAGCGTAGGATTCTATGAAGTAGGCACAACAGAAGCAATCGAAACACTCAAGGCAGACCTTGAATTCGACGGCTGGCAGGATGTCGAAACAGGAACACCGAACTATACATACGCAAATGGCGCAACAATCAAGAACCCGAACGGTATAACAGGTACAAGCGACACAGTCGGCACAGAAACAATACTGTATGCAAAGTGGAAGGGCGGCGCATCAACAGTAACAACACCCGTTTGGATAAGCACAGGTGATACACACGTTCTTGCAGGTTGGTCAGTAAACAGCGATGCAAGCACAATCGACTACGCAGTAGGTGAGGTATTCGCACCAAAGGGAGATATGAAGCTCTATGCAGTATGGTATCCCGTAGATACAGCAGAAAGTGTGATTCAGGACTTCACACAGTATGATACAAACTCACCCGTAGTCAAGGGTATTGAATTTACAAACGCAGACCTGACAGAGTATACGGAAATCAGGAGCGAATCAGAATATCCCGTATATGACACAACAGCATACAAAGCAGCAGTGCAGAGATATGAAGCAGCAAGAGAAGCTCTCAAGCAGAATGCAACAGCAGCAAATAACAGAGAGTATTACGAAGCAATCAAGGCAGTCGAGGCAATGCCGACACCCGAAACAAAAGCCCCGATCACATCATATCTCACACAGTTCACAATCAGTTATGCTGAAGGCATAACAGGTAAGGTAGAACCGGGCGAATACAAGCTCGCAGATATGAACCTTAACCACTATACAAAGGACGATCTTGATCTTGCCCTCGAAGCATTGACAGAGGCAAATGCAGTAGAGAATATGCTCAACCAGTCAATCATCAACAGAAGTGTTGTGACAATGGCAACGTCATATGCAAACAAACAGGATCTTGAAACAACACCTGTTTACAATATGTACGATACTGCAGAGACAATCAAGGAAAGCGGTCTTATCGAAACAGAAGACATCACAGCAATGAACTATGTATATACAGGTAAGGGTAATTATACATACTACTGCTATACAAGCTCAACGAACCCGACAATTCTTCTTACAGTAGATGAAGATAAGACGGCAGACGGAAGATATTGCTACCCGACAACATTCGACAGCAGCGCAACAGTGGTATCATCAACAAAGGGTGCAACAGCAGAAATGCCTGAATATGAATCAGTATCAGATTCAAAGGCAAAGGGTAAATATGATACATATCTGGCAAAGGGTATGGGTACAAACGCAGAGGGTAATGCAACGGATATAAGCTACTACTACCAGAAGGCAAAAGTAGAGCTTCATCCTGACTTCTCGTCAGCAAGAGATGCAAGCGATGACGCAACAGTAAGCTATACATTCTCAGCTCGTGATGATGCATTCGCAGGTCTCAATGATGAAGATATCAACTATGCAGATGCAGCAAGACTGGCATCAGGAATAAAGAAGGGCGAAGTTGCAGATATCCCGAACTCTGAAAACGCAGTAACCCCGGAAAACACAATCACAATCATTGTAGATTATCATCCGGGTGAAGGATTCGATGTAACAGGTAAGCAGACAGCAGATGATGAATGGCTTAAGCAGTATCACCTTACAAGAGTTTCAGGCGGCGCAAGCAACTGGGAACTTCCGGTAACAGGAGATACAGTATACACAGTTGACGATTCAACATACGGTCAAACAGACTACGGCTCATTCACCTATACATTCGTAGTAGGTGAAACAAATGATTTCACAAACTGCGTACTTACATCAGCAGATGTAAACGATGTTATCGGAATCGTAAAGGAAAACTACGAAGCAATGAAGGCAGTAGCGTTCGACGGAGCACAGGAAATAGTCCAGTTCAAGCTCAATCAGTCAACAGGACAGATGGAGTATATGGTAACTCATCCGGCAGGCACGGGACTTGGCTTTAAGTCATGGCCGAATACAAACTGGAGCTTCAACTATTATCCGCTTAGCAATGCATATACATATGTGCATCTTGTAGACAGATGGGGTAATACAGTAGATAAGGTAATTCAGGTGCCGAACATCGACGGCTCAGCAACTCAGCTTTACGCAAATTCAACAGGAGCAGTAGATGTAATCGAACTCGGCGGTAGTGGTATTGATACGATGAGCTTCTCAGCAGAAACGTTCGATATTATTGCAGACGAAAACTCAACATTTGACGGCGAAACATACACAACAACAGGTAACACGATCAAGGTATACACAGGTGAATCAAACAAGACATATTCACTTGAAGCAAATGACGTTGCAACAAATGCAACAACAGCAAATGTTACAACAGACGAAAACGGTTACCTCACAATCACAGTCGAAGACCTCGCATTCGATACACAGAGCGGTGCATATAACTTTATGCTCAATGATATGTCAATCAACCTCTATGCAGATGTTGAAAAGAATATCATCAGCACAGAGGATGCAACAGTAGAAGCAGGTCAGACAGCAACAATGCAGATTGTTACAACAGACAAGGTAACAATGGTACAGCTTGTGTCAGAAACAGGCACAACAACGACGGCAACAGAGTACGAAGAGACAGAAGACGGCAACAGAGTATGGTTTATTGATAAGACCAGAAATGCAGGCGAATACAAGTACAGTGTAAGAGCAAAGGTAAACGGAAAGTGGGTAAGCGAAGGCGACACGATAACGTTGACAGTAACAACACCGACAGTATTTGTAGGAGCAGTAACTTCAGTAGAGTACACACCGTCAGAGAGCACAAGAAATGAGTTTATGTTCACGGTAACAGGCAGACCTGAAAAGATACAGGTAATTGAGCCTGACGGAGGAACAAGAACTTATGACAGATACCACGCAAAGGTAGTAATAGTCAGCTACAACGAAGCAGGCGAAGTAATCAGCTCAATGAGCAGAGAACTCAGCTATGAGGTATGGACAATCGAAATGAACGTACCTGCAGACATAGAACTGACAGCAGTAGCAAGATACAACAGAGTATGGAGCACAGAAGCACCGTACAAGTACACAGTAGTACTTGCAACACCGGAGTATGACGATGAAGTATACTCAATGGAGCTTGCAGCAACAGAAGGCTGGCAGGGAACAGTGAGAGCGACGGTAGTAACAGGACTTGACGTAAGTGGAGTAAGATTCATAATGGACAACGACACAACGGCAACGTACTACAACTCGACCGAAGCAGACGGCAAGCTGACCTACGAAGGCAAAGTATGGATAAACCACAGCGGAGAGAACATAATTATCGTAAAGATAAGAGTAAACAACGCATGGTTGAATGCCGGAGAGCTTAACTACTACGCAATCTAAAAACATCAACAAATCCCACCGAGATTTCTCGGTGGGGTTTTGCTTGCTATAAAGGGCTAAAGGTGGTATTATAAAGTAAAGGAGAGATTGCAATGCTTTTGATTTGGTATCCGAAATGCACAACGTGTCAGAAGGCGAAAAAGTGGCTCGATGACAACGGCATTGAGCACGCAACAAGACACATAAAAGAGGAAAATCCGTCTTATGAGGAGCTCAAAGAATGGTACGGGGAAAGCGGCTTGCCGCTCAAAAAGTTCTTCAACACAAGCGGACTTTTATATAAATCTTTGCAGTTAAAAGATAAGTTACCGACAATGAGCGAGGACGAGCAGTTGAAGCTGCTTGCAAGTGACGGTATGCTCGTCAAACGTCCGATAATTATTAGCGAAAAAGGGATTTTGACCGGCTTTCGTGAAAAAGATTGGGAAAAGTTGTTATGACAAAAGCAGAAAAATATGTTAAGGTCCGGCTGTTTGAAATGCAAGACCTTGAATACAAGGCTTTTCATTCAAAGTTGATGCCGACGGTTGACCCTGACCTTGTAATCGGAGTACGCACACCGCAGTTGAAAAAATTTGCAAAAGAATTTGCCAAAACAGATATGGCGGAGGATTTTTTGAACACCTTGCCGCACAAGTTTTATGAAGAAAACAATCTGCACGCTTTTTTGATTTCGTTGCTCAAGGATTATAACGAAGTCACGGCTCGTCTGGACACTTTTTTGCCCTATGTTGACAATTGGGCGACTTGCGATATGATGCGACCGACGGTGTTTAAAAAGCATTTACCCGAGTTGCTTAGCAAAATCGGGGAATGGATGAAAAGCGGCGAGACCTATACTATCCGTTTTGGCATAGAAATGCTGATGATTTATTTTCTTGACGAATATTTTAAACCCGAATATCCCGAAGCGGTGGCAGAGGTGAGGTCGGACGAATATTATGTCAAGATGATGGTTGCGTGGTACTTTGCGACGGCACTTGCAAAGCAGTACGAGGCAGTTTTGCCGTTTATAGAGAATAAAGTCCTCGAACCGTGGACACACAACAAGGCGATACAAAAGTCTGTTGAAAGCTACAGGATAACAGACGGGCAGAAAGAATATTTAAAGACGCTGAAAATAAAAAATCCCGCTCTTAAATGAGTGGGATTTCGTTTCTTATTTCTTCCGCTGTTCAAGCATATTTTTTGCCAGGGAGATACATTCGTCAACAAAAACGGTTGGGGCGGTGGCAACAGCCGTAATGCCTTCGGCGACCATTTTACCGTACATAGAGTTGCGCTTGTAGGCGATTGCCATAATTGCGTGGTAGCGGAAATTGATGTATTTGATTTCCTTTTTGGAAAGCTGTGGGAAGAAGCGGGATTTGATTTTGTAAAGGTTTTTCTCTCCCTGAATTTTGTTTTTGCTGAAAGAGATACTGCCTTCTGCGCTGATTGTGTGGAGCACATCGTTAACGTCCATATATCGGATTTTAAGACCGCCCTCAATTGCCTTTAGCATAAGGATGAATTCCTGTCCGCAGAGTGCGTTGTCAAAACCGCCGATTTCACGCAGCTTTTCTGCCTTGAACATATAGGTAGATGTGCCTGTAAGGTGATAAAGCAGGTGGTAGTGCAAAAGTGAGTCGTTGTCAAAGGCAGGGATATCCTTGAAATCTCTTACCTCAACGGGTTTGCCGTTCTTGCACATAACCGTGTTGGAAAAGGTCATATCACAATCATTTTCGAGCATAAATTTAAGCTGCTTTTCGATTTTGTCGTGCGTGTACTCGTCATCGTCATCAAGAAAAGCGATATAGTCACCTGTCGAAGCATCAATTCCTCGGTTACGGGTCAAAGATCCGCCGAGGTTTTTCTCGTTCTGCAGGTAAATCACCTTATCGTGTTCAAGCGCCTCAACATAAGCCTTGACCTCTGCACGCTTTTCGTAGGTCGAGGGGCTGTCGTCTACAATGACGATTTCGATGTTTTTATAGGTCTGACCCAGCACGGAATTAACCGCAGTCGCAAGGCACTCAACCTCTCTTTTGTGTGTGGGGATAACAACTGATACAAGTTGATTCATAAAACAACCATTTCTTTCATTTAAATATATATTATTATAACCATATTGAGGCCTTATTGTCAATAAAATCCGCCCTTGTACGCTTGATACTTGGGCGGTGTTTTTTAATACATGCTCGGATTTTGCTTTATATTCATTTTCTTAATGATTTCAAAAACCGTTTTTTCTGCATTGTTGGTCACTTCGACGTTGATGTCGGCAAGGAACTTGTAAATCGGTGAACGCTCGGCGTGAATTCGCTCGAGTGCTTCACGGTTTCTCGCAAGGTAAACTCCGTTGAGCTTAAGGTCGCTCAAATCTCTTGAAAGCCAGACGATGTAGCCGTTCTGGCGGAGATAATACTGGTTTTCAAGGCTCATAACCGCACCGCTGTCGGTTGAAATTACCTGACCGCCGTTGCGTGTGATTTTGCGAAGTGTCTCGGTTTCAAGCTCACGGTAATATTTTTCGCCGTAGGCTGTGAAGATTGCCGAAACGGGAATGCCCGCCTTCATTTCGATAAGCCTGTCAACATCAATGCAGGGTCTGCCGAGCTTTGCGGCAACAACCTTTGCAATTGTGGTTTTTCCACAACCCGGCAAACCGACAAAAATGATGTTCTTTCTGCGGTCGCTCATTGTTTTGTAGGTTGCCTTGAAAAGCTCCTCGTCAGGCTCAATTCTGCCGAAGCGGATTTCTGTCATATACTCACGTGCGACAAGCATTGAAAGTCCGTCGGAGTTGGGGATTTCAAGGTCCTCCGCATCGCAGATGAGCTTTGTTCTTCTGGGGTTGTATATAACGTCAAGTACTCCGCCAAGCTTCGGGAAACGTTTGATGTCAACAATTTTGTCGCCGTTGTTGGGGTACATACCTGTCTGTGTTGTGTTAACAAGCACCTCGGCATCGTCGTGCTCATAGAGGCTTTCAAAGTTTACCTCGCCGTCAGCCGTAACATCAACAATTTCCTTGGCACCCATATCCTCGATAACTGCACGGATAACGGATGCGTTTTTGCCAAGAAGCAAGACCTTGCGGTCTTTAACATCAACACCGCATTTTGTAATCATATGGCAAAAGCCGTCGTATTCGCAGTTGTCACCGACAAGCCTTCCCTCGCCGTCAACTGTAATTGTGTCAACGCAATTGAGCTTACGAGCTGTGTCTGTAAGAATGTCGCAGTACTTTACGACCTCTTTTTTGTAGGGGAAAACAACGCTTAAGCCTGCAAAATCTTTTTTGGAAATAAACTCTTCGAGGTTTTCGGGTTCGACCTCAAAAAGCTCATAGCTGAAATTACCAAGCTCTCTGTGAATTTCGGGTGAAAGGCTGTGTAAAAGCTTTCTTCCCAATAAACCGTATTTCTTCATTCAGTTAGCCTCCGTCCCTCAATTCTTTTTGTTTCTGAAAAAGGATACAGCACCTGCGCCGATGCAGCTTGCCGCAAGAGCAACGGCGGCAATAATTGCGACTGTATTCGTTTCATTAACACGGGTTTCGCTGTTTTTATTTTCGTCAGCAGTAAGCGTGGCCTGAGTCTCTTCAGTTGTTTCTGCGGTCACGGCTTTTGTTGCTGATGTGCTTGTTTTTGCTTTAGTTTTTTCGGTTTTGTTTTTGGTGGATTTTTCAGTTTTTTTCGTCTGTGACGTTGTATCGGGTTCATCAGCCTCTTCGGTAATGTCGATGCTGTATGTGTTTGAGGCAACGCCCTCGGTGTCGTAGACATTGAAATCGAGCAAAACCTTATCGGGTATGCCTTGCTTTATGCCCAACGTAACCTCGAGGCACAAGAACTTTGTCCTCGGGTCTGAAATAGATTTGATTTCAGCGAAATACTTATCTTTATTATACTCCGCTTTTCCGTTGAGGTGCAGAGTGATTTTTTCGTCACCGTTAACGCTCATTGTAACACCTGCGTTTTCCTCAACGGAAAACGAGGAAAGCTCAAGCATAAAAAGCAACCTGATTCTGTTTGACGGTCGGTCGTATTTTACCCTTAAAAACGCATATTCAACAGCACAGTTTGACTCGGTACTGTAGTCGAGCACGTCGTAAAGAGTGCTGTCCGTATTCCACTCGTCAATGTTAACATCTGCCGCAGTTGCCGTTGCGCTAAATGATAATGAAAATATCGCCACACAAAATAATGCTACAAAAACTTTTAAATTCCTCAAAACAAAAACCTCTGTTATCAGTATGCTTTGATTGTGATGATTTCAAACGGCTTCGCCGTAAATTCAACGCTGTTATCCTTAACTTCAAGCTCTTCAAGGTTGTTTTCGAGCAGGTCGCAGATGTAAGCCTTTGTAATATCACAGCCGAAGTCGAGTTTCACGTTAGTGCGCTTGTTATAAGCCTCGTAGCCACGGACAACGAGCGCATTGTCATCTTCAGCCTTTTTAACTGTTTCAACAATAAAGTTGTCGCTGTTGCAGGAAAGGAATGAATATTCCTCGGGAAGTGTGCCGTTCTGTTCGCTGATTTCAAAAGCCTTCAACGGACAGTTGAGCTCATAAGCGAGCTGAACAGTACCGCTTTCACGGTAGTTGCCTGCGTGCGGGAAGAGTGAGTATGTGAAGATGTGCTCACCCTTGTCAGCCTCGGGGTCGGGATATGTTGCACACTTGAACATTGAAATCTTCATTGTGCCGTTTTCAATGTTGTGACCGTACTTGCAGTCGTTAAGAAGTGATACGCCGTAGCCGTAGTCGGCATAGTCGATGTACTTGTGAGCGCATACCTCAAACTTTGCAGAATCCCAGCTTGTGTTCTTGTGAACAGGACGCTCAACCGAGCCAAACTGAATTTCATAAGTTGCCTTGTCAGAGTTGACGTCAACATCAAATGCCGCTTTGAGGAAAAGATGCTCCTGATGCCAGTCTGCATAGGTGTCAAAGTCAATTCTGTTGGAGTCAGCGTAGAAGTAAATCTTCTGCTTAATGAGTGATTTATAGAATTTTCTTGTGATTTCAAAGCCGAAGCGAGCGCCCTCGTCGAGGAATTTAACGTCGCTTACGTCATTGATCTCATATTTCTTTTCTGTGTAGTATTTTGAGATTTCCCATGCGTCGTATTCATACGGATAATCTTCAAAGGCCTCAATATAGTTGGCACGTCCGCCGTCACGGAGAACTTCCCTGTCGTTCTTTTTGTCATAAAGGCGGGTGATAACGTATTCGTCATTAAAATCAACAATATAGTTGCTTGTTTCAAGGTGCTTGCCGTCGAGCATGTAGCAAGGCTCTGTCTTGTCGAGAGAAACAACCTTGTAGCCCTTTGCAGGGATGCCGTTCACACGGTAGGTCTTGCCGCCGTAATTTACAAAGCCGTTGGACTCAAATGAGTTTTGGTTGAATACTGCAACGCCGCCCTTTGTGCCGATGCTTGAAAGAAGTGACTTGTAAGCCTTGCTTTCGAGCTCTGTTGCAGAGCCGATAATTCGCTTGTAATCCTCGTCACAACGCTCATAAACCGAGTGAATTGAGGAGCCGGGGATAATATCGTGGAACTGGTTGAGAAGTATGCACTCCCAGCCGTCGTTGAGCTCGGCTTGCGGATATTCTGTACCGAGAAGCTTGCTTGCCATTGAGCTTACGAGCTCTGTGTTCTGGTAGAGAAGCTCTGACTTGCGGTTGTTACGCTTGTTGTCTGCCTGTGAAGTGTATGTACCTCTGTGGAATTCGAGGTAAAGCTCACCAACCCACGTTGGGAGACGCTTGTTATCCGCTAACTTCTGACGAAGTCTCTCAAGGAAGCTCGCCGTGCTTTCCCACTTGACCTGCGGACAGCCGTTGATGCCGTGCTTCATACGCTCAAAATACTCGAGGTTTTCGTCTGTCGGGCCGCCGCCGCCGTCACCGTGACCGAAGGGCATAAGAAGCTCGTTGTTGAGTGCCTTCGGTTCATATCTGTCCCAACAGCCCTGAACATAAGCCGGTATAGCCATCGGGGTATAGGTTGAACGCCAATACATACCCTCATAGTTTTTCTTTCTTCTTACTGCAGTAAGGAAATATGTGAAAACCTGTGAGCCGTCAATTCCCTGCCAGTTGAAGGTGTCGTATGGGAGACGGTTAGTTTCGTTCCAGGCAATTTTTGAAGTGACAAACTTGTCGATACCGCTCTTTTTCATAATCTGCGGCATTGCGGCGCTGTAGCCGAAAACGTCGGGAAGCCAGACGGACTTGTTGTCAACGCCGAACTCCTCTTTAAAGAAACGCTTGCCGAACATAATCTGACGTACGAGCGACTCACCGCTTGAAAGGTTGCAGTCTGCTTCAAGCCACATTGAGCCTTCAACCTCAAAACGACCTTCTTTTACAAGACGCTTAACCTCCTCGTACATCTCGGGAGCGTCCTCTTTAAGGTATTTGAAAAGCTGCGGTTGGCTTGACATAAAGCGGTAGTCGGGATATTTCTTCATCATCTCGATAACGCTGCCGAATGTACGCTGAACCTTTTCTCTTGTCTGATCAAGTGTCCATTGCCATGCAACGTCAATGTGAGTGTGACCGGTACAGCTTATCTGAACATCCTGCTCCTTGCAGAATTTGCCGTAAAATTCGGTGTCCATATATTCGTTAGCCTTACGTACAGACTCGAGGAACTCTTTGCTCATCGGGGCACACCAATTGATGAGGTTGAGTGCCTCGTTCAGACGAAGAATAATGTCTCCACGGTTTTTGTCCAAGTCGTCAAGGTATTCCACAACCTCATACGGAACCTTGAGGTCATAGTAAAGCTTTTCAACATCCCTGTTAAAGGTACAAAGCTGGCTGTAGAAATAAGCTCTTTCGCCGTGAGGGCTTGAGTAAGCGTAGATGTGAACATCATAGCCGTCCTTGTTGCTGTCGAGCTTTAAGTAACGATGGTTTGAGTCCATACCACGAATCATTTTGCCGTCAAGGTAAGCGATAAACTGCGGCTCCCATTGATGACCGTGAGGCGGAGTTGAAGAAACATAAAGTTCAACGTCCTGACCCTTTAATTCTGCAGGGATTTCGATGTGCTTGTAAAACCAGCGGTGTTCTTCGGGCTGTGTGCCCCAAGTCTCGGTAACACCGAAGTCCTGCCAACCGTCCATATCGGGGGAGGGTACAGAGTTGTCCTGTTTGTAACCGCAGGGAAGAGTTTTCCAGCCTGTCATATCAATGCGAACGGGAGTTATAAATTCCTCAAGCTGTTCAATCATCGTGCGGATTCTTTTGTCGAGTAATTTGTCCATAGTCAGTTCTCCAGAATCTCAATAATTTTCTTATATCCCTCGGCTTTGGAATAGTCCGAGTTAATTACATTGTTAATAATTTTTTCTTGCAGGGTAGTGTCGGCAATGAATTCACCGAGTGCCGCCGCACATTTTTCGTTTTCAAGCGGGACGATAACACCGTCCACCCCGTTGTCAATCTGGCTGGCGGCGGTTGCATAGTTTGTTATCGCAACCTTTTTGCCAAGGATGAGCGCCTCGTTGACAGTAACCGCATTTCCCTCGTACCTTGACGGCTGAACATAAAAGTCGCAAGCCTTGAAGTAGGGGTAGGGGTTAACCTTTTTGCCCAGCAGGATAACACGCTCCTGCATACCTGCTTCGTTTATCTTCCGACGGATAAGCTCCTCGTCGGGACCGTAGCCGATGATGTACCATTTAACATTTTCAAGCCGACTGCATATGTCGGGAACGTTGTCGAAATTTTTTGCGTCGGAAAATCTGCCGACCGAGAGCAGTTTTATATACCCGTCGTCGGGCATTTCGTCGCTGACGTCAAATTCATTTGCCTGCTCCTTTATAAAATCGGCAGGGTGGATGTTTTCGACAAGCACAATTCTGTCCTCAAGTTCGGGGAATTTTTTAAGGAAAGCCTCCGTAACCTTATCGGAAATGGAAACAATCGTGTCGTAAGCCGACCACATTTCAAGCTCGGATGCAACATCAATTTCGATGTATGAATAGTCTGTGTGAATCCACGCAATACGTTTTTTTGTCTTAACCTTTTGAGCCGCAAAATAGTGCGGAGTGAGGAAGCTTATAACCGCATCGTATTCCTTGCCGGAAATCTTCGGCATAAAATACTTTGTGTAGCGGTGGCTGTAATCGATAAAAACGTAACTGCCGTCCTTGATATGGTTTCTGACGATATACTCGTTGGCGGCGTTCTTGCCTCGGTATCTTCCGAGAAGAGTTCCGAAAGCCTTGTTCTTTATCACCTGACCAATGGGCTTTGCGAGCGAAGCGTAGCTTTTGTTCTCGGGCAGGAGGTTAACCTCCTTAGGAATAAACTGCATCAGCTCACCCTCGTGATGATATAAAAAAAGGTCGACATTGTACTTTGTGTAATCGAAAACGCTCAACAGTCCGAGCAGAGCTTTTTCTGCTCCGCCTATTTCCATCGTATGGCTTACGATCAACACATTTTGCACAATATCCACCACCGCAGAATAAAATACAGAATAATAGAATAATTATACTTTTCTTTGTGACAAAAGTCAACAAAATATGATGCCTGAAAACGTGAAAAAACCTTGTTTTTTTGGGAAAATCGGATTGACAATTAAAGATTGTTTTGATAACATAAATTGATTAACTTTATAATAGAAAAAGAGGACGTTAATTATGTTACTTGATAAGACAATTCACATTCCGGATTTAGGTGACATCGGAGCAGACAGCGGTTTCCATATTCTTGAAACAACAGAGGATGGCAAGTTCTCCGTCGGCAAAAACGGTGTTGTTGACATTCTTGCAACAGGCGACCAGAAGGTTGAGTTCGTTTCTTTCGGCTCACACACTCTTGCTTGCGTAAAGTCGGCAATCGCTTACCCTACATACTACCCCGTTCACCCCGTACAGCTTGATATGCCCGTAAAGGCAGTCCTTATGGACCTTGACGGAACAACTGTTCGCAGTGAGGAGTTCTGGATCTGGATTATTCAGATGAGTATTGCAAGTCTTCTCGGCAACCCGAAGTTTGAGCTTGAAGAGGCTGATATGCCCTTTGTTTCAGGTCACTCCGTTTCCGAGCATCTTCAGTACTGTATCGATAAATATTGCCCCGGCGCATCTCTTGACAAGGCTCGTGAATATTACTTTGAGCACACTCACAGAGAAATGGAAGAAATTATGGCAGGCAGAGGCAAGGACGGTGCTTTCACTCCGACAGTCGGCGTTAAGGATTTCCTTTACGAGCTTAAAGATATGGGTGTTAAAATCGGTCTTGTTACATCAGGTCTTTACGAAAAGGCTTGGCCTGAAATCCTTTCAGCATTCAAAACACTCGGCATGGGCGACCCCAAGGATTTTTACGATGCAATCATTTCTGCAGGCTTCCCGCTTCGCAAGGGCTCTGTAGGAACACTCGGTGAGCTTTCACCCAAGCCGCACCCGTGGCTTTATTCAGAGACTTCAATCGTAGGTCTCGGCGAAGCATTTGCAGACCGTAACCACGTTGTCGGCATTGAGGACAGCGGTGCAGGTGCTTGCTCCGTCCGTCTTGCGGGCTACACAACAATCGGTATTGCGGGCGGCAACATTGTTGAAAGCGGAACAAAGGCTGTTTGTAACTATTTTGAAGACAGCTTTGAGGATATTTTAAAAATTATAAAGGGATGATTGGTTGATGAAAAAGTTTTCGGCAAAAACCGTAATCAGCGTAATGTCATTAACACTTTTCGCTCTTATGCTCGTTGATGCCTACCTTGACCATAAGAAGGACATCGACGAAAGCATCACAAGACTCAAAACAACTCTGACACCGAAGGAAGCGCAGTCCGTTGCAGTAATCGGCGCAGAGGATGAACAAGCAAAAACACAAGGAGATGTGACAAATGGATAATAATAAGAAAATAAACTGCCACTTTATATCCAACACCCATTGGGACAGAGAGTGGCGTTTCTCCGCAAGAAGAACACAATATATGCTCGGCTATATGCTCGATATGCTTATCGACATTATCGACAAAAACCCCGAGTACAAGCATTTCCACCTCGACTCACAGACAATGCCTGTTCAGGATTACCTCGAGGTATATCCCGAGAAGAAGGAGCTTTTCAAAAAGCTTGTTTCAGAGGGCAAAATCGGTGTTGGACCCTGGTTCTGCCTTCCTGATGAATTCACAGTCGGCGGCGAGGCTCTTATCAGAAACCTTCTTCTCGGCCACAAGATAGGCAAGGAAATGGGCGGCATCAGCAAGACAGGTTATTCACCCTTCGGCTGGGGTCAGATTTCACAGCTTCCGCAGATTTATGCAGGCTTTGACATTCACTTCGCATCTTTCTACCGTGGTGTTAACGAGTACACAGCACCGAAGTCAGAGTTCTATTGGGAAAGCCCCGACGGAACACGCATCTATGCTTCACGTCTCGGTAAGCGTCCCCGTTATAACATCTGGTACATCGTTCAGCGTCCCGTTTACTACAACCAGTCAAACGAGAACAACCGTGATATGGTATGGAACGATAACAACGGTATTTTCAAGTTTGTAGATAACGAGAATCAGAAGCTCGACTATCAGTACACACACCCGTTCTTTGAGTACCACAAGGAGAACATCAAGGACCGTGCAGAGCAGGCTATGCGTGAGCAGGATAATGACTGGACAACCTCTCACCGTTTCTGGTCACTCGGTCACGACTCATCCTGCCCTGATATCCGTGAGGTTGATATGATTAAAGACCTTGACGAGGCTCTTCCGAATGCACAGGTATTCCACAGCACACTTAAGGAAATGGAGCAGGGCATTATCGACGAGTTTGACGAGAACTCACCCGTACTCAAGGGCGAAATGCGTGAGCCGTTCACAAAGGGTAGTGTAAGCCCTGTTATGGGTTGGATTCTTTCTGCAAGAACATACATCAAGCAGGACAACTTCAAAACAGAAACACAGCTTATGAACTACGCCGAGCCTCTTGCAGTTTTCTCTGCTTTTGCAGGCGCACCGTTCCAGAAGAACTTTATCGACCTTTCATACAACTACCTTCTTCAGAATCACGGTCACGACAGCATCGGTTCCTGCGGACGTGATATCGTTTATGAGGACGTTGTTTCACGTTACAGACAGTCAAAGGAGCTTTCAAACTGTGTTTACGAGCGTGCATTCATGGACGTTGCAGGCGACATCAAGCTTGATGGCTTCACACGTGACGATGCGGCTATCGTTGTTTACAACCCTGCACCGTTCAAGAGAAGCGAGAGCGTTCAGATGACAATTGAGCTTCCTGCAGAGTGGAAGGCAGACAGCTTCAAAATCACAGATGTTGACGGCACAGCACTTACATATCAGATTCTTGCATCAAACAAGCACGTTGCACAGATTATCCAGAACCCGAACGACGTTGCAAATGTTCTTCATACACAGCAGTATAAGATTGTTGTTGATGTTAAGGATATCCCGGGCTTTGGCTACAGAACACTTAAGCTCCAGCCTCTTTACAACGTGCGTGCAAACACTCCGAAAACAATGCTCAAGAGAGCACAGGTTATGGAGAACGAATATCTTCGTGTTTCTTTCAACGCAAACGGTACTTACAATGTGCTTGACAAGGCAAACGGCAAGTCCTACGAGGGTCTAGGCTACTTCAAGGATACAGGTGAAATCGGCAACCCGTGGGAGCACATCATTCCCGAGAACGACGAAACCTTCACAACTCTCAACGAGCGTGCAAAGATAACACTTCTCCACGAGGGCGAGCTTGAAGTTTCATATAAGATTGAAATTGACTGGGCACTTCCCGAGGGACGCAGTATGGACGAAAAGACACGTTCACCGCACCTCAACCCGTGCAAGATTGTCAACATCGTAACTCTCCGCAAGGGCGCAAAGTACCTTGAGATTGAAACAACAATCGACAATCAGTCCGAGGATCACTACCTCCAGGTAGCATTCCCGACAGACATCAAGTCAGAGTTCTCTTACGCACAGGGTCAGTTCGACGTTGTTAAGCGTCAGGTTGCAAAGCTTGACTACTCACTCTACGACGAAATCCCGATGACAGAGCACCCGATGAACTCATTTGTTGACGTAACAGACGGCACAAACGGCGTTGCACTTCTCAACACAGGCCTCAAGGCTTACGAAGCAAGCGACGACGAGTGCGGCACAGTATACCTTTCACTTCTCCGTGCGTTCCCGCTTCGCATCTGCGTAACATCAGATATGCAGGACTACAGCAAGGTAGACAAGGGCTCACAGTGCATCGGCAAGAATACATACCGCTACGCATTTATGCCTCACGCAGGCGACTGGGAAGAGGGCAATGTATGGGGCGAATCCGAGCGCTTCAACCTCAGCTTCGGTATTGCACAGCTTGCACCGACAGAGCACGGCAAGAACGGTCTTGTTCACTCCTTCCTCGAGCTTGAAAACGAGAAGCTCAACGTCAGTGCAGTTAAGCTCAGTGAGGACGGCGAGGGCTATGTTGTACGTATCTTCAACCCGTCAGACAATGCGGTTAAGACATCAATCCGTCTCAACGGCGGCATTGCACCGATTGAAAAGGCACAGTCACCTGTTGAAAGACAGCGTGCAGAGTTCGAGCTTCCCGCTTACTCAGGCAAGCCGTGGAGCGAGGTTAAACTCGTCAGCCTTGAAGAGAAGGACGTTGCACCTCTCACAATCAAAGAGGACGGCTTCGTAGACTTCGAAATCACAGGCAAAAAGATTCTTACAATCAAATTTGTAGGTTAATAAACACTCAACTCCGAGAGCGAAAGTTCTCGGAGTTTTTGTATCTGCTTATGAGATTTTTAAAAGCCTTCCCCTCGAGAGGAAGGTGTCACAAAGTGACGGATGAGGTGAAGGTTGCTTGTAACCATGAAAATAAAATTGAATAAAACTGTATACATTATAATATAACAAAAAGCTGCCAACCTCGGCAGCTTTTATTCGTCTTTGATATAAACCATAATATCCTCAACCCTGCAATCAAGGATTGAACACAAATCATTTAATGTAACCGTACTTATCGGCTTGTCGTGCTTAAGTCGGTCGATAAGGCTGGAGCTTATATTGTAATCTTTTATCAATCTGTAAGTGGTGATGTTTTTCTCTTTAAGTGTTTTATAAAAAGGTTCATAAGAAATCATAAGCACTCCCTCCTTGATAAAATTTTATTTTATAGTCGAGGCATTGACAACAGTCGATAAATCGACTATAATGTCTATAAATAGAGTATAAATTAAACTCTACTCTATTAAACACAGGATTTCGTACCAAATTTTATGCGATTCATACCCTTTGGCGAAATCTCTCGATTTTTTGTGTTACAATCCACAAAGGCGCACAGCCAAAACATTTTTAAAGGAGAGTTGTTATGAAAAAGAATTTTGTAAAATCACTTGCACTCGTGATGTGTGTTATCATCACCTGCCTTTCTGTTTCGGTCGGCTCATTTGCCGCAAGCGGAAATGTTTATAATGTTAGTGAGTTAAAGGGCTATGAAATCAGTTCGGTTACAACCAACGATTCAGAAACCATAGCATTAGTATCTCTTGATTCCGGCGAAAAATATGCTGTCACGAAGAACGGTAAAGATTATACTATCTTAAATTTTGATAAGTATTTACCTAAAGGTAGCGAATGGATTAAAGTTTTTGATTTTACGCAGAAAGATGATACTTTTGTATTTCTTTTGAGAGCGTACAAAACAGAGGTTGTAAAAGAAACATTCTATGATGAGAACGGAGATAAATATGAAGAGGAGATAGAAAAATATGTGATAGCAGCGCAAATTGTATTAACAACAACTGACTTTTCGTCCTATAAAAAATATACTTTAAAAAACTTATACGATGATACTATAGAAACAACTGAACATCTCTATAGTGCTTTTGGATTGTTTGATTTTGTTGGAGATACTTTAGTTCTTGCAGATACGAGCCGTAAAATCACAAAAGAAAATTCTTCAGAGACTTATGGTGTCGGTGTCTATT
The DNA here is from genome assembly GCA_017481575.1 of Clostridia bacterium. GTDB lineage: Bacteria > Bacillota > Clostridia > Oscillospirales > Acutalibacteraceae > CAG-488. The sequence continues at coordinate 1,444 of JAFUPA010000045.1, read as the reverse complement.
GGGTGACGAATGATTTTGAAAACTGGACAATGAAGTACACTCCTGAGCACAATCTAAGTGAAGGAGAGTGGACATCTAAAGGTTTCTCATACAAAGTTATTGCGGGAAAAGTTTTACTTGTAGAATATGCTGATTTTGCAATGGGCATGGAAAGAGGTTGGGATTGCCATAAAAGTTATGTGACCTCGGATTTCAACAATTATAATACTGTTTATACACAAAAGAATAGTGAGTATGTTGAAGTTAATTTTATAATGAACGGTATGATGGATTATTGTTACCGATTAGAAACACGAGTATCAATTGATGATAATGGGTTTGTTGTTCGTTCGATAAAATGGATAAAGGTTGATTTAAAAACAGGAAAAGAAAATTCACTGTTACAAAAAGATAATGTTGCTGACTGGAGATATATTTTTGTATATGACAATGTTCAAGATAGTTTAAAAATAGAATTTTTATTGGAAAAAATAAATGGTGCTGTTGAAGGATATATTTTAGAAAAGGGAAATAACAAGATTGAGAATGCTAGTGTAACTTACAAACTGTCTAATAGTCATTATTATGGGTTTCAAAAACTAAATTTGTTCTTTAGTGTTAATGGCAAAATTTGTGTTTCAACATCAAGCAGTATGTTTGAATATACGGAGGAATACGATATCTCGTCAATTGGATTTATTAGCGAATCTGGCACCAATATTTTTTGTTTAAACGGAAAGGTTTATATCATTGGTAATGTTGCTGGCGATGTTTGGTATGAAGATAAAGTTAAAGTAGCCGAAACAAACATCTCCTTGCAGAAAAAAGGTGACATCGACAGTAACGGAAAAATTAACTCTACTGATGCTTTGGTTATACTCCAGAGTGCAGTCGGCAAAGTAACTCTGTCAAAGGAGCAGAAGTCAATTGCAGATGTTAATAAAGACGGCAAAATAAATTCTACTGATGCACTTATGATTTTGCAATTCACCGTTGGTATTTTAGAAAAAATATAAAATATGCGGTTTTGTTAAAATAGGTTAAAATACAGGGTGGCGAAGCTGGGCGTTCTGTAGTCACCCTTGTAAAATAACACCCCAAGCCATAGCGGAGAAAAAATACTCTGCTATGGCTGAATTTTTGCATAAATCAAGAAGCCCTCCTTGCCTAAAGGAGGGTGGCACAGCGAAGCTGTGACGGGAGGATTGTTTAAAGAAAAAAGTAATAGTGAATAAGTAAAAATCCCACACAAAACAAAAATAAATCCAACAAAAACTCCCACTCCACATATAGAAACAAATCATTAAAATTGCACTTCAAAACAATATCTAGTATATAAAAAAGGAAAAGCAGACAAGATAGACGAAGAACACCCGGGAAGGTTGAAGAAAGGAAAAAATAAAATAAAAAAATTGAAAAAAAGTGTTGACAACGGGGGATGTGTTTGATATAATAGCAAAGCTGT
>JAFUPA010000044.1 GCA_017481575.1 Clostridia bacterium | reverse complement strand
GTCCTTGACTTTGCAATGAAATCCGACCAACGGTCGGGTGAAATCTGCTTACGCAGATGAAATATTGGCTTCGCCAATATGAAATTTTTGCTTTGCAAAAGTTGTGGGTCTGCGACGCTGTTTTTAAAAGCACGAATTATATTTGAGAAAGTAGAGGCGACCATTGGTCGTCCGTCAAAATCAGCACAAAATCGGCGGACGTCTGATAGACGCCCCTACGCACACAAAGGTAGTTTGTGCGATTTGAAACATCCCGACAAATTAAAATTTGTTAATTTAATGAATTTTGGTTTGTGTCAATTATATCATACACCATTAAAAATGCCAAGCACGGTTCGCTTGATTTTGTCAAGCGGTACTTGATTCGGATAATTTTACAGTTTTAAATGTTCAAAACTCTAAAAACGTAACTTTGCTTTTGTGAAATATAACAAAAAGCAAAATTGTTTTTCTACACGCTCGGCGACAAAAGCGATTGAAAAAACAGTCGGTTTATGATAATATATTTTTATTCCAAAAACTGATTTCGGAGGTCTGAAATGGGACAGAAAACTGAAACTAAAAAATATGTACCTAAAAAGGAAACGCAGATTTATGCCATTGCCGCTTTAGGTCAGGGACTTGTATACAGCTGTATGTCAAGCTACATCACAGACTACTATATGAACGTCCTTACGCTTAACGCAATTTTTGTTATTTTACTTATGCTTCTTGCTCGTGTGTGGGATGCTATCAACGACCCGATGATGGGTATGATTATGGACAGACACACGACTAAATGGGGCAGAATGAAGCCCTACCCTGTTGCAACAGCTATTCCGATTGCAATTCTTACAATCCTTATGTTTGTTAATCCCGGCTTTGACACGGATAACAAGTCAATCTGGCTTTACATATTCGTTTCCGTTGTTTATGTTGCGTGGGGTATGATTTACACCGCCAGCGACGTTCCGTTCTGGAGTATGCCGAACGTTATGACACCGAACGCTAAAGAAAGAGGTAACCTCATTTCTTATGCAAAGACTGTCGGCGGTATCGGCTCGGCTGTTACCGTTGCACTTCCGATTATTGTCGGTTACTTTGTAGCTGATATGGATATTGAAAGAGCTAACATTGTTAAATATGCAATTATGGCAATTTCAATGGCAGTTATCGGTATGCCGCTTTTCTCAATGTCTTCTTTCAAGGTTAAGGAAAGAATCCAAATTCCCAACGCACAGAAAAGAGCTCCCGGTGAGCCGTCAACTCTCAAGAGAATTTTCACCTGCAAGCCGCTTATGCTCGTTGTACTTTCAGGTATGCTTTCTTTCGGCAGATATATGCTTCAGGCGGCTGCTCCTCACGTTGCACGTTATTCAGGCTTCTACCTCGGCTCAACTGCTCCGCAAACTGTTGAAGAAATTAACAAAAACATCTCAAACGTTGCCCTTATTATTCAGGTCTGTGCGGCTATCGGTATGTTCGGCGCAATGCTTTTCTTGCCGAAGCTTTACAAGAAATATGAGTACAAGCAGATTATGATTGTTTCGTGCATCGGCGGTTTCCTCGCAAGCTGTTGCACACTTATCATTGGTTGGAGCACAAAAAATCTTCTTATCTGTATCCCGTTTATGCTCATTTCAGCTATCCCTCTCGGAGTTATCAACAATGTATCTTTTGCAATGGTTTGTGATTGCCTTGACTATATGGAATGGGAAACAGGCTTCAGAAACAACGGTCTCGGCTCGGCTTGCCAGTCGTTTGTTAACAAAATCGGTAACGCATTTGCAACGGTTATGATTATCGTTATGTATGTTGTTGTTAACATTGACGTTGCACAGCTCAACGTTGGCAGCGGTGAAGCAGTTGCACAGGCTATCAACAGCCTTTCTTCGACACAGAACTTTGCAATGTTCTCACTCGTTACGCTTGTTCCGGGTCTCAGCCTTCTTCTTTGTGCTGTTCCTCTCTTCTTCTACGACCTGACAGGCAAGAAAAAGGAAAAGGTTTTCGCAGAGCTTGCACAGCTTCGCAAAGAACGTGGAATTAATATTGATGAATAATTAAGCTCAAAAAATTACTACCCGAGAAAAATCTCGGGTAGTTTTTTAATTAGTTCTTATTATTTTTTTCATTTTTTCTATGGGATATGGTGCTTGAGAAGCCTTAAACGAGTTAATACTTACAACCCTTCCTGTTTTAAGCACATTTTCTCTGCCAAAAGGAACGATTACACTATCATCAATGTTGACATCTATATTATTATCTACAATATAATCGTAAGTTTTGTCTATATTATCAAACTTTACAGAGCAAAACTTAAATAATTCACCTTGAAAATCTGCATAATGTCGTTCAAGCAACAGTTCATAAAAGCGTAAATTCTTATCACTCATTTTATCTTTAAGTTGCTCAAACTCATTTTTCACATATGGTAATCTGCCTGCATCGTAACAACGTTGAATAAAATTTTTAACTGCCATTTCTTTTTCTTTAGGCATATTATCAATAATTGTTTTCGACCTTTCCCCAACCATTGAATTTGGGCAGAAGCCATATAAAATACGTGCATTCTCTATCACTAAATCATACCTTGAAAAATAAGTTATAGGATGTAACGTTTTATTAAGTATTTCCAAAGATTCATCAATTATCTCTGTGTGTCGTTTTATCTGCAAAAGTTCAGCCTTATTGTATACTTTTGCAAAACCATCACTTTTTTCTTTCGTCTTTTTAAAAATATCGAAAACACCCATTATATTTCCTCTTTTACATTAATCACAGCTTTGATTTATAAACCCTACTCTGTCAAAATCTTTCGGGTTGTGGCGGACGATGAAGTCGATATATGAATCTATAAGCTCTGCCGTAAAAATATAGCCTGACGGATTCATATGACCGTAAAGGTAGAATTTTTCTCTTAAGCGTTCGTCATAAACAGGGCCGTATTTGTAAAGGTCGATTACATAAGCGTTTTCAAAATAATCTGCAAGACTGTAAAGCTGTGCGATAACCTCGTGTGTTAAGTCGCCCTTATTGCGTGCAGTATCGTTCGGGAAAGTGACGAAAAAGAACTTGGCATCGGGGCTGATTTCTTTATAGCGTGCAACGATTGCCGCATAGTAACCGATGAAGGTTTTAGCGTTATCGTGCCAGTCGGCTTTTATGTCATCAACCGAGCCGATTTTCATACCTGCGTTGTAGACATCATTGACACCGAGGGCTATAACATAAGCCTGGCAAGCTTTGTCCTTATCCCAGAAGCCTTTTTCTTCGGCAAAGGATTCGATATACTCCTTCGCAGTCATTCCGCCACGGGAAAAGCTGTATGCAGTAAGCCCGTTTTTGCGTGCAATATACTGCCCCCACGAATACTCGTAAAAATCGTGGTAGCCTTTATTCCCCTCACTGTCACGGCTTTCAAATTCGCCCGATGAAAGACTGTCGCCGACAAAGGCGATTTTTCTGAACACCGATGTATGACTGTATCCGCTGACGAGGGTATCAAGCGGTTTTTCGTTTTTGTCATAAAGCTTTTCTTCCCAGTTCATAGTAGGGCTCCTTATTATTTCACAATGTATTCTTCTGAATTGATCACCAGACAATGCTCATTTTTCCAATAAATCTGCATATTCTCGTGTTCGCCCCATTCACCGTTATACACTCGCTGTTTTGCCTTTTTTATGCTGAACAAAAGGGCGTCTATTTCCTTATCTTCGCAGACATTAACAACCGTGTTACCGCCGAGCGCTCCTTGATCGACATCGACAACCTCGGCATAGTAGTCTCCGCTTTGTGTTGGAACTGTTTTTACAATATTAGTTGCACCAAAATCGAAAAGCAACCATATAAAACTTGAAAAAACAATCGGTAATATCAAAATTACAGTGATTGTCAAGCAAATTATTTTTATAGTTGTACGGTCAGTTGACTTGACGGTAATAATGACTGCACAAACGAAAGAAATTGCCATAAATAATACGACCGGTACTGAATCATCACCTTTAACAAGATAGAAAATCCAATTCAGCAAAGACAACGGCGATAAAAGCACCAACAAAACTTCGTCTGCCTTGCGTTTTACGGTTTTGATTTTATTAACACAAATGACCGCTGAAAGCGAAAGTACAGCAGTAAGTGCAGAAAGAACTGTATAATTAAAAAGTGAAAAAGTGTACCCGAAACAATAAGACACAAGCGTTCCTACGGGTAATAAAATATATAGTCCGAATAAGACGTAATAAAGTGCTGATATTGCTTTTTTCATTTAAACATCTGCTCTCCCAAGTTTCTGAATGCAATGGTTTAAGTCACTTTAACCCAATCAACAAAGTTCAAAACTGTAAAATTGACCGTCAACAACAGTTAAAATACCAACCTGCCCTTTTTCAAATCCATCGTACATTTCTTCTGAAACGTGCAGTTTAAGCGTTTTTCCGTTATCCGTTTCAAAGGTAACAGTAAACTCTTTGAACGTTTTTGGAGATCGATAGCCTTCAGATAATACATTGCAGGAAAGGTCGGTAACCTTAGCGTGAATTTTTTGATATTCATATTCACGGTTCAGTTCTTCTTCTGATTTAACAGGTGCTGTATTCTTATCTTTTTTGCTTCCAAAATATACGATTAAGAACAATACAGCCACAATTAAAACACAAAGAAATATCAGATAAATTGCTTCTGAATCCATTTTATTTCTCCTGTTATACTCTAATTTTAAAATAAAAGCTTATTCATCCATACAAATAAAACTCAAGCCGCTTGATGTTGCCACTCCGCCGTAAAGATTTCTGTCGAAGCGACCGATTTTTATATAATGCTCAAAAATAAACTTTGCAGTAAAAGGCATTTCGAGTAATTCTGCCTCTTCAAATGTAAACCATTCTAATTGACCTTCGTTTGATTTTAATTCATCAATATTATCAGAAACCAAATCAGCAAAGAAATAATAATTCTGACGGATTTCTCCATTGACATTTCTCATAGTTATGTAACGAAGCGATAAGTTTGTTACATCTTTTTCGGTAAGTGAGGTCTCTTCTCTTAATTCACGCAGAACACACGCTTTTGGGTCGTTTAACTCGTCTTTTTCAAAATGACCGCCTGCCGAACCCGTATAAACATTATTAACGACACTTCCGCCCTGACGAAAAAGCAATAAAACTTTATCGCCCTTAATCAAATAAACCGTTGCCATATTGCGTAAACCGAGCTGCATTGTTATCACTTCCTTTTGCACAGTATAACATAAACTTTTCGCTATTTCAACGAAGGATTTTGACTTGCATCTGACTTGCATTCTTATAAAAAGTTAGAAAAATCGTTAGAATAACATTGAATTTAAAATTATATAATAAAAGAAAAACCTTGAAACAACGTTGTTTCAAGGTTTTTGTTGGTTGCGGAGGCCGGATTTGAACCAACGACCTTCGGGTTATGAGCCCGACGAGCTACCGAACTGCTCCACTCCGCGATATTTTGTTGTGCTCTCTCTTGAGTGCTTGATTATTATATACCCTACTTTTAACTTTGTCAAGGGTTTTCTTAAATTTATTTTATTCTTTTTATCTTACAATATTCCGATTTTGTGATGACAATTTAAAATATTTGTGATAACATATAGCTGTTAACAAAAATTGTTTAAAAGGATGATATCTGATGAAAAACATTTTTGACTTCTCTTTCAGAAAAATCAAACCCACACAAGGTTCGGACTACACAATTCCAGAGCTCGACTTAAGCATCAAGCCTGACGGTCTTGACCCGAAATTTGATTATCTTTACGAGCTTACAACGGTTGACAACCGGAAGCCATATCAGGCTCATCCTGACAGCGTTTTGCTTAAAAACGGCAATATACTTTGTATGTACCCGGCAGGTCACGGCAAGGGTGCTGTTATGACTAAAATCAGCACAGATGGCGGACGCACCTGGACTGAAAAGCTGAAAAACAGTCCAAAAAGCTGGGAGACTTCACGTGAAACACCCACCGTTTACCGCTTGCAGTTCACAGACGGCAAAACAAGCGACAAAATTGTTATGATTTCGGGTAACCCAAAGTGGCCGAACGAGCCGACTTGCGGCGGTTTCAACTACTCCCTCTCCTCCGACGAGGGCGAAACATGGACGGAGTTTGACCTTGTGTTTGACAAGAAGAGTGATTTCCCGATTATCCCGATTGTGGCTCTTGCAAGCCTTACACAGCTTAAAGAAAACGGCAAATTTGTTGACAAATGGATGGGATTTTTCCACGACCCGAATTTCTACAACTACAAAACAATCCTCACCTTTGACGAGAACGGCAAGCCGCATTGGAGTACACCTGAAAAATACTTTGCCGCTCACCGTGATTACGAGGCAAGCTCAAACATGTGCGAGGTTGAGGTTATCCGTTCCGATGCAGGTCAGGGTGACGAGCTTTGCCTGATTTCTCGAAGCAACACCAAAAAGATAAATTCGCTCATTTCATTTTCAAAGGACGAGGGAAAGACGTGGAGCCGTCCCGTTGAAGTGCCTGCCGCTCTTAACGGAGAAAGACACAAGGCAGACTACACTCACGACGGCAGACTTTTCATCACATTCCGTTCAATAGAAAGAGGACCCAAAGCAGAAAAAACTTCAACACGAAATTGGAGCAGTGAAGGCTGGGTAGCCTGGGTCGGTACATTTGACGACCTTAAAAACGGACGTGAGGGTCAGTACAGAATTAAGCTCGCTCACACCTATTTAAAAGACCAGACCTCCCCTGCTTACTCTGCAAATGCTGACACGGGTTACTGCGGAAATGTTGTGCTCCAAGACGGTACAATCGTTACTGCCACATACGGTATTTTTAACCCTACAGACATTGTTGACAACCCGAGAAACGGCAAGCGTGAGGGCAGGACATATATCGCATCAAAGAGAATTCGTCTTGAAGACACAGATGTGCTTGTGAAGATGATGAAATGATATCAAAAAAGCGACAGAAGTTAACCTCTGTCGCTTGATTTTTTAATCGCAGTATGAGCAATCCTTATATCCGTTGTCACATTCCGGACAGTCGCCTTTGTTTTCAGTAAAACTCTTTTTATCGTCTGTTCCGAAACCTGCAATTGAACCTCTGATGACAATTTTTCCTGTTCCGTTACAGCGGTTACAAAATGTTTTACCTTTGTTTTTACAAACAGCACAGACACTACTACCATTATTATTCAACAACGGACTAGATGAGCCTGAACCGCCTCCCGACGAGTTCTGCGATTCATCTTTTGTGGCTTTACTTAAGTCAACAACACAAAATGCTTCTGTCTCTTCGGTAAAATATGCATAAATATAATAAACTGCAACCTGCTCGGTTTCATTATAGTATACTATTCTGAATGTCATATCCTTACAGGGCGAGTCTGAATAAGTCGCAGTAAGCCATTTTGAACCGTTGTACTGATAAACCTGGGTATCTTCACTCAGATCACCGTACGGATCACCTGATAAGGGGAATTGATATTTTTGAAGAAGATCATTGTAATCAAGAAGTAAACCTGTTTTCTGTACACCTGAGCAAGGGAAAACTACGCACAACAATTTGTTTGCATTACCGTCCGTTACCTTTAAACAATCGCCACCAGTCGAATTATCTGTGTACTCAATCATTCCCCTCTGCGTTTTTCCGTTTTTCAGAATGACAGCTTCATTAAGATTTGCTGAAAATCTTCCGTCAGAGGTTTCGTATTTTCCGTCAGCTTTTCGGATAAGTCCGGTTGACGCAGACTTTCCGCCGGGTGCAATATCTACAATTTTTCCGCCGGTACGGAAGCCTAAATCTGTGGACTCAAGGCTTACGGACCACTTGAGTACACCCTCGATCTCACCGTATTCAATTGTGTAATAAATCGTGAGTGCATACTTTTCGCCATCAATAAATGCGGTATCACATTTCTGCTCTACGGAAGCTGTTCCGTTATATGTTAGAGCCCACGCAGCAAAAACTGTTTTACTGTTAGCTGTGCTCATTCCCCTAAAATCTTCATAATGTTCATCAGCCAAAGTAAAATTCATTCCGTCGGAACACAGAAATTCAATATATGCTTCAACTGCATCTTCGTCGTTTTCGCTTGCTTCAAAATTCTGTATGTAAGAAAGACCTGACTGTGTTGGTTCGCTGAACGTAAAACCTTGTGGGAAATAATCAAACATAGACTGGAATTTTACAGAAGCCTTTCCCTGCTTCTGTCCTGCAGAAGTATCAGCCTTAAGTGCCGCAACAAGAACTTCATCTTTTCCGGAATTTTTCTTATCTTCAGTTTTTTTATCTTCTTTGCTATCGTCGGCTGTTTTTTCATCGTCTTCAGCAGCTTTTTCGTCCACCTTGAACAGACCGTCAACATAAATAAATCCGATTATACTTTGATCTTCGCCTTCATCAGGTATTCCGATTCTGATGTGATACTCCAAACCGCCGTTATCAGTATAAAGAACCCCGATTTCTGTATCATCCGTGTGAACAAGATAATAATCATTGTCTTTTCCGTCAACAGTCTCAAAGTCGTATTCGTCACAAAGTAAATCAACATAATCTGCAACAAGTGAAAGCTCTTCAGGATCAATTTTGTACCACTGCCTTGTTACACCATCTGCCTTTTCCTCGGAGTACAGTTCAATATGGTCTGACAAATTATCCGCAATGGTCGGAATTTCATCATCACTGTCACATGAACCGACAATGATAAGGAAAAGAAGAAGAAGAACAGCAACTCCAATCAATATCCACTTGCGTTTCTTCTTTTTCTTATTTACAGGCTGTTCTGCCTGTTCGGGTAAAGCATTTTTCTTTTTAAATTTTAACATAGTTATCCCCTCCAGTTTGTTTATAACACTTAAATTGTTCTTTGTCAACGGTTTCGCATACTGTCTTTTTTCCACTTGCCTGTTGCGTAATAGACAACACCTATAAAGAACGGCGTAAAGCCTGCGAGTGCATCGCCGAGCCAGAAGCCGTAATGCTTCATACTGAGTGCAAGACCAAACAGAAGTGCAAGACCGATACGCATTATTATACCGTCAAGAATAGCCGTTACAAAATTGATTTTATAGTTACCGCTTCCGTTAAGCAGAGCGTTCATTATGGCTCGCATTGCACTGCCGAAGAAGAGCATTATTGCAATCGGGATATATTTACCCGAAATTGCAAGCACTGCGGGATCTGTTGTGAAGATTCCGAAAATCTGCTCGGGGAAAAGAACAATCAGCACAGAGAAAACCGATGCAACAGAAAGTGTGATTGCCGCAAGATTTTTGAGTATGCTTTTCACTCTGCCGTATTCCCCTGCCGCAAGGTTCTGACCGACCATGGTCGAGCCGCCCGTATTCATTGCCGCAGAGACAAGGTTGCTGATGCTTGAAATCTTGTTTGCGATGCCTGCAAAGGCGGAAACCGCAACACCGTATGAATTTATCCACGAGTTTACAAAAAGCTTTGATACCTGAATTGAGGCGGTTTTGATTGCCATAGGCGTGCCGAGTTTTACAAGCTCCGAAAGCATTTGTTTATCCCATTTGATAAAGTTAACAGCTTTTATCTCGAGTTCAAATTGCTTTTTGTTTTTCGCAAGGAAAACCGCACAAGAAATGAAGCTGACAGCCTGACTGATTACGGTTGCGAGCGCCGCACCGCCTGCGCCGAGGTTAAAGCCGATAACAAAAATGATATCGAGAATAAGATTCAGCACGGCTGCTATGCTGATGAAAATGAAGGGATGCTTCGAGTCGCCCATTCCACGGAGAATTGCGCTGACAACATTGTATCCGTAGATAAAAACAAGACCGATCATACATACAACCGAGTAGCTGACCGCACCCTCATACGCTTCTTTTGGTGTGTTCATAAGGCGCAGGAGCGTATCCTGAAAGACTATGCCGAGCACACTCAAAACCAGTGAGCAAACAATCAGAAATCCGCACATTGTGCCGACAAAACGACCGATTTTGTCACGTTTGTCCGCTCCGATATACCGAGCAATAAGCACCTGACCTGCATTTGAAAAGCCCATTGCGATAAAGGTGAGAAAATGCGTTACATCACCGCCGACGGAAACGGCGGAAATGCCGACCTTGCCGAGGACATTGCCCACGACAATCATATCGACCATATTGTAAACCACCTGCAACAGGTTTGAGAGGAACAGCGGCCAGACGAAAACAAGAAGTTGCTTTGTTATGTTGCCTTGTGTAAAATCTTTAATTTGTGTCTTTGCCATTTATAACATCTCTTTTCTTTAACAGAGGTATTATAGCACAAAATTTTCCATATTGAAAGATAAAAGCCTCGAGAAATTCTCGGGGCTTTGAGTTTATTTATCCAACACTTCAAAAATTTTATTCCAGACCTTTTCGTCCTGTGCGGTCATTCTGTTCCAGTCGAGGCTTTCGACAAAGGCTTTTTTCTGTTCGGGGGTTTTGAGTTGCTTCTTATTTTTATTAAGTAAAGCAAGGTATTCGCCGAGGTATTTCACCGCATCCGAAGTGTAATTCGGATTGTGGTCTTTGCCTTTTTCGAGCAAAAAGAAAGTATTTTCTCTGTCTGCAAGACCTGACTTGAGGTAGTCAAAATTCTGCTCTTTGTTTACCATTTTGTCGTTGTCGGAATAGATAAGCAAGGCTTTTGCGTTTGTGTTTTTGAGGGATTTCACTCCGTCGCAATCGGCATATTCCGGATTTGCCTGACGTTCGATTTCACGGATATGATTTTTAATCGGGCCGAACTGCTCGGTGATTTTTTCAACCGAAACCGGTCCTGACATCACGACAACGTGGGTTAAATCGGGATGAAAGGCGGAAATATTCAAGGTTGAGAAACCGCCCCAGCTGTGACCAATTACGGCGAAGCTTTCGTTTTTATATTTCTCGTCTGATTTGAGCGTTTTTAAACAGCAGTCAAGGTCACAGAGGGACTGTGTAAAGCCGACGGTATTCTCCCCTTCTGACTGCATACAGCCTGTGTGGTCGTAAGCGAAAACCTTGTAGCCGTGGCGGGCAAGCATTTCAATCTCTTTCATATAAGAGAGATGTCCGCCGCCCATTCCGTGGTCAAAAACGATTATTCTGTCCTTGATTGGGTTATCGTAATAGTAGAAGCAGCCGTTCAGCTTCTGTCCGTTGCTTCCTTTAAAAATATACGACTCTGTACGGAGATTTTCAAAATCCTTTGCCGAGAAATAGTAGGCTGTGCCGACATCATCACAACGCTTGAAAACAAAGCTGTTGTAAAACTTCTTAACTGTGTTTAGTAATAACATTACTTCAGCCTCTTTCCGTCCGAAAAAGCATTACCTACTCTTTCACCGAGTGTGATGTAGGTGTTATACATCGGGTCAAAGGTTATGGGATTCAACTTTTTATAGTCAACATTGCCCTCGCCGTCAAGGATTTTTTCGTCAGCGCAGACGTTGATTATCTCACCGATAAGACAGTCTGTCTCCTCGTTGTAGCTTATGAGCTTGCACTCGAGAGCCATAGGTAACTCTTCAATCAACGGTGCATTGACAAAATCACTTTTAAATGTGTGGAAGCCTGCTTTTTCGAGCTTATCGGGAACCCTGTTGCCCGAAACCACACCGACATAGTCACACTCAACAACGTGGTCAGCATCTGCCATGCTGACAGTAAATGCACCTGTTTTGAGTATGTTTTTAACCGTTTTATGACCTGAGCTAAGGCACATAGTAATCTGATTTGCTTCACTAATTCCGCCCCAGGCGGCATTCATTGCGTTTGGAACGCCGTTTTCGTCATAAGCCGAAACAATAAAAACGGGTTGCGGATAAGTCATCGGCTTTGCGCCAAAGTTTTTACGCATTGAGGACACCTCTTATTTTGAAAGTTTAATTGTATAAAGCCAGTTGCTGTCAAGTGTATCGGGATTGATTGCAGGGAACACGACCTCTGCCTTGCCGCCGTTGTCACGGATTTCAAGTGTTGCATCACTGCCGAGGAGGCTTGCCTTAAGTGACGGGTCATAATCAACAAGTTCGAGAATCTGTGAGCCGAACGGGAAACGGTTGATGATTGCGTAGACATCGTCACCCTTCTTTGTGTAATAAACACCGTCCTGTGTCTGCTTTGAATAAAGGCGTGTTCCGTAGATTGCATCGCCGTTGACACGAAGCCAATCACCCATCTGGAGAAGTCGCTCTTCCATAATTACAGGGATTGTACCGTCAGCCGCAGGACCGATGTTAAGAAGGAAGTTGCCGCCCTTTGAAACAAGGTCGCACAGCATTTCAAGAAGCTCTTTTGCAGAGAGATAGTCAACCAAATCCTCGTTACGGTTAAAGCCGAAGGAACGACCGATACCACGGCACTCCTCAAACGGACGATCGAGCTCAACATCTTCGATTTTGCGACCTTCCTCAATAAAGCCGTATTCTGATGTGAAGTTGCCGCCTAGACGACCTCTTGTTTCCTTGCCCCAACGGTCATTTGGGACGATGAAATCCTTTACGCTTGACTCGTTGTAAAGCCACTGTAAGAACTCGGTTGAATGCCACACGCTCGAAGGCTGATCCCATTCACCGTCTGTAAAGAGTGTGTTCGGCTGATACTTTTCAATAAGCTCCTTGAGCATGGGGATAAGATGCTCAGTTGCGTACTGCTCGGGATTTTTAAGATAAAGCGGATGGAACCACTCGTAAACAGAATGGTAGACACCGAAACGGACATCCGTGCCTTCAAGAGCATCCTTAAGCTCCTGCAAAAAGTCACGGTGAGGTCCGACATCAACGCTGTTCCAGTTCCAAGCGTAGTCTGTTTTGTAAAGGCAATAGCCGTCATGGTGCTTTGAAACAATGTTTATGTATTTCGCACCGCTCTTTTGGAAGAGGTCTGCCCACTTTTTTGCATCAAAAAGCTCGGCAGTAAAGCCTTTTACAAAATCCTCGTATTTTGCATTTTCGCCGTACACACGCTTGTGGAAAGCATAAGCCTCTGTATCCTTGTCTTCAATCTGACGCATATACCATTCGGCATAGTCACCTTTTCTTGTGTATGCGGGTACTGAATATAAACCCCAATGGATGAATATACCGAATTTTGCATCGCCAAACCATTCGGGCACTTTACGGGAATTGAGTGATTCCCAATTATTTTCGTACATTTTAGCCACTCCTGTTTAATAAAAATTATTAACTAAAATATACCATTTAGCGTGTTTAAAGTCAATGTTTATAAATAATAAACCGCAGATTAAATCAAGATAATATTCTTGATTCAACCTGCGGTGTTTTGTTATTCTTCAATTGTTTTCTTTAAGTCCACATTGATTTTTTCAACTGTTACATCAGCATCGTTTTTAAATTCGCCAAATATGATGTTGCCGTCTTCATCAACTCCGACAGTTTGATAACCGTTTTCGCCGGCACAACACATATAGTAGACTTCACTTCCTTCTATCGCTTCGCCTTTGCTGACGGATTTAAAACCTGTTTTGGTTCCGTCATCGAGTACCACTTCAACCTCACGGACTGTTTCACCTTTTTGGTTGGTATAAGATTTATCCTCTAACACTTTTGCCGAAGCTGTTTTTTCAGTCTCAATTAAATCTTTAACTGAATTTAAAAATCCGTTATCAGACTTTGCCCCTGCAACAACACCTCCGATTACAAGCAACGAAATTATTACTGCAATTGCAAGCAACGCTGTTTTACATACGCTTTTGTGTTTATTTTCTGTCATATCGAGTATCCTTTCCACTGTTTCTTCCGATGGATGGATTTGTGAAAAAGTATCCTTATATTTCTTTTTATTCATTTATCCACTCATCTCCTAAAATCAGTTTTAAACTTTTTCTGGCACGGTGTAATCTTGTTTTAACAGCGGACTCTTTAATTTTAAGCACTTCTGCAATTTCCTTTACTGTCATATCCTCGTAATAAAACAAATGAATTACAGCACGTTCTTTTTTCGGCAGTGACATTACCGCATTAAACAAGTCGAGATTTTTTGTACTTTCAAGTTCACTCTGCACATTTTCCTCAAAATAAACCATGCTCTTCTTTCTAAACGGTGATTTTAAATAATTCTTACTTTCGTTTACACAAACTGCCGTAAGCCATTTATCTAAATGTATTTCATTTTCAAATTCATTCGGAAACTTCCAAAGCTTAAGAAATACATTTTGTAAGATATCTTCTGCATCAGTCTTTGACTTCGTAAACGAAAATGCAATCAAATATATTCTTTGATTATTTCTCTTCACCGCTTCGATAAAATCTTCGTTTGTCATTGCTTCACCGCCTGTTTGAAAGGTCCTTTCACTATAATAACAACTCAGCAAAACAAAAAGTTACTTTTTATATAAAAATTTGTAAATTTATTCACTTGTTTAAACATAAGGTTTATAGTATTATATTAACAGCAAAATTACCGTGAAAGGAAGAGCAAAATGGATTTTTTGACACTTGCAGAAAAAAGATATTCGGTAAGGAAATTTGACGGCAAACATCTGACAGAGGAAGACATTAAAAAGATACTCAAAGCAGGTCACCTTGCACCGACAGGCTGCAACTACCAGCCGCAGAGAATACTTGTTTTAAACACGGACGAGTCCTGCGAAAAACTGAAGCTTTGCACAAAATGTCACTTTGACGCACCGACGGCAATGCTCATATGCTACGACAAAAACGAGTGCTGGACACGCAAGTATGACGGTGCAACGTGCGGTACGGTTGATGCGAGCATTGTTACCACTCACATGATGCTTGAAGCCGCAGAAATCGGTGTAGGCTCAACATGGGTAATGCACTTTGACCCGTTTAAAATGGGTGAGGAATTCAACATTCCCGAAGAGCTTGAGCCTGTTGCACTTCTGGTTATGGGTTACCCTGCGGAGGATGCAGAGCCGATGCATCTGCACGGTGAATACAGGGATGAAGATGAGATTGTTTTCTTTGAAGAATTTTGAGGAATAAATTTGTGCAGAATTGAGCGAACGACCAATGGTCGTCCCTTCGATGCGGATTGAAGTTTTGCTTGATAATTTGGAGTCTTTGGAGTTCTTTAATTTTTTCGAAATTCATTGTAGCCATTGCCTCCATCTGACGAGGGAGGTGGATTTTGCGAAGCAAAAGACGGAGGGAGAGACTTTACAGTTGCTACTAAAACTACCCCTCAGTCTTGCCTACGGCAATCCAGCTCCCCTGACAAGTGGAGCCGCCATAGACTTAAGTTAACATCAAAATTAAAAGAGCTCCACAAATTAAAAATCAGCCAACATTTGGCGGCAGCAAGCCACCGCCCTACCGAGCACAGAGATAATTTGTGCGGTAATAAAACAGCTTGCAAATTTAAATCTGTGTATTATCAACAGTACAGAAGCAAAGAAAGCACCCGTGAAGGTGCTTTCGGTTAAATAGCATTAAATTTTGATTTACCCATGGGGAATGACTACCCCATGGGATTTTGTTTGTACTTAACACAGAGAACCGTCCCTGCGCATCCCGTTTTTGAATTTTCAGCGAAGCTATTTGGCTCAAATTTGTTCTCGTTGCAGAAAGCTAAAAGTTCATTAAGCTTGACTATATCCATTTTATTCATATCAAAGGTTTCAGATGAATTGTTATCAGCTTTAACCACGCATTGATATGTAAAATTATTTGAGTCAGCATAGTACTTTTTAAGCTCCTGCCACTGATCATCTCGACAGTAAACACTTTCCGATGCACCTGTAACTTCGGAGTTTGCATTGTAAAGCAAATCATATTTTGTTCCTTCGACACGATGAAATTGGCCGACAGTGTTTTTGAGAACAACTTCTTCGCTGTATTTTAGATTTTGAAGTATCAAATCACCTTGAAACTTGTTACGGTAGATAATACCGTTCACCTTGATTGCAGTTGTATCCGCTGTATCTTCGTTATATTCTTCCACAACAATCGAGTCGTTAAAACCAGATGAAGTAGTACTTGTTGTATCAGAGTCAGATGAATTTATTGTGCAAGAGGATAGCATAAGTAAGGCAACCATACATATCGATATATGTTTTATTGTTTTCACTTATATTCATCCTTTAGGATTCTGAACTTTAATTGTGCTCCCTGGTATCAACCTAATATCAGGGAGCTGTTTAGATTCAAAAGATCATATTATTAATTTAGTTGTGCATTGTTCCAATTCCCTCGGTGGCAAAAATTCTATACAAAAACTCGCCGTAAATATATTCGTATGAAGTATTGGTGTTTGGGTCGGGGTTTTTAACTTGTGTATTTAGAGCGATTGCACGGATTCCCAATTCATCAGGGGCGAAAGAATTATCAGTTTCAATTGTCACAGAAATCCCATAAACCCCCTTTGATGTTATTATTGTATAAGACTGAGCATTTTGTTTTACCGATTTTCCATTTCCGTCGCTTTCATAATATCCACCGAATTTTTTCCAAGTAATGCTTTCAATATCACCTTCAATTAAAGAAAGCATTGTATTTATTTCACCCGTAAGGTCATCAAAGTTATCTTTGATGTTTTTACACATAACTGCTTCTAATGCGGATGCATCCTTGTTTTCAACTGCATAAATTACTGCTTCTGCAACTTCTTCGTTGCTGACAGTCTTATTCTCACCGAAAAACGGGAATATTGCCATAATAATTGACATAAAGAATGCGATAATTTTTTCGAACATAATTTTTCCTCCTAAAATTTTATATATAGTTAAAAATTGCTATAACAGCTTTCGAGTACATAAGTACGGTTATGTTTATTTATCAAGATACGTCCTGTTTTTACGGGTTCAGCTCGGAGACGATAGTGACATAAAGCCCGCCGATTACGCTGAGGATAACAAAGGCAATCAGAACGATTTTGATAATCTTTTTTGCGATTGCTCCGTCATCGAATTCCGGGACTTCGGCACCACATTCCGTGCAGAATTTCGTCTTTCCGCCGACCTTTGTGCCGCACGAGGGACATTTGAGAGTCGCCTTTTTTATTCTGACATAAATGTAAACAGGCAAGCTGTAGAAATTAAACAGAAGCGCCGTAAGTGCCCAGAGCCACGCTTTCAACCCGTGGCGATATGCATCAATAAAAATCACAGCGGCAAAAATGCAAACCAGCATAAACATCATAAACATTGCGATTCCGCCGGTTATCATACCGATAAACATCGCACCCAAGCCTGCCATTCCCGTTGCCCCTCCAATTTATACCTTTTATTTCTGATAAATTCTTACATAGTCAACTATGTATTCCGTTCTGTATGTTTCCTTATCGAGCTTTTCAAGCTCTTCTGCTGAAGGTGTTTCGAGAGAAACGATTACCTCTTCGAGAACCTCGGAAACACCGTTACCGAAGGATGTGCGACGGGTTTCAACTCCGTTGATATAGAAGATATATTCCTCATCTGTCCATTCAAGACCATAGGTGTTATATTCCTCATAAATATTGTTGCCGTAAAAAGCACCTAAATTATATGACTGGAAGCCTTCCTGAACACCGTCAACACCTGCACAGTGAACTGTCTGCGTTACGGAATTCTTGCCGATCAGATCATCCCATGCCATTGCTTCAAAAATATCAATTTCGCAACCGCCGACTCCGCCCTTGGAATACTCTGCTTCGTACGGGTGATCAGCCTGAATCCAGAATGCAGACCAAAAGCCTGAATACGGACTTGCTTTGCAACGGATTTCAAAATAACCTTTACAGTATTTCTCTCTGAGACTGATTCTGCCTGAATACCAGCCCTCGCCGTATACTCCGTCATCGAGATATTCTGCAGCGATTATCATATTTCCGTCTTTAACAGAAACCTGGCTTTCATAACTGAAGCCGCCTCTCCAAGAGCCGTTACCTCTGTATCGCCACACATCGGTGTTGAGTGTGTCGCCCTCGAATTCGTCCTCAAAAACAAGGCTGTAGCCCGTAAGGTCGAGTGCCTCGCCTCGGGGTGTGGTGGGTGTGTCAAAAATAATGAGACCGAACATTTCAATAATTGCAAGAAATGTTGCAAAAATCTTTTTGAGTGAAAAGCCGTCAAAAAAGTTAGTAAAATAGTAGCCTAACTGCTCAACGCCCCACATCTGTCTTGGTGCAAGCTTTAAAACTTCGACTAAAAATTTTTCAAACATTGTCCTCACCTCAATTTATTTTTAAGAGAATATTTTCCTCTTATATTTCGATTATAGCACACCGCTTTTCGGGTGTCAACAAATGAAAAAGGAGCTGTTTGCACAGCTCCGAATTCCGTAAATTTATCTGTTAAGGATAAGCTTTGTAAGCTCAACAGGCTCAACGATTGTGTCGCCCTTGTAAACACGCATATTACCTGATGCGATTTCGTCAATGAGGATAACCTCGCCGTTGTTGTAGCCAAACTCAAACTTGATGTCCCAAAGGTCAAGACCGATCGTCTTAAGGTCGTCAGCAACAATCTTTGTGATTTTGAGTGTCTGCTCCTTCATACTCTCGAAAAGGTCGGGAGACATAACACCGAGTGCTGCAAGACCTTCGCCTGTAACAAGGGGATCACCCTTCTCGTCGTTTTTGAATGTGCACTCAACATAGCCGCCCTCAAGAACTGTGCCGTCCTCGATGTACTCACCGTAACGACGGATAAAACTGCCTGTTGCAACAAGGCGGCAGATAACCTCAAGGCCGTGACCGAATACAGTTGCAGGAAGAACCTCCATTGTAGCGTTGTCGATATCAGCGCTTACGTAGTGAGTTTTGATGCCTGCATCCTTGAGCATTTCAAAATAGTAAACAGATGTTTCAAGATTTGCCTTTCCGATACCCTCAATGGTAAGACCGACAGTATTCTCGCCGGGATCAAAAACGCCGTCTTTGCCTGTGCAGTCGTCCTTGAACTTAAGCATTACATTGCCGTTTTCAAGCTTGTAAACGTCCTTTGTTTTACCTTTGTACATAATTTCCATAGTTTCAATCTCCTTGCTTTTCCATTTAGAGTTTAAGAAAGGGCACACTTGCTTTCATTTCTTACACGAAAAAGGATATCACTTTTGATTTTTCTTGTCAATAAAATTTAGAAACGAGTTTGTAGAAATAATACAGAATATTGAAAATATTTTTATGCAAATTGAAAAAGGGTTTTATATATGATAGAATGTAAAAAAGGAGTGGTATTGTGAACAGACCTTATATAATTTGCCATATGGTAACATCAATTGACGGCAAGGTTACGGGAGATTTTCTTTTTCGTCCCGAAGCCGAAAAAGCAACGGAGATTTATTATGAAATTAACCGTGAGTTAAAATGCAACGGTTTTATCTGCGGCAGAGTTACAATGGAGGGAAGCTTCACGGGCGGTTGGTATCCTGACCTTTCAAAGTACAAGCCTGTTGAGCATGACCCTGTTTGTAGGGACTATATGCTTGATGAGAAAGATATGACAGGCTTTTACGCAATTGCCTTTGACCCGAAAGGCAAGCTCGGGTGGAAATCAAACCGAATTGAAGACCCCGACGGTGACCCCGGATATGACGGCGCACAAATTATTGAGGTACTGACCGAGGAGGCGGACAAGCGTTACCTTGCTTATCTTCAGGAGTTGGACATCCCCTACATTTTCGCAGGTGAAAAGGAAATTGATGTTGAGGTTGCACTTTTCAAGCTCAAAAGCATAATCGGACTAGAGAATATTCTGCTTGAGGGCGGAAGTGTTGTGAACGGATATTTTCAGCGTGCAGGTGTAATTGACGAGCTGAGCCTGGTTGTATCTCCTGTTATTGCAGGCGGCGAGTCGAAGCCGCTGTTTGACGGTAGTATTATTAACGACTTCCGGTTGAATGAGGTTAAAGACTGCGGTAACGGAGTTTTGTGGACGAGGTATAAAAAGGCTGAATAAAATGTTTTTTTGTTTTATTGCTTAAATTATTGAAAAACGAATTTAAAAGTGTTAGAATAGTCCCCATTGAGTTTTCAAAAATAAAAGAAGTGATTAAATGAAACAAATCATAAAAAAGGCATTGGTGGACACCGTTCCTGTTATGACGGGATATTTGTGTCTGGGCTTCGGTTTCGGAATTCTGCTTCAATCCGCAGGATACGGAATTTTTGAGGCTTTTGTGATGAGCGTTACAATGTACGCAGGTTCAATGCAATATATTGCCGTGGGGCTTCTCGCAAGCGGTGCTTCGCTTTTAACAGTTGCCTTGACCACCCTGCTCGTTCAGGCAAGGCATCTTTTTTACGGTATTTCGATGCTCGACAAGTACAAAAACGTCGGAAAGAGAAAGCTTTATCTGATTTTTGCTCTTACTGACGAAACATATTCGCTGATGTGCAACGACCATTCGGACATTCCGCTTGATAAAAGAAAGGACTATTACCTTGCGGTTTCCATGCTCAACCATTCCTATTGGATAACAGGTTGTGTGCTTGGTGCGACGGTTGGCACGCTCGTTAATTTCAACAGCGAAGGTATCGACTTTGTGCTGACAGCCTTGTTTGTTACGATTTTCCTTGAACAATGGCATAACACAAAAAAGCACGTGCCTGCAATTATCGGCATTGTCGCATCGGTTGTCTGTCTGATTATATTCGGTAGTGAAAACTTCCTTATTCCGACGATGGCTGTTATTGCTACAGCACTCTGTATTTACAAGGAGGAACGTGCTGATGACTGATACACATTTCTGGCTGTCGATTGCGGTTATGGCAGTCGGCACAGCGTTGCTTCGATTTTTGCCGTTCATAATTTTTAACGGTAACAGAAAGACACCGCCGCTTGTTGAAAAGCTCGGCAGAACACTCCCTTATGCTGTTATGGCTATGCTTGTTGTTTACTGCCTTAAGGATGTCAATTTTGCGGGTGTTTCGGGATTTTTGCCACAGTTTATCGCTTGTGTTATTACAGGCGTACTTTATATCTGGAAAAGGAACACTCTGTTGAGCATACTTGTAGGTACATTAAGCTATATGGCACTTGTGCAGTTGGTATTTTGACACCGAATATCTAATATGGTATAATTAAGAAAAAACGGAGGTAAAATTATGGCTATTATTGCAATCTTAAGTGACATTCCCCTTTACATCGCACAGTTGATTTCTGACCTTACAGGTGCTGACATGTCGGGACTTGTTGACAGCTTCAATTCCGCATTTGCAGGAATAATTGAAGCAATTGAGCAGTTGCTCGCTTAACCATATACATAAGAACGCCGTCGGGAAACCGACGGTGTTTTGCTTGTCTGGCAACGGATGAAAACCCCCGGTTCTACCGGGGGAAAAAGAACGCTTTAGTAAAAAAAGAAAGCACCACGCAAATGAGTGGTGTAAAAAATAATAACCTCCTAGTATAATAGAAGCGGTTTGGCGACTG
>JAFUPA010000043.1 GCA_017481575.1 Clostridia bacterium | reverse complement strand
GGAGCTTGTGTTACAGGCTGAGAGGAAGGTAAAACCTTCGACCGATAACCTGATTTGGATAATGCCAACGTAGGGATGCCTGGATATAAAAGTGTTTCGACGTGGCGGAATCAATCTGAAGCTGTTTCAGATTTTTCGTCAATTTTTATTTATTAAAACACAACTTCTCAACGGTAAGTTACCAAATCGGCAGCTTACCGTTTTTGTTTTTTCAGGAGGT
This sequence comes from Clostridia bacterium, assembly GCA_017481575.1. Taxonomy (GTDB): domain Bacteria; phylum Bacillota; class Clostridia; order Oscillospirales; family Acutalibacteraceae; genus CAG-488. The sequence goes on along the minus strand of JAFUPA010000043.1, from coordinate 4,557 downwards.
GTTTTTATGGTAAAAATCAACGGTGAAGAACTGAACGTTGCAGGAAAAACAATCGCAGAATATCTTGCAAACACAAATTATGACCCAAAAAGAATTGCAGTTGAGCGTAACGGTGACATTGTTTTTAAATCTCAATACGGTGAAACTTTACTGCAGGACGGCGACAATGTTGAAGTTGTAAGCTTTGTGGGAGGTGGTTAAGCTGATACCGACAAAAGAAGAATGGTATGCCGCCTTATCGGAAAGACACGGTGAAAAGATACAGAAGAATTTTGAATCCGCAACCGTTGCAGTATGCGGACTTGGGGGTCTTGGCTCTAATATAGCTTTTGCGCTCGCTCGTGCAGGTGTCGGCAAACTGATTCTTATTGATTTCGATAGTGTTGACATCACCAATCTGCACCGACAACAATATAAAGCAAGTCAAATCGGAATGAACAAAACAGATGCCTTGCGAGCTAATCTTTTGGAAATTGCTCCGTATGTTGCAATCGAAACTCATTCGGTTCGCATTACCGAAAACAATGCCGAAGTGCTTCTTGAAAAAGCAGACATTATCTGCGAAGCTTTCGACGATGCTGAATGCAAAGCAATGCTGGTGAATCTTGTGCTTGAAAAAATGCCTGAAAAGTATTTGATCGCCGCATCGGGCATGGCGGGATTCGGCAGTGCCAATACCGTTCAGACACGCAGAGTATCAAAGCGATTTTATCTCTGCGGTGACGGAACGAGCGACGTACAGTCAGAAGGCAGTCTTGTCGCCTCCCGTGTGATGCTCTGTGCCGCACATCAGGCACATACCGTACTCCGAATTCTGAATGAACAATTTGAAACTTAAAGAAAGAAGGAAAACTCAATGAACAATGATAAACTCATAATCGGCGGACACGAATTTAACTCCCGTTTTATTCTCGGCTCGGGTAAATACTCAATGAAACTCATTGAAGCGGCTGTAAAGGATGCAGGTGCAGAGATAATCACCCTTGCAGTTCGCCGTGCTAACACAAAAGAGCAGGAAAGCATTCTTGATTACATTCCCAAAGGTATTACACTTCTCCCCAATACAAGCGGTGCAAGGAATGCAGAAGAAGCTGTGCGTATTGCCCGTCTTGCAAGAGAACTCGGTTGCGGTGATTTTGTAAAAATTGAGATTATGCGTGATTCAAAATATCTGCTTCCCGACAATCAGGAAACAATCAAAGCAACCGATATTCTTGCCAATGAAGGCTTTGTTGTTATGCCGTATATGTATCCCGACCTGAACGTTGCCCGTGACCTTGTAAATGCAGGTGCCGCTTCGGTAATGCCGCTCGCCTCACCTATCGGTTCAAACAAAGGTCTTGCAACAAAAGACTTTGTCCAGATTCTTATTGATGAGATTGACCTTCCCATCATTGTTGATGCAGGTATCGGCAGACCGTCTCAGGCTTGTGAAGCAATGGAAATGGGTGCGGCGGCAATTATGGCAAACACCGCCCTTGCAACTGCAGGCGACCTGCCTGTGATGGCTTCTGCATTCAAGAACGCAATTGAAGCAGGGCGAAGGGCTTACCTTGCAGGACTTGGCAGAGTATTAACACGCGGAGCATCAGCTTCCGACCCTCTGACAGGTTTCCTCAGAGATTAAGGAGAAAATATGGAAAATCAATTTTTTGTAGATTCGGAGCATCTGTCGCCCGAAGCACTTGAGAAAAAGCACAGACTTGAAAATGAGCCGTCATTCCGTAAAAACCATATGGAATATATGTCGGGTATGGAGATAATCGAGTCGGATGTTTGTAAAAACGTTATGGCACAGATGAACTCCTATGATTATTCAAAATATACTGCCGAGGATGTTAAAGCGGCATTGGAACACACCACTTGTACAATAGAAGATTTCAAAGAACTTCTTTCACCTGCGGCAGAACCGTTTTTAGAACAAATGGCAGAGCGTGCAAGGCTTGAAACAAGCAAACACTTCGGAAACACCGTCTATCTGTTTACGCCTCTATACATAGCAAACTATTGTGAAAATTACTGTGTGTACTGCGGCTTTAACTGCTACAACCACATTAAACGTATGAAGCTTTCTATGGAACAGATTGAAAAAGAGATGAAGGTTATTGCAGACAGCGGTATGGAGGAAATTCTGATTCTCACAGGCGAAAGCAGAGCCCAGAGTAACGTTGAATATATCGGTGAAGCGTGTAAACTGGCAAGAAAATATTTCCGTATGGTCGGTCTTGAAATTTATCCCGTAAACACCGATGAATACAAGTATCTTCACGAATGCGGTGCGGACTATGTGACGGTATTTCAGGAAACATACGATGCAGATAAATATGAGCAGCTTCATCTTTTGGGACACAAGCGTGTGTGGCCCTACCGTTTTGATGCGCAGGAGCGTGCGCTCCGTGGCGGTATGAGAGGCGTTGCATTCTCGGCTCTGCTCGGACTTTCCGACTTCCGCAAAGACGCTCTTGCAAGTGCTTTGCACGTCTATTATTTGCAGAGAAAATATCCTCACGCAGAGATGTCACTTTCCTGCCCGAGACTACGACCCATTATCAATAACGATAAAATAAATCCATTGGATGTTCACGAAAAACAGTTGTGTCAGGTGCTTTGTGCATACCGTATCTTTTTGCCCTATGTGGGAATTACGGTATCATCCCGTGAGAGTGCTGAGTTCAGAAACGGAATTGTAAAAATTGCGGCAACAAAGGTTTCCGCAGGTGTTTCAACAGGTATCGGTGACCATGAAAGCAAATATTCAGGCAAAGAAACCGACGGTGTTCAGGGTGATGAGCAGTTTGAAATCGACGATAACCGCAGTCTTGATAAGATGTATCAGGACATTGCCGATGAAGGTCTGCAACCCGTTCTGAATGATTATCTGTATGTGTGAGGTAATGAATATGAAAAATTTTGATCCGACTTTATATTTTATAACAGACAGCACCAATTACGCAGAGGAAGAATTCCTTTTCCGTGTGGAACAAGCACTCAAGGGCGGAGCAACACTTCTTCAGCTTCGTGAAAAGGAAAAATCCACCCGTGAATATATCGAGCTTGCGGAAAAGGTACACGAAATTGCGAAGCGTTACAATGTGCCTTTGATTATTGATGACAGAGTTGACGTTGCTCTTGCAGTTGATGCGGAAGGTGTTCACGTCGGAACAAGTGATATGCCCGTTGCTACTGCAAGAAAGTTGATGGGCAATGATAAAATTGTCGGTGCTACTGCTAAAACAGTTCCTTGGGCAAAAGAAGCCTATGAACAAGGTGCAGATTATCTCGGAGTGGGTGCAATTTATCCTACAACTACCAAGGTTGTAACAGTTCTCACTTCAACCGAAACTCTTGATGCAATAACAAAAGCCGTGCCTATCCCTGTCAACGCAATCGGCGGTCTTAATAAGGATAATATTGATGTTCTCAAAGGCATCGGTATTTCGGGAATCTGTGCTGTTTCGGCAATAATGAAGGCTGATAATCCTGAAAAAGCAGCAAGAGAATTGAAAGCAAGAGCACGGGAGCTTGGTTTATGCTAAAGGGAGCAATTTTTGATTTTGACGGAACACTTTTCGATTCTATGTTCATTTGGGATACCGCAGGAGAAGTCTATCTCCAATCCATCGGTATAGAGCCAAGGGAAAATTTGCAAAAAGTACTAAAGCCTATGAGCCTTTTACAATCCGCAACATATATCCGTGATAAGTATGCAATTCCATTAACGGTTGAAGAGATAATGAACGGCATCAACCGCACAGTAGAGGACTTTTATTTTCACACGGTTCAACCAAAGGAAGGCGTGGCAGCATTCCTTGAACAAATGAAAAAACAAGGAGTAAAAATATGTATTGCTACTGCAACGGACCGTTATCAAGTCGAAGCGGCATTAAAGCGTTGCTGTATGGAACATTTCTTTTCTGAAATCTTTACCTGTACCGATGTGGGACACGGCAAGGATGAGCCCTTTATTTTCCGAAAGGCAATGGATTACCTTGGAACAACAAGGGCAAATATGGTTGTTTTTGAGGATGCTTACCACGCTGCCAAAACAGCAAAGGAAGATGGGTTTATAACCGTTGCTGTGTATGATTCTCACGAAGAAAAGCAAAAAGAATTGCAAGCTTTATCTGACTTTTACTTTGAAAATTATACAGAAACAGATACTTTTTGGAAGTTTGCTTATGGCATATAAGCCTCAAGCTTCAAGCGGCAGATTGGGGGCACCACCTTATGCCGCTATATAAAACGATGCTGAAAATGAAAGGAGTATTTTTATGAAAATGAAAACAGCATTGACCGTTGCAGGAAGCGACTGCAGCGGAGGCGCCGGTATTCAGGCAGATTTGAAAACAATGACGATGAATGGTGTTTATGCTATGAGTGTCATAACGGCACTGACGGCACAGAACACAACCGGCGTAAGAGCGATTCAAGAATCAACGCCTGATTTTCTGAAGCAACAATTAGATGCGGTATTCGAGGACATTTATCCCGATGCCGTAAAAATCGGTATGGTAGCTTCTTCGGAACTGATTTGCGTGATTGCAGACAGGCTCAGCT
>JAFUPA010000042.1 GCA_017481575.1 Clostridia bacterium | reverse complement strand
GTAATGCAGTCGCCAAACCGCTTCTATTATACTAGGAGGTTATTATTTTTTACACCACTCATTTGCGTGGTGCTTTCTTTTTTTACTAAAGCGTTCTTTTTCCCCCGGTAGAACCGGGGGTTTTCATCCGTTGCCAGACAACAACAAACCGTAGCAAGAGAAATCCTGCTACGGTTTAATTTTTATATCGAATTATGTGCAAGGAAAATCACACAAAACCCTCAGTCGAAAGATACCTCGCACCGCCGTCGGGGAAAATTACAACAATGTTTTTTTCTTTCATATCCTCACGCTGTGCAAGCTGTGTTGCCGCACAAAGTGCCGCACCTGCCGAAATTCCGACGAAGACACCCTCTGCCTTGGTAACATCCTTTGCAAAAGCATAAGCATCCTCGTTACTTACAGCAATAATCTCGTCAATCACATCTCGGTCGAGTATTTCGGGCACAAAGTTTGCACCGATTCCCTGAATTTTATGCGGCCCTGCTTCACCCTTTGTAAGCAGAGGAGAGGAGAGAGGCTCAACACCTATAACCTTTATGTCGGGGTTCTTTTCTTTCAGAAACTTTCCGTTACCGCTTATCGTTCCGCCCGTGCCGATACCTGCAACAAATACGTCAACCTTACCGTCAAGACTCTCCCAAATTTCGGGTGCGGTTGTCTTGATGTGTGCCATCGGGTTTGCGGGGTTTACAAACTGACCTGCGATAATACTGTTTGGATTTTTATCTTTTATTTCCTCTGCCTTTTCAATACATCCTGCCATGCCCTTTGCGCCCTCGGTCAGAATAAACTCTGCACCGTAGGCGGACATCATTTTTTTGCGTTCCTCACTCATTGTCTCGGGCATAATTATAATAGTTCGGTAGCCTTTGGCGGCGGCAATGGCGGCAAGACCGATACCTGTGTTTCCGCTTGTCGGCTCAATTATAACCGAGCCTTCCTTAAGTATGCCGTCAGCCTCGGCGGCTTCTATCATTTCAAGTGCAACTCTGTCTTTGACGCTTCCTGCAGGGTTGAAATATTCAAGCTTTGCATAAATATCAGCGTTCAGCGAGTGCTTCTTTTTATAATTGTTCAGCTTTAAAAGAGGAGTGTTTCCGATTAACTCGGAAATGCCGTTGTAAACCTTCATAATATTCCTTCTTTTATCAAAATTTAATAAAATTGTAACACCTTACCCCATTTTGTCAAGTATAATGTAGGCGTAATCTTATGTAAGGATGTAATCATAATGAATTCGTTTTTAGAGAAAATCAGAGCTTTTATGTATGGCAGAAACGGTGTAGATAAGCTTTCGTTTTTCACATTCTTTGTTTATCTTATTATAAACGGAATTAAAATGTTTTTTACCCGTGTTCCTGCTGTTTATTACACAATGTGGGCATTGGCACTTGCGTTTTTGTTCCTCACGGTTTTTCGTGTTCTTTCAAAAAATATCGACAAGCGCCGTCACGAAGCGGCACAGTTCGAGCAGTTTCTTGTAAGCATCAACTTTTCGGGCTTTATGTTCAAGCTCAAAAAGAAATTCAACCGAATGGTAATGCGTGTTTCGCAGTTCAGCACACACCGTTTCCGCACCTGTCCGCAATGCAATGAGCATTTGCGCTTGAGCAAAAAGCGTGGCAAACGCAATATAACCTGCCCGAAATGCGGCAGAAAATTCACGGCATTTATACCATTTTGATTTGAACCGTTTTTTCGGCTCCCTTGTGTAAAAGGGAGCTGTCACGAAGTGACTGAGGGATTGTTATATAATAGCAACGCAGTTCCTCAACATTTGCCAACGGCAAATATTTCACATCGGCAAAGCCGATATTTCATATTGCATAAGCAATATTTCACCCGACCTCCGGTCGGATTTCATTACAATGCCGCAAGGCATTGTAGAAGGAGTGAAACGACTTGCTAGGCTACGTCAGAGCGTATAAGCCCGAAATGACCTTTAAAAATTATGAATTATACAAGGGAGTTTACTGTACTCTATGCAAGTCACTCGGCAAGCGTTACGGTCTGCCTGCCCGTTTCATCCTTTCCTACGATTTCACATTTTTTGCAATGGTGCGTATGGCTGTGCGTGAGGGCTGTCCCGGCTTCAAGGCTTCAAGGTGCACATTCAATCCTGCAAAAAAATGCCTTGACTGCAACCGTGATAATGAGGACATTGCTTACACGGCAGATGTTTCAATACTTATGATGTACCACAAGCTGTGCGATAATATCGAGGACAGCAAATTTTTTAAAAGAACTCTTTGCAAAATCCTTTTGCCTTATGCAAAGCACCTTTATAAAAAAGCCTGCGCACGGGTAGGGGATGTTTATAAAGTTCTCGAAACGCAAATGTCACGTCAGCAAATGCTCGAAAAAAACAACGCTTCACTTGACGAAGCGGCAGACCCGAGTGCGGTAATGCTTTCGGAGCTTTTAGGGTATAATATAAAGTGCAATGACCAAGAGGCACTCAAGAAGTTCGGCTATATGGTCGGCAGGTGGGTTTATATCACCGACGCCGCCCATGACTGCGAGGACGATATCAAAGACGGTAGCTTCAATCCGCTCAAAAATCGCTTTTCTTCGCCTGACTTTGCTGAATATTGCGAGGAAATGATGAATCTTACCATCGGTGAGGCAATTCTTTGCTATAAAAGATTGAAAATTTTCAGATTTGATGATATATTAACTAATGTACTTTACGACGGCGTTTACAGCGTCACGCAAAAAGTGCTTAAGGGGGAAAATGAAGTTGAGAAATCCGTATGAGGTTTTGGGTCTCGATTCCACGGCAGGAATGGACGACGTTAAAAGAGCATACCGTGAGCTTGCAAAGCGTTATAACGAGGACTATCAGAAGATGGACGAATTAAATGCGGCTTACGATGCTATCGTTATGAACTTGGGAAAAAACAACCGCAATAACGGCTATTCAAATACCAATACACAGTATTCTTACAATTCGGACCCCGCTGACGGTGTGTCAGAATTCGGCGATATCCGTGCAAAGCTTAACAGCGGACGCATCGACGATGCCGAGATGCTTCTTGACGGCATACCGCACCAACGCAGAAATGCCGAGTGGTTTTATATAAAGGGTACAATTCAGCACCGCAGAGGCTGGCTTGAAAGTGCGGCAGAAAGCTTCGAAAAGGCTTACAATATGGAGCCTGACAACAAGGAATATCAGGCGGCATTCAAACAGCTTCACAGGGAGAAGAAGGGTGCCTACCGTCAGGAAAGAAAACGTGAGGATAACGGCGGTTGCGGTGACCCTTGCAACATCTGTACAGGACTTTGCTGTGCAGACTGTTGCTGTGAATGTATGGGCGGCGACCTTATCCGTTGTTGCTGATGCTATGAATAATACTGTTAAAACCGCCTTGGGCGGAATGTGTATCGCACTTTCTGCGGCAATAATGATGATGTCGTCAATTCTGCCGTATTTAACCTACGCCATTCCCGGTGTTGCGGCATTGCTCGTGCTGTTTATGCAGGTCGAGTGTAACTGGAAATGGGCATTCGGTGTGTTTGTCGGCACGTCAATAATCTGTGCACTTGTCGTACCTTACAAGGAGGCTGTCGGCATTTACATAGCGGTACTCGGCTACTATCCGCTTGTTAAAACGCTTTTCGACAAGCCTAACAAATACATTTCTTTCATAATAAAAGCGGTGTTTTTCACCGTCACAATAATTGCGGCTTACTGTGTTATGATGTTTGTTTTCGGCATCTCGGCCGAGCTGCTTGAAGAGAGCGAGAAGTTTTTTATTCCTGTCCTCGTTGTACTCGGACTTGTGGCATTTATGCTTTACGACAGAGCAATGACGATGCTTGAAATCACATATTACCGCAAGTGGCAACGTACGGTAAGAAAACTGTTCAGAAAAAGATAAAGCACTCGCAATGAGTGCTTTTTTTATGAGGGGTAAATAATGTCAACTAATATCAAAAGTTTTGCAAGAACAAGGCGAGCGTGCTATTTTACATACCTTGCAATGTCATCAATTTTCAGTCTGCCGCCGCTGTTGTTTGTTACGTTCCGTGAGATATACGGTATTTCGTACACTTTGCTCGGTACGCTTGTACTCATAAACTTTTGCACACAGCTCACGGTGGATTTGATTTTCTCTTTCTTCACAAAGTATTTCAACGTTCATCTTACGGTCAAGGTTATGCCCTTACTGACCTCGGCAGGACTTCTGACTTACGCTTTGATTCCCACCTTTTTCCCGCAATATGCCTACGCAGGACTTGTTACGGGAACGGTAATGTTCTCGATTGCGGCAGGACTTTGCGAGGTGTTATTAAGTCCGCTTGTAGCGGCTCTGCCGTCAGATAATCCCGAGCGTGATATGAGTATGCTCCATTCGCTCTACGCTTACGGCGTTGTTATGGTCGTTTTCGTAAGCACGGCATTTTTAAAGCTTTGCGGCACACAGAACTGGATGTATCTGACTCTTTTCTGGGCAGCACTTCCGATTGTTTCGTTCATTCTTTTCAGCACTTCACCTTTGCCCGAAATGAATCTTTCAAGTGGCAATTCCACCGATAAAGCAAAGAAGAAAAACGGCGGACTTATGCTCTGCGTTCTTTGCATCTTCTTCGGCAGTGCGGCTGAAAATGCAATGACAAACTGGATTTCAGGTTATGTAGAAAATGCACTTCAGATACCTAAAATCTGGGGCGATATCCTCGGAATGGCACTTTTTGCAATCCTTCTCGGACTTGGCCGTACAGCCTATGCAAAATACGGCAAAAACATTTCTTCCGTTCTGCTTTTCGGTATGACAGGCGCACTTGTGTGCTATCTGATTGCAGGCTTTTCCGCAAATCCCATTGTTGCAATGCTTGCCTGCGTTTTTACAGGACTGTGCACATCAATGCTCTGGCCGGGCACGCTTATTTTAATGGAAGAGAAAATCCCTAATCCGGGTGTTACCGCTTATGCACTTATGGCGGCAGGCGGCGACTTTGGCGGCTCGGTTGCACCGCAGATGCTCGGAGCTGTTGTTGATGCGGTTTCCGCAAGCAGTTGGGCACCCGATATTGCAACAAAGCTTTCGCTTACCACCGAACAGCTCGGAATGAAAGTCGGAATGTTAACCGCCGCTGTTTTCCCTTTGGCAGGTGTATTTCTTCTTATATACATCAAAAAAGCTTTCAAAAAATCAAAATAAAAGCAAAAGGTGAGAGACCGAAAATCTCTCACCTTGTTTTATTTTGCGTGTGTTTTTATGAACTTTAATATTGTATTATAGTCCGCTTTGCCGCTTGCCGTTTCTAAACCGAGACGAACTAATTCTTCCTGTGTATAATCAAGTACAATCCCATTCAGCTTTAGCGTGATGAGCATAACGAAAACACCAATACGCTTGTTACCGTCAACAAAGGCGTGGTTGTTCACAAGCGAATACATCAGCCTTGCTGATTTTTCTTCAACCGTCGGATAAACTTCCTCTTCATTAAAACTGCTTTGTGAGCTGTATACCGCCGATTCAAGCAATCCTCTGTCACGAAGGCCGTCTGTTCCGCCGGTTTTTTGAATTAACCTTGAGTGAAGTCCGATTATTTATTCAATTGTCAGAATGATCATTTAGCCAACTCCAAAAAAGCATCCATATTTTCGTTTAAAATCTCTTCTGCGGTTGCTTCTATTTTTTGTTTTCTCATCTGCATAGCGGCGGCGATACTGTCATATTCCGAGAAATCGACAACAACATACTTTGGCTTATTATTTTTCAAAATAACAGCCATTCCGTCCTCGTCCACTATTCGTACCACCTTTGAAAAATTCTGGTTTGCATCGGTCATCGGTACTAAAATATCAGTATTTACCATCATAATTATCACCTCTGCTATTATTATAAACTAGAACTAGGATAAAATCAACCTATTTTTAAAAATAAAAGCTGTTGCTTTTATGCAACAGCCGTTTATATTAAAACTCAAAATCAACCACACATCTGTCAGTAATAACCGAGTGGACAAACTCCTTGACCTTAAGGTGTTCGGGGTGTACCTGGTATCCGTCAAGAGCCTCCTTGTCCTTAAAAACAGAATACAAAGCAAGGTCGTAGCCGTTAGGGTTAAAGTTAAAACCGACCTCTGCGCTGTAAAGACCGTCTATCTTTCCGACAAGGGAAGTAAGGCGTTTTTTCATTTCTTTCATATTACTCTCTTTATCATCGTCATTTCTGACATTCCAAAAAACAATATGCTTAACCATAGTTGCCTCCAAAACGAATAATTTTTAATAATTATATCAAAATAAAAGCGTATGTCAAGGAGATGATTTTTTGAGAACAAGCGGTATTCTTTTGCCCGTCAGCGCCTTGCCGTCGGATTACGGCATCGGTACGCTCGGCGGCGGTGCTTATGCGTTTGTCGATTTCCTTTGCAATTCGCATCAGCATTATTGGCAGATTTTACCTTTAGGTCACACGGGCTTTGGAGACAGTCCCTATCAATGCTTTTCTGCGTTTGCAGGCAATCCTTATTATATTGACCCGATGCTTTTATATCAGTCGGGATATATCGAAAAAAAAGAAATCCCTGCAGAGGAAAATACAGGAAAAATCGACTATGGAGCACTATACAAAACAAGGCTCAAGCTTATAAAAAAAGCCGCCGAAGCCGTGGACGTGAATTCCTCCGATTACGCTTCTTTTGAACGTCAAAATCAATTTTGGCTCGAGGACTATGCCTTGTTTATGGCAGTTAAGGAAAGCGAAAAAATGAAGCCTATGAACGCTTGGGAGGAGACACTCCGACTGCCCGATGCCGATACCCTCGACCGTCTTAAAATTAAGCACAGAACCGAAACAAGAATATGGAAAAGCATACAGTTTCTATTCTATACTCAATGGAACAATCTGAAACGATATGCGAATGCAAGAAATATTGAAATCATCGGTGATGTACCTATTTATGTCTCGGCAGATTCCTGCGAAATGTGGCTTCACAACGAGCTTTTTATAACCGATGACGACGGAAATCCCGCTCTTTTTTCAGGCTGTCCTCCCGACTCGTATTCGCCTATGGGTCAGCTGTGGGGCAATCCTATTTATGATTGGGTTTTTCACAGAAAAGATAATTACAGCTGGTGGATAACCCGACTCCGCCATTGCAAATGCCTTTATGATGTTGTGCGCATCGACCACTTCCGAGGCTTTGAGGATTATTATGCGGTGGACTCAACTGCTTCAAATGCAGTTCTCGGTGAATGGTATAAGGGGCCGTCACGTGAGTTTATTGATGCGGTGAAAAGAAATATTCCGGAAATAAGAGTTATTGCCGAGGATTTGGGCGACATAACCGACAAGGTGCGTGACCTGCTTTGCTACAGCGATTTCCCGGGGATGAAGGTTCTGCAATTTGCCTTTGAGGGAAAGGGGAACAGCGAGTATCTCCCACACAATTATACAAGGCACAGCGTGGCTTACACAGGCACTCACGACAACCCCACAATGAAGCAATGGACACTTATTACCGATGACGATTCGCTTACCTTTGCCAAAAAATATCTCAATGTGAATAAAGCGGAAAGTTTAGTCAATGATTGTATTAGAGCGTTGTTTATGAGTGTCAGCGACACGGTTATTATCCCTATGCAGGACTGGCTGGGACTCGGCAGCGAAGCAAGAATGAATGTGCCGTCAATAGCCTTCGGCAATTGGGTCTGGAGGTTAAAGGGTGATGAACTTACAGACGGGCTTTCGGAAAAAATCGCTGATATGACAAGGCTTTATTTCAGAAACATCAAGGAGGAAATCTAATGAAAAAAATACTTGCACTTTTTCTTTGTGCCGTGCTTGCGGTTTCCCTTGCCGCATGCGGTAAAAAGGACGATAACAACCCCTCTCCGAACAATGCAAAAGCAGGCTCGGTTTATTTCCTTAATTTTAAACCCGAGGTTGCGGATATTTATAAGGAAATAGCGGCAAAATATAAAGAAGAAACAGGTGTTGATGTCAAGGTTGTAACAGCTGCAAGCAATACCTATGAAACCACTCTTAAGTCAGAAATCGCAAAGACAGACGCACCGACAATTTTTCAGATTAACGGCCCCGTCGGCTATACGGCTTGGGCAAATTACTGTGAGGATTTAAGCGACACGAAGCTTTACAGCTACCTTACCGACAAGGATCTTGCAGTTAAAAATGAAAAAGGTGTTTTCGGTATTCCGTACGTTGTCGAGGGCTACGGTATTATCTATAACAACGCTATTATGGAAAAATATTTTGCGCTCAAGGATAAGGCTGTCAGCATCTCAAAGGCAAGCGAAATCAACAGCTTTGAAAAACTCAATGCCGTTGTTACAGATATGACGAAGCACAAAAAGGAATTGGGCATTGACGGTGTATTTGCTTCAACCTCAATGTCAAGCGGCGAGCAATGGCGCTGGACAACGCACCTTGCGAGCGTGCCTGTGTATTACGAAATGAAAGAGGATTCCGACGGCTCAACAATCGTTTCAACTCTTGAAGAAAATGACATTGACTTCGACTATTCACAGAATTTCAAAAAAGTCTTTGATATGTACCTGAATAATTCCACAACGCAAAAGGGACTTCTTTCAAGCAAGTCTGTTGATAATGCCATGGCTGAATTTGCACTCGGCAAGGCGGCAATGGTACAGAACGGTAATTGGGCTTGGGAACAGATTTCAAATGTCGGCGGCAATGTTGTCAAGGCAGAGGATATCAAATACCTGCCCATCTATATGGGAATTGAGGGCGAGGAGAAGCAGGGTCTTTGCATCGGTACCGAGAATTACCTTGCAATCAACAAGAACGCTTCGGCAGAGGATAAAAAGGCTTCGATCGCTTTTCTCGAATGGCTCTTTTCAAGCGAAACCGGCAAGGATTATGTTGTAAATAAGCTCAATTTCATTGCACCCTTTAACACATTTAAAGAGGATGAAATGCCGAGTGACCCCCTTGCAAGAGAAATTCTCAATTGGATGAATAAGGACGTCAACAACCTCGAATGGACATTCAACTCTTTCCCGAGCCAGCAGTTCAAGGAGGATTTCGGTAACGCACTTCTTGAATATGTCCAGGGCTCAAAGGATTGGTCACACGTCGAAAAAACCTTCCGCAACAGCTGGAAGTCAGAAAGACAGTAATAAAATTCGGATTTTATTGCAATGCAAGGCATTGGCTAGGAGGATAATATGGCACTAAAAAAATACTTTCCCGTTTTTGTTTTGCCTACTTTGCTGGCATTCATAATAGCATTTGCGGTGCCGTTTATCCTCGGTTTGTTTTTATCCTTTACCGAGTTCACAACCGTAGTCGATGCACAATGGGTCGGCATTGCAAACTATGTCAGAGCCTTTTCAAACGATGACTTTTTAAATGCTCTGTGGTTCACGGTTAAGTTTACCGTTGTGTCGGTTATTACAATAAATGTAATAGCCTTTGCACTTGCATCGCTTTTAACAAAAGGCTTAAAAGGAACAAACCTTTTCAGAACGGTATTTTTTATGCCGAACCTCATCGGCGGTATCGTCCTCGGCTACATCTGGCAGCTTATAATCAACGGTGTGCTTCAATTCTTTGATGTAACCATTACCTACGACCCGAAATACGGCTTCTGGGGTCTTGTAATTCTTATGAACTGGCAGTTAATCGGTTATATGATGGTAATTTATATCGCAGGAATTCAGAATATTCCCACCGACCTGCAGGATGCCTCAAAGGTGGACGGAGCAAACCGCTGGCAGACACTTCGCAACGTGACAATTCCGCTTGTTATGCCGTCAATAACAATCTGCCTTTTCTTAACCATAACCAATTCATTCAAGCTCTTTGACCAGAACCTTGCACTCACCGCAGGCGCACCGTCCAAGCAGACGGCAATGCTTGCACTTGATATTTACAACACTTTCTACGGCAGAATCGGCTGGGAGGGTGTAGGTCAGGCGAAGGCTGTAATATTCTTCGTGATTGTTGCAATCATATCCTTCGCACAGCTTGCAATGACACGTAAAAGGGAGGTCGAACAATGAACGGGGTAACAAAAGCAGGAGTGTTAAAAACCTTGATTTATTTTGTCCTTGCAGTTGTGGGTGTTGTTTTCCTCGCTCCCATTTTCATTGTTCTTCTTAACTCCTTCAAGGGCAAGTTTTACATCAGCGAGGAGCCGTTTGCGTTACCGAACGATGAAACCTTTTCGGGACTTGAAAACTATTTGAGCGGACTCGAAAAAACAGGCTTTCTCTCGGCATTCGGCTGGTCACTTTTTATAACCGTGTTTTCCGTGCTCGCAATTGTTCTCTTCACTTCAATGACGGCGTGGTACATCGTCAGGGTTAAAAACAAATTCACAAAAGCACTTTATTTTATCTTTGTTTTTTCAATGATTGTGCCGTTCCAGATGGTAATGTTCACAATGACCAAAACGGCAGGCGAGCTGGGTCTCGATACCCCGTGGGGAATAGTTCTCATCTACCTCGGCTTTGGTGCAGGACTTGCGGTGTTTATGTTCTGCGGCTTTTTAAAGAGTGTTCCGCTCGAGGTCGAAGAGGCGGCAATGATTGACGGATGTAACCCGATACAGACCTTTTTTATGGTCGTTTTTCCAATCCTTAAGCCAACAGCAATCACGGTTGCGATACTCAATGCAATGTGGATTTGGAACGACTATCTTCTGCCGTACCTTTTAATCGGCAGCGAATACAAAACCATTCCGATTGCCGTGCAATACCTGCGTGGCGGCTACGGCTCGGTGGATATGGGAGCATTGATGGCAATGCTTGTGCTGTCAATTATTCCGATTGTTGTTTTCTATCTTTTCTGTCAAAAATATATCATCAAGGGCATTGTTGCGGGAGCCGTGAAAGGATAAGCTATGGCAAGTATCTCTCTTAAAAATATCTATAAAATCTTCGAGGACGGCACAACGGCGGTCAACGATTTTTCGCTCGAAATTGAAGATAAGGAGTTCATCATCCTTGTCGGCCCGTCGGGTTGCGGAAAGTCAACCACTTTGCGTATGATTGCAGGGCTTGAAAGCATCACGCAAGGCGAAATGAAAATAGGGGACAGAGTCGTCAATTCCGTCCCTCCCAAGGACAGGGACATCGCAATGGTTTTCCAGAGCTATGCACTTTATCCGCACATGAGCGTTTACAAGAATATGGCTTTCGGACTTGAATTGCGCAAAATGCCGAAGGACGAGATTGACAAGCGTGTGCGTGAGGCGGCAAAGATACTCGATATCGAGCACCTTTTAAAGCGTAAGCCCCGTGCTTTGTCGGGCGGTCAGCGTCAGCGTGTCGCACTCGGCAGGGCAATGGTGCGCTCACCCTCAGTTTTCCTGCTTGACGAGCCGCTGTCAAACCTTGACGCGAAGCTCCGTACTGCAATGCGTACGGAAATCAAAAAGCTTCACAAGCGCCTCGGCACAACCTTTATATATGTTACTCACGACCAGACCGAAGCAATGACAATGGGCGACAGAATAGTCGTTATGAAGGACGGTATAATTCAGCAGGCAGACACCCCGCAAACCCTTTATAACAGACCTTTCAATATGTTTGTCGCAGGCTTCATAGGCTCACCGCAGATGAATTTTCTCGATGCAGTTGTCAGCATCAGAGACGGTCAGATTTACCTTATCTTTGCCGATAACGAGATAAACGTCACCTCTGTTTTCGGCGGTGAAGCACGTCTGAATGATTACGACGGCAGAAAAGTAAAAGTCGGCATCCGTCCCGAGGATATAACAAACGATGCGGATTTCGTTAAGAAAAATGCCGACAAGGTTATCACCGCAACTCTTGAGGTCAACGAAATGATGGGCAGCGAAACCTATCTTTATCTTGACTATTCGGGCGAAAAAATCGTCGCAAGGGTAGAGGAGGCGGCACCCGAGGACGAAGTCACCGTCCTTGCAATCAAAACCGAAAAAATCCACCTCTTTGACCCGAATACAACACTTAATATACTATTTTAATAATTTGCTCTGCATTTGCAGGGCAATTCTTTTTATGCTGACAAAAAGCACAGAGAACAGCCCACCCCCGTCAGGCTTATGCAAATTTAAATTTGTCGGGATGTTTCAAATTCTCACAAACTACCTTTGTGTGCGTAGGGGCGTCTATCAGACGTCCGCCGATTTTGTGCTGATTTTGACGGACGACCAATGGTCGCCCCTACTTTCTCAACTATAATTCGTGCTTTTAAAAACAGCGTCGCAGACCCACAACTT
>JAFUPA010000041.1 GCA_017481575.1 Clostridia bacterium | reverse complement strand
TTTTCTTTCACACAATCACCTCATCAATATTATGTCTTGACAGAAGTTATAAATATATGTTATAATTCCTAACATACAGCAGAGGGGGGATTTTATATATCCAAATGCTGCTGTTAAAACCTGCTCTTCGGGGCAGGTTTTTTCTTGTTTTATTCTTATCTTTATGTTATATTAAATTATACTTATTTTCGGAGGGATACGATGACTTTTGAAATCAAGGGAAATCAGTTTATAAAAGACGGTAAACCTGTTAAACTCATTTCAGGTGCTGTTCATTATTTTCGTAATCTGCCCGACACATGGCAGGACATTTTCAAAAAGATGAAGGCTATGGGTCTTAACTGCGTTGAAACCTACTGTGCCTGGAATATGCACGAAAAGCACCCCGGTGAATTTGATTTCAGCGACATTTTAGATATTGCAAAATTTATTGAAACTGCCCGTAATGAAGGTCTTATGGCGATTGTCCGCCCCGGCCCTTACATCTGCGCTGAGTGGGAATTCGGCGGTCTGCCCTGGTGGATTCAGGCTGATGAAAATATTGAAATCCGTTGTTCAAACGAGGCTTATATCAAATATTTTGACCGTTATCTCGACCATCTTTTTGATGAAATCCGCCCTCTGCTTTGCACCAACGGAGGCAACATCATTATGCTTCAGTGCGAAAACGAATACGGTTATTACGGTGATGACAGAAAATATCTTCAGTATCTTAAAGAGGGCTACGTAAAACGAGGAATCGATGTTCCCCTTTTCACCTCAGACGGAACTGAAGAAAACCATATTCTTGACGGCTCAATTGATGGTTGCCTCTCTACCCTCAATTTCGGCAGCCGTGTTGAAGAAAATTTCAAAGCTCACGACATTCTTTACCCCGACAGCCCGAAAATGTGCATGGAAATGTGGAACGGCTGGTTTGACGCATGGGGTGACGACAAGCATCATACCACCTCTGCCGAGGATTATGCAAAGGCTGTTGACGATATGCTCACCAGAGGCAGCGTGAATATGTATATGTTCATCGGTGGTACAAACTTCGGCTTTACCAGCGGTGCAAACCACTATGAAAAGTTTGCTCCCGATGTAACAAGCTACGACTATGATGCTCTTCTTTCAGAATGTGGTGATGTTACTCCAAAATATATGGCAATCCGTGAAATTATCAAAAAGCATACAAATGCCGAGTTGCCCGAAATCCCTCAGAATCGCAAAAAACTGTCTTATGGCAAGACAATTTTAACACAACAGGCTGGTATTTTTGAAAATCTCGACAATCTTTCATCGCCTGTTCATTCCGACGTTCCTTTGTGTATGGAAAAATATTCTCAGGGCTACGGCTACATTGCTTACCGTTCAACCCTTAACCGTGATTATAACGATGTTACCCTTTCGTTTGAAAGCATTGGCGACCGTGCACAGATTTACATTAACAAAAACCTCGTGGGAATTGTTTATATCAACGATGATAAGCTTGAAATTAATTTCTCTGCCAAAGAGGGTGATGTTCTTACCGTTCTTTGTGAAAATATGGGCAGAGCTAACTTCGGCAGCAAAATGATGCGTAAAAAAGGCATTGCAGGTCGACTTCTTATTGACGACAAAATTCACTTCGACTGGGATGTTTATACACTCCCGATGAATAACCTTGACAAGGTGGTTTATTCACCTGAAATTCCTGAAGAAAAATCGGTATTTTACAAAGGCACTTTCACCGTTAATGAAGCAGCCGACACATTTATTAAGCTCGACAATTTCACAAAAGGCTTTGTAGTTGTCAACGGCTTTAATCTTGGCAGATATTGGGAAATCGGCCCGCAACGCACACTTTATCTCCCCGCTTCACTTCTCAGATCGGGAGAAAATGAAATTGTTGTTTTTGAGTCCGACGGAATCAAAGGTGTTCCAGAAGTGGAATTTTGCGACACACCTGTTCTTGAATAATACAATAAAGATGAATAAATATCCAAAAAAATCTTGACATATACATTTTTTACTGTTAGAATTATTCCATGTTAAATATTCAAAAAGCGTTTGAGCAAAAAGAGTAGGTCGGTGAAAGCCTGCAGAGAGTTGCCGTTTGGTGCGAGGCAATGGTATTACCCGTCTGAAGTTCATTTTGCGAGCCGTGTGTTGAAATTTGCAGTAGACACAACGGGTGCGACCGTTACATCGCTAAGACTTTTAAGCCTATTAAGGTCTTAACCGCAAGGTTAAGTACGAAAGCAGAGTGGTACCGCGATTTATTCGTCCCTGTATTCATAGAATACAGGGATTTTTTTGTTGGTAATTTCACGGCTGAGCCGTGTGGTTATAAATAAATTTTAGGAGTAATATTTATGAAAAAAATTGTTTCTCTTGTTATGGCACTCGTTCTTTGTGTTGCAGTTTGCTTCTCACTTGCTTCCTGCAACAATGCTGAAGAAAAAACCGCTTATACAGTTGGTATCTGCCAGCTTATGGAGCACGAATCACTTGACAAAGCAACCAACGGCTTTGTTGACACATTGAAGGCTGAGCTTGAAAAAGCAGGCAAAACTGTTGAAATTGACACTCAGGTTGCAGGTGATCCCAACCTTTGCACCACTGTTATCAACACTTTCACAGCTAAAAACGTTGACCTTATTATGGCTAACGCAACACCTTGCCTTCTTGCAGCAGCAAATGCAACCACCACTATCCCCGTTCTCGGCACATCTGTAACAGACTATAAAGACACCTTCAAGGGTGAAATCCCCGCTAACGTTTCAGGTACTTCAGACGCTGTTCCTTTTGACGAGCAGGCTCAGATGATGATTGATACTCTTAAGCTCGTTGCAGGCGACCAGGTTGGCGTTATCTACTGCACAAACGAGTCAAACTCACTTATTCAGTACAATGCAGTTAAAGCTCTTTTTGAAGCAAAGGGCATAGTAGTTAAGGCTTACACTTTCTCAGAAACAACTGAGCTTCAGGCTCTTACCACCTCTGCTGCAAATGAATGCAAAGCAATTTACATCCCCTCAGACAATACTGTTGCCGACAACGATTCAATCGTTGGCACAATCTGCTCAGACAAGAAAGTTCCCGTTTACACAAGCTACGGCGGAGCAATCTGCTATGCAAGCCTTGCAATTGACTATTATGAGCTCGGCTGTGAGACAGGCAAAATGGCTGCAGAAATTCTCCTCGGCAACAAAACTCCTGCTGATTATGAAGTTGCAACTCTCACTCCTTCTGTTGTTTACAACGAAGAGCTTTGCGCAAATCTCGGAATTGAAGTTCCCCAAAACTAATATATAATTGAGGTAAAAAATGGCTTTTTTAAATGCGTTGCCCGGTGCCGTTGCAGAGGGTCTTATATGGGGTCTTATGGCAATCGGCGTTTACATATCTTACAAAATACTTGATATTGCTGACCTTACCGTTGACGGCTCTATCTGCACAGGCGGTTGTGTTTGTGCCGTGCTTATTTCAAACGGTGTACCCGTTTGGCTGAGTATTGTTATTGCATTTTTTGCAGGCATGCTCACAGGTGTGGTAACAGGGCTTCTTCACACCGCTTTGGGAATCCCCTCCATTCTTGCAGGTATTCTCACACAGCTTATGCTTTATTCGGTAAACCTTTCAATCCTCGGCGGCAAATCACTTATTGCAATAAACCCCAGAGAAAACAATCTTTTAATGCATATGAGTGATAACCCAAGTGCTATTGTTGCAGGTGTTATTGTTGTAACCGCAACAATCATATTGCTTTGGCTCTTTTTCTACACCGAGGTTGGTCTTACCCTTAAATCAACCGGTGACAACCCTGATATGAGCTGTGCTCAAGGCGTAAACGTTAACTTTAACAAGGTTCTCGGCCTTGCAATTTCAAACGGTATTGTTGCTTTGGCCGGAGCAATGCTTGCCCAGTACAAAGGCTCTGCCAACATCAATGACGGCCGCGGTGCCATTGTTATAGGCCTTGCCGCAATTTTCATCGGACTCTCTGTTTCAATGAAAATCAAGCCCAACTTTGTTGTCAGCCTCATCGGTGTAATCGGCGGCGGTATTGTTTACTACATTATTTATAACTTTGTAGTTCTCCTCGGACTTAAAACCGATTACCTTAAGATGCTCTCGGCAATCATAGTTGCATTGTTCCTTGCCGTTCCCTATTTGAAAGGCAAATATTTTACGAAGCAAAAGCCCATAGCAGTTACAGAAAATGCAGGAGGTGGCAAAAATGCTTAAAATCACAAACCTCCAGAAAACATTTAACCCGGGCACTGTTAATGCTAAAACTGCCCTTAACGGACTTAACCTTACCCTTGAAGACGGTGACTTTGTTACCGTTATAGGCGGTAACGGTGCAGGCAAATCTACAATGCTCAACGCAATTGCAGGCGTGTGGAAACCTGATTACGGCACCATTGAAATTGACGGAGTTGATGTTACCAACATCCCCGAATACAAAAGGGCAACATACCTGGGAAGAGTTTTCCAGGACCCGATGAAAGGCACTGCTCCTGATATGGAAATTGCCGAAAACCTTTCAATTGCCGCAAGACGAGGAACAAAACGCAAGCTTAAATGGGGCATAAAAAAAGCAGAAAGAGAAGAATACAAAAAGCTCCTCGCAACCTTAGAGCTCGGTCTTGAAACAAGGCTTTCAAGTAAGGTCGGCCTCCTTTCAGGCGGTCAGCGGCAGGCAGTTACCCTTCTTATGGCAACATTGAAAAAGCCAAAGCTGTTGCTCCTTGATGAGCACACAGCAGCCCTTGACCCCAAAACCGCCGCTAAGGTTTTAGAAATCACAGATAAAATCGTTACGGAAAATCACCTTACCACATTGATGATTACCCACAATATGAAAGACGCAATTGCTCACGGCAACCGTCTGATTATGATGCACGAGGGCAGAATCATTGTTGACATCAAAGGTGAAGAAAAGAAAAATCTTACCGTTGAAGATTTGATGAATCTCTTTGTTAAAGCAAGTGGTAAGGAATTCACAAACGACAGAGCCGTTCTTTCATAAAACACAAAGGCTGAGCCAAAAGTTCAGCCTTTACTTTTTTGTATTTTATGATATAATTCTTTTTAATTTTGAAAGTTTTCAGGAGTTCCTATGGCAACTATTCTTCTAATTGTTATTTTCATGGGATATATCGGTCTCGGTATTCCCGATTCTCTTTTCGGTGCAGCGTGGCCGGCAATCTACAGCGATTTCGGTCTGCCGATTTCTTACGCAAACTTTGTAACAACCATTGTTTCGTTAGGCACTATAGCCTCAAGCTTTTTCAGCTCAAGGGTTGTCAGCAGATTCGGCACGGCAAAGGTTGCCGCTGTGAGCACCGCTATGACCGCAACGGCA
>JAFUPA010000040.1 GCA_017481575.1 Clostridia bacterium | reverse complement strand
CCTATTATACCACATCAAACCCTGCTCCTTGGACTGATTTTCGTGATGAAATTGTGACGGTTACAATCGAAGAAGGTGTTAAAAATGTCAGCAGTACGTCATTTTACAGATGTACCTCTCTCAAATACGTTAACTTACCTGATACCGTTACTACTATCGGTGGCTGCGCATTCGAAAAAACGGCAATCGAAAGTATAGTTCTTCCCGACAGCGTTACACATATAGATAATGCGGCATTCCGTGGCTGTAAATTGCTTGAAAATGTAAAGCTTTCTGCTAATCTCAGAACCATTGAACTGTTTTCGTTTGATGATTGCGAATCACTTACAAGTCTGACGATTCCCGCAAGCGTCACAAGTATTGTTTGCAGTTTCAAGAGTTGTTCTTCGCTGACAGAGATTATAGTTGAAGAAGGCAACACGAATTACGTTTCTGATGAGTACGGTGTTCTTTATACTGCATCTTTTGCTGCACTTAAATCTTATCCGGTAGCATCGGTTAGGGAAAGCTATACCGTTAATGAGGCAACTGAGACAATTGCTAAAAATGCTTTTTCATACAATGAGAATCTCAAAACCGTAATTCTTCCCGAAGGTGTTGAAAAAATCCAAGGCGATGCATTTTACGGTTGTAAAATGCTTGAAACTGTCGTAATTCCCACAACTGTTACAACAATCGGAACAGAGACAGATGCGTTCGGCAATTGCACTTCGCTTAAAAACGTAACTTATAACGGCTCGGAGCACGAGTGGATGCTCATTTACGATAATGAACTGCAAAACCTTGACGGGGTTACTTATAACTTCCTCAGTCAGGCCGAAAACGGCGGACATCCCTACGAACTGATAACCGACATTGAGCCCACCGAGACACAGCACGGCGAAAAGGCTTACTCCTGCTCCTGCGGTCACTCTTACTCGGAGCTTCTGCATAACTATATCGTTGACCCCAATATGCCCGAAGTACCGCCGACCTGCGGCTCTAACGGCAAACGCTATTATATCTGTACTGTCTGCAATGACGAATATGCCGAAGTGCTTCCCAAGGGCGGTGAACACTCATACCAATGGGTGCTCGACCACGCTCCCACGGCAACCGAAAACGGTCTGAAGTGGCAGAGATGTATTTACTGCGGCACAAAAGCCGGCTGGTACATTCAGGCAACGGGCTTCGAATGGAGCGAGAGTCTTAACATCGACTTCCTCACGGGCGTTACCTACGGCATCAACCCCGGCACGAAGACGATGGATAATTACACTCAGATT
The DNA here is from genome assembly GCA_017481575.1 of Clostridia bacterium. Classification (GTDB taxonomy): domain Bacteria; phylum Bacillota; class Clostridia; order Oscillospirales; family Acutalibacteraceae; genus CAG-488. The sequence goes on along the minus strand of JAFUPA010000040.1, from coordinate 3,737 downwards.
GTGAACGAAGCCTATGTCTGGTTCTACGATACGGACGGCTATCTCGGCACAGGCACGCAGGTTAAGATTATGGAGGGCGACGTCGTCAAAGCGACCTACACGCTTCTCCTCTACGGCGACATCAACGGCGACGGCTTCTACGACGGTCAGGATGCAGTTCTGGCCTCCTGCCTTGCGAACGGAATGCTGACGAAAGAGGATGTCGGTGAGCTTGCCTTCCGCGCGGCTGACTGTAACCACGACGAAATTATAGACGAGCAGGATATATTAATTCTCAACGAGGCAGGCATACTTCTTGCCGAGGTTAACCAGTCGGGCGAAAGTCAGGAGGAGATGTATACCTCATCAGCTTATGCGGAATACGTTGAGCTTATTGACCAGACTCCCGAAGCAGAGGAGCTCCCCGAGGAGGATGTAATTGAAATTCCCGAGAAAGAGCCCCTGAGTCTTATTGAATTTATAATCAGCTTAATTAAAAAATTCTTTGAGACTATCTTTTCGTTCGTAATGTAATTATTAAATTATTCATAATAAAGGAGGCAAGATAATGGGATTTTTAGAAAGAGCAATCAGACGCGGCGTCAGTGATGCCGTAAGTAAGGCGGTGGGCAACGCAGTAAGACAAGCTGTTGAACCCACAGTGACGGATTTTGCAAACAAAACCGCACAGCATTTTGACAATGCGGCGCAGAATCACACACAGCAATCATCACATCCGACAAGCGGTTTAGAGGGCGCATTCTCAAACCTTGAACGTGCAGCGCAAAGCTACGCTACAAAAATGAGCGAAAACCTCAAGGTCTGCCCCAACTGCAACAAAGCGACGGATGCAGAAAAAACCTATTGCCCCGAATGCGGAAGCAAGCTGCCCGAAACAACTGTGGCACAGAGTGCAGTCTGCCCCAATTGTAATAAGCAGAACTCAATCGGCACAAAATTCTGTGAGGACTGCGGAACAAAGCTGCCTGCCGCTATTCAGCAAGAAGAGGCGGCTAAGGCAAACGACGATGCCGTTATGCTCGAATGGGACGAAAAAATGCCGCAATTCCCCAAGTGGAACTGTGGCGGCTGTAATTACGGAATTGAGTGCTACGAAGAAAATTATTTCTCTTTTTCAGCTGATTTCGGCGGTAACGATTTTGCTGCACGTCAGGCTGTTGACAGCTACAGAAGATTTCTTGTGCAGAACGGCTTTCATCAGGCAGGGCAGTATCCGAATATCGCACATCTCTATAAAAGAATTGACGGCACAGTTTATCACGTTGACACGGAGCATTGCTTTGAGGGCGACCCCGACTGTCCGACAATAGGCTTTGACACAAGAGAACCGCTTGGCGGATATGATTATGTTAAACCCGAACCCAAAAAACAGGTAGGTCTGAAAGGATTGTTCGGTTTTTAACAAAACCGTTCACATAATATGTTTTAAGGAGGCAAACACAGTGAAAAAGTTATTAGCTCTCCTGCTTGCGGCAGTATTGATTTTCAGCTTTGCTGCTTGCGGCGGAAAAGACGACCCCGAAAAAACCAAGGCGGACAATGATGAAAAAATTGATGCACAGGACGTTATCGACAAAGAGCTTGAAAAAGCCGAGGAGTTTGAATCCTTCAGCGTGGAAGCTGTGGAACACTACCTCAAAAAGGCTGTTGACATCAAGCTTTCAGACATCGAGCCTGATTGGGAATGGAAGCTCAAAAACAACTATTCAGCGTATGCCGATGACCCTGCATCAGGTACAGGTCATGCAGTAATCACCTTCACCAAAGCAGAGGGTGAGATTACTGATGATGAATTTAATGCGTGGCACAAAAAGGTGTTTGATGCTACCGCAAAGGTATCACAGGATGGCCACAACATCAGAGGCTATGAGTTCGCAGGTGACGGAGAGGATGCTCTCGGCGAGGTAACGCTCGAAAAAGCACTTAAGGGCTGGCTTATGAAGGGCTGGGCATTCAGAAAGAATGATAAGATTTATGTTGTCTATATCAGTGATGAATATGACAAAGACAAGAATAGTGAGCTCGGCAAGCTGTTCTACTATACCGGTGCAAAGGTTGATATTGCAGTAGGTTTACAGAAGAGTATGAGTGACACTATGGATGAAGCGGAAAAATATATTTCCGAGAATGAAGATGAAATCAAGGATGCCCTCAATGACTATTTGAATTAAACTTACGAACAAATTTAATTAAGGAGGAAAAAATTATGTTAACTTGTAAACAATGCGGCGCACAGGTAGAGGAAAATATGAAGCACTGCACATCCTGCGGCGCACCTATGGAAACACCTTCTCAGCAGAAGGAGCAGATTGATATTTCAGAAAAGCTGACTCAGCTCAACAACACGGCAGACACCACAGCGGAATACGATGCACAGGATATCGAAAAGAACAAGGTTATGGCTGTTCTCGCCTACATAATCTTCCTTATTCCGTTGCTTGCGGCCAAGGACTCAAAGTTTGCACGTTTCCACACCAATCAGGGTCTTGTACTTTTTATCGGAGGAATTCTCTCGTCAGTAATTGCCGCAATTCCCATCATTGGCTGGATAATTGCTCCAATCGCGGGTATTATAATTACTATTCTTGCGGTTATCGGTATCGTTAATGCCCTCGGCGGTAAAGCAAAAGAATTGCCGATAATCGGAAAATTCAAAATTCTGAAGTGATACCTTATAAGACATTATAAACGGATAATGAAATAACCTCCCATGGTATAATTTTAAAAACTATTATTACTTCTTCAACAAAGGAACGACTTGAGCAGTTAGAACAGCAAAAAACAGAATTAACAGTTCAGATTTCACAAGAAGAAATGGAAAGACCAATGCTCACCAAAGAGCAGATTATTGATTGGTTGAAAAGTCTCAAGAAATACGGCATTAAACGTTTGGAACATGAGCGAAAGCTTATAAACATTTTTGTTAATTCAGTTTATTTGTATGATGACAAAATAGTCATTAACTTCAACTATAAGGACGGCTCAAAAGCCGTCCGGACAGATGAAGTTAAAAATTTGTATCAAGTTCGGATTTACACGTATTAGTCGGACCATAGTGAGTATTCATAACACAAGTGAATACTCACTTTTCTTTTTTTACATTTCCTCATAGTTAAATAATATATATTCGTTATGTATCGAGCAGGTTTTGAGCCTGCTCTTTTTTTGTTATGCCGTGAGATATTCTACGGCAACGCCTTGTCTTGCTTCGAGGACTATATTTTCCTCTTTAACAGGATTTTCAATTACCCCGATAAAGCGATAATGTATTACAACTCTCTGTGTCTTGTTTTTACCCTTTCCCTCTGCCTCGTAAACATCAATGTGGTCAATGAGCTCGTGAATGAATAACATTGTAATTGCATCAATAAGAGATAAAAAACAGCCTCACTTGCAGTGAAACGGTTTTTGAATACATAAAATGCAGATGAGAAAAAGGCAAAAAGGAGATTATTTCTGAATAAGTATCATATTTCATTAAAAAATCAATAATATAATGATACTACAAGCCGTTTTTGTATTATCCCAAATCTACCATACTGAAAACGAGCGCGAACATTGCTACTGTTTCACAGAGGCAGACAACTGTGATGTAATGTGAGAAGCCTTTGCCTGTTTCTGCAAGAGCATCTGCACCTGCAGCACCTGCTTTACCCTGAACAAAAGCTGAAACAGCCATTGCAAGACCTGATGCAATACCGAGACCGAAAAGAAAAGCAGGGTCTGCGGTGGCTGAT
>JAFUPA010000039.1 GCA_017481575.1 Clostridia bacterium | reverse complement strand
GGATTTTCTATGGTGAGAAAACCCGAAATGGAAAAAGCACCCTTCTTGAAGCTGTATCCGGAGCTTTGGGGGACTATGCAAACTCCGCCGAGCCCGAAACATTTGCAATTAAGAAGTTCAACAATGCTTCTGCGCCGTCTGAAGATATAGCTCGTCTTGCAGGATGCAGATTTCTTCGTGTTTCAGAGCCTGAGAAAATGATGAAATTAGATGTTCAGAAAATTAAAAAGCTTACCGGTCGTGATACAATGTCCGCCCGTTTCCTGCGTCAGAACTCTTTTGAATTTACTCCCAATTTCTCGATGTATTGGGCGGCTAATTCTCTCCCTCAGATTAACGATTTAACTATTTTTAAATCAAACAGAGTTAAAGTAATTCCTTTCGAAGAATCTTTTGGAGAAGAATCGGGGAAAATGGATAGGTCATTACGAGAGCTATTTGCATCCGACTATTATCGTTCTGTGATTCTCTCTTGGCTGATTGAGGGTTGTTTGAAATATCAAAAAGAAGGACTCAAGGAACCTGAAGCTGTAACTAAAGCGACTGCAGAATATGAAAAGTCATCCGACAGCATTGCGACAAAGCTTATATTGTCACAGTAAGTGATAGAACGCTTAATTCGCGTTTATTAATGAGTTTTCATTTAATCTTTTTCTGCATTCTTTTTCAAAATTCTCCGCTTCACGGATAGCTTCTTTTGCTGCTTTTCGTTCATTCATTCCTTCAGGAACTATCCAAGTTTTACATTTAAATACTTGTTTTCCTTTTTCGTCTTTTCCTAAAAATGCACGTAATTTATACGATACAACCTTTCCTTTTTTGATATTTTTATAAACCGAAGCCATGTCCTTCTTCCTTTCCTTTTTCAAAAAACACTCAAAAGTAACTAAGAAGAATTTCTTTCAAAAATCCCTTTTTAATGCATTTAATTAGTAAAAATGGACTTTTTTAGTGGACCTTATCCTTTTTCTTTCTTTTTTATTTCACCAAGAAAAAGAAAAAATTCCTGAAAAACCTCATAAAACAAAGGTTTCAGGAATTTTATAAGTGGTGAGGATGAGTGGGCTCGAACCACCGACCCCTTGCATGTCAAGCAAGTACTCTGACCAACTGAGCTACACCCTCAAGTGCCCTGCTATTATAGCATAGTGTTTTCAGTTTGTAAAGAGGTAAGCAACACTTTTTTCAGATAAACAAAACAGAATATTTATTCTTAGACTATTTCAAATTCAACAATCGGATACAAGTAATCTTCCTCTGATTCATCTATAATTCTATAACAGTCCACTTCTTCTCCAAGACATTCATATATACTTCCGTTTGTTAAATCTCCGTAAGTTTCTCCAATATATTTAACTTTCATCAAAACACACCTACAAAACAACTACTAATTCAGATTAAGTTTTCTTTTTCAAGTTTATATTTCATCAATTCCAAAAGGTACGAGGGACAGTTTCTCTTCCCACCTTCCCAAGATTCAACAGCCCTTTTGGATATGTCGAAATATTCAGCAAAATCCTTTTGTGTCATACCTGTGGCTTGGCGCAATTCTTTTATTGTCATATTATTTTCCTCTTCTCTTTTTTATAAATCCAATTATTACTTTTATAACACCGAAACAAACTAAAAATAAACCTAAGCTAATAATAAACTCTTTCATAATTGTATTGACAATGATATAAAAATATTGTAAGATTTAGGTGCGAAGAGGAAGGTAAGTTCCCCTTGCACCGCTGAGTTTTAGTCGATAAGATTACCGATTAGGATTAACAGCGAACCTACAGTTAAATCTATCAAGCCTTGTATTATGTATTCTTTGTAGTTAGGCTTGGTAGATTTTTTTTTAAAGACAAGGGAAAAACACAGAATCATCCCCTGTCTTCGATTGCTATATCACCTTATTTTTACTTGCCTTTTTATCTGTTTTATGGTATCATCTAACTACCTTGGGAAGCGATGGCAAGTATCGTTCCCTTTTGGTGTTTTGGTTTAGCCTTGCTTATTTATTAAGTAAGGCTTTTATTTTTACCTTCGCTTCTTCTAAGCTCTTGCAATCGTTAATCATTTCAAGAATTTTTCTTGTCTGATTTTCTTCAGCAAGGTCTTTAATCAATTTGCAGGCATCCATTTCTTCGTTCATATTATCACTCTCCTTAGTAAGATTATATCATAAATTGTTGTAGTATTCAATGATATATCGAGCCTTAAACTTGGATAAAAAAAGAAGTAACTTTTGCGAACAAAAGTTACTTCTTTTTTGGAGCGGATGACGAGGCTCGAACTCGCTACCTCCACCTTGGCAAGGTGGCGCTCTACCAGATGAGCTACATCCGCAAAATGGTGCCTCCGGTCGGAATCGAACCAACGACACGAGGATTTTCAGTCCTCTGCTCTACCAACTGAGCTACAGAGGCAAAAAAATAAAATGGCGACCCGGAACGGGCTCGAACCGTCGACCTCTAGCGTGACAGGCTAGCGTTCTAACCAACTGAACTACCGGGCCGTATGGTGGGAACAACAGGGCTCGAACCTGTGACCCTCTGCTTGTAAGGCAGATGCTCTCCCAGCTGAGCTATGCTCCCATACTTCGCCATTTCATTTTTGCATTCCCCGTCTGCTGACCGAGAACATTTGATATTATAGCACACATTTTTAAAAATGCAAGTGTTTTTTTACATTTTTTTGAAAATTTTTAAAATTATTTTTTGACCCTTATTTTTGCCTCGGAACTGCGTTGATTTTTATAACAACCCTCCCGTCACGGCTTCGCCGTGCCACACTTCTTTAGGCAAGGAGGGCAACGCACGATTAACAGTTGAGCGAGTAGGGGCGACCATTGGTCGTCCGTCAAAATCAACACAAAATCGGCGGACGTCTGATAGACGCCCCTACGCACACAAAGGTAGTTTGTGCGAATTTGAAACATCCAGACAAATTAAAACTTGTGCAATCTTTGACGGGAGCCGAAACGGCTCCCCTACCGCACCAAATTGATTTTGATATGTAGGGGACGGATTGCCCGTCTCACGAGTTTGCACGTCAATTTCGGGACGTCGTGTCGCCGTCCCCTACCGATTGGATAAATATTATAATTATATCGGCAATTTGGGGTTTGTCGGGGTCTTGAATATAGATAAAACTGATTGTAGCCGTTGCCTCCATCTGACGAGGGAGGTGGCAAAACCGTAGGTTTTGACGGAGGGAGAGATAGCAAAAGCCTTGACTACCCCTCAGGCTTGCCTTCGGCAAGCCAGCTCCCCTGACAAGGGGCGCTTCCTCTCAATCCAAGTTTACAGCAAAAGATAATCTCCACGACAAATTAAAATTTGTGCAACATTCGGCGGGAGCAAGCCCCCGCCCTACCGTGCAAATATCTATTATCTGAATTTTCTTCTGTCTATCCCTTCGTCTTTTGGCTTTGCACAAAAACTCAGCCACAGCAAGATAGTTTTATCTGCTATGGCTTGAAATTTATATTTGGTTTTTGTTAGCATGGAAAGCTCTCTGATGCGCTAATTGTTGGTGATTCAATTAAACGTACTTTTTTATTAGTAAAATCTATTTGTATATCTGTTCCAAGGGGCAATATTCCAATCGGGTAAGCGTGTCCTATGTTAATATTATATAAAACAGGCAAATTTTCTTTATTAAACTCTTTTAAAACCTTTTTATAAACTTCTTTGTATTCCTCGTAATATTTTTCATCTTGAGGTTTTCCAACCACAATACCTTTAATAACATCAAATATTCCTTGAGCTCCCAAATTCCTTAAATACCAAGTTAAAAAGTCCGGTTTTATCTGATCTTCACTTGTTTCTAACAGTAATATTTTACCTTTCCATTCATCTTTAGTCGGCCATATCTCCGTACCGATTACCATTGGAAAAACGTCAACACACCCACCTAACAATTGCCCCGTCACAACACCTGAGCCTTGCAAAGTTTCATATCCGTACTTTTCCGGTAATAATTTTTTGGCAATATTTATATTTTCTTCTTTCCATGGAACATAATCATTTGACCATATATCGCTTGATTTAATTTCATAATTCTCACAGTCATTAAACAAAATATCTTCAACTGCTTGTCTTGTATAATCAAACATATTTACATATTCGCCAAATTCACACATAACAGAAGGACCATAAAATGAAACAAGTCCGGCTTTGTTCATCATCATATGATTAACTGTTGTATCTGAATAACCCATAAATATTTTAGGATTATTTTTTATTACATCATAATCTATATAAGGCAATAATCTAACGGTATCATCGCCGCCTATTGCACAAAATATACCTTTAACTGTTTTGTCTTTAAATGCATCCATTAAATCCTTCGCCCTTAATTCGGGATGATTATAAACAAACTCGCTTCCTTTTAATGCATTAGGCATAGTAACAACTTCAAGACCAAAATCATTTTCTAATCTTTCTTTAGCAATATAATATTTATGAATTAGTTTTTCGTCTCCAAGTCCTCCCCAAGAAAGACTTACAATTGCAATTTTATCTCCTCGTTGTAACTTTTCCGGTTTTATCATTTCATCACTTCCTTATCCGGTATTATCTTTGACTTTAGTTTATCATACTGTTAAAATCATCTTCGGAAATTATGGTTATGCCGAGGGATTGTGCTTTTACTAGCTTACTGCCTGCCTCCTCGCCTGCAAGGACATAATCGGTCTTTTTTGAAACAGAAGATGCAGTTTTTCCGCCAAAACTTTCGATGATTTCTGCCGCTTCTTTTCTTGAATATGTCGGCAAGGTGCCCGTAAGCACAAAGGTCTTGCCTGCAAAGCGCATATCCTTGACTTCCTTAAGTGATTTCATATTAAGTCCTGCCGCCATAAGTCGGTCGATAAGCTCCCTCGTCTGCGGCATTGCAAAGTAACCGACAACGCTTTCTGCCATAATTTTGCCGAAGCCGTCGATTGTCATTATATCGTCAAAAGATGCGTTCATAACCTCGCTCATTGTGCCGAAGCGTTCGGACAAAAGCTTTGCCGCCTTCTGGCCGATATGACGGATGCCAAGTGCAAACAGAAGCTTTGCAAGGTCGTTTTCTTTTGATTTATTTATTGCGTCAACAATGTTTTTGGCGGACTGCTCCGCCATTCTTTCAAGAGGGATAATCTGATCTTCCTTAACGGCATAAATATCCGCAGGGGTTTTGATAAGACCCTCATTGACGAAAAGCTCGAGATTGCTCTCGCCCAAGCCCTCAATATCCATAGCATCTCTTGAACAGAAGTGGATAAGGTTGCGGAGTAGCTGTGCCGGGCAATCTGTGTTAAGGCAACGCACAGCCGCCTCGCCGTCCTCACGAGCAACTTTTGCTCCGCAGGAGGGGCAGATTTCGGGCATATTATACGGTGCAGAATTCTCGCCGTGTTCAACAACACCCAGCACCTCGGGTATGATATCGCCCGCCTTACGGATGATTACGGTGTCGCCGATTCGGATGTCCTTTTCAGCGATAAAGTCCTGATTATGAAGTGTGGCACGGCTTACCGTCGAGCCTGCAACAAGCACGGGCTCGAAGACGGCTGTCGGAGTGAGAACACCCGTTCTGCCGACATTGATTTCGATATCAACAACCTTTGTCTGCTTCTCCTCTGGAGGATACTTGAAAGCTACCGCCCATTTCGGGAACTTTGAAGTACTGCCGAGTGCTTCACGCTGTGCAAAGCTATCAACCTTAATAACCGCACCGTCAATGTCAAACGGCAAGGTGCCTCGAATTTCGCCGATACGGTTAATTTCGGCAATGGCTTCATCAATATTTTTGCAGAGTGTATAGAAAGGAACTGTTTTGAAGCCGAGTTCTTTGAGGTAATCAAGTGATTGCTTGTGGCTTGTCAGCTCCTTGCCCTCGACACGCTGAATGTTGAAAACAAAGATATCGAGCTTTCTTGTTGCCGTGATTTTCGGATTTTTCTGACGAAGTGAGCCTGCCGCCGCATTACGGGGATTTTTAAACGGCTTTTCGTCGTTATTTTCCTGCTGTTCAACGAGCTTTATAAAGACGTCACGGGGCATATAGACCTCGCCACGGACTTCGATTGCAGGGAGATTTTCTTTGATTTTAAGAGGAATTGAGCCGACTGTGCAAAGGTTTGCACTTACATTTTCACCGATAATGCCGTCACCTCGGGTTGAGCCCTGGTAAAAGACACCGTTTTCGTACTCGACAGAGACAGAAAGACCGTCGATTTTAGGCTCAACAACATAGACTGCATCGCTGACTGTTTCACGCACTCTTTTGTCAAAGGCACGGAGCTCATCAATACTGAAAGCGTCCTGCAGGCTTGCCATTTGTACGGTATGCTCAACAGGCTCAAACTGACCGTCAGCACTGCCGCCGACACGACGTGTAGGTGAGTCGGGTGTGACAAGGTCGGGATATTTTTCCTCAATATCCGAGAGCTCACGCATAAGTCGGTCATACTCGAAATCCTCGATTTCGGGGCTGTCCTCGACATAATATTTATGGCTGTGGTAGTTGAGAATGTCCCTCAACTCCTCTGCCCTTTTTACTGAATTTTCATAATCTGCCATAGTGACACTTCCCCATTTGGATTTTATATTATTATACCAAAAAACAGAGTGCTTTACAATATTAAAAATCCGCAAATGTATTTGGAGTTACGCCGACAATTATACTTTCGGCAATGCAGACCTCGGCATTGTACTCGACAATCTTTACATCACCGCCGAAAATGACGTGAGTTTTGATTGTGACGTTCAGAAAAATCTGATGCCTTGTCTGATTGACACCTTCATCTTCAAATTTATTTTCAAAGCTCGTTGAAGTAAGTCCTCGCATTGTGACAAAAAAGGAAAGGTCGGGCCCGATGCCCGAAACGAGCTGAACACCGAGAAGTGCGGAAACAGGAAGGCTGATTTTGTAAGTGCCTATTTTGTTGATATAATCGTCTGTTTTGTTGCCGATTTCGTTACCGAGGGTGTTAAGGGTTATTATATCTGCCGAGAGGGATTTGATGTTGCCATCTGCATCGTATGTAAAGCTGACAATGTCGGAATAGTTGAGTTTATAATCGTCGAGTGCTTCGGTAAGTCCTGCCGTGAGTGCCGACGATGCAACGCTGTTGGCTTCGAGAACCGACAGCTCGTCACGGACACTTTTTACTCTGAATTCTAAAAACAAGAAAACCCCGACCGCTGACAGCAGCAAAACCACTGCAACGGTCGGGATTATTATTTTTCTTCGCCGTTTCATTTTTTCACCGCCTCTAACCTATGATATGCGGTAAAAAGTGATAGGGTGACGGTAGTAATCCGAACCTGCCTGAAAGCGAGTCTTTTCAGCGCTTTTCGGCGTTTCGGCTTTGCAAGGCGCCAGCCTATCGGCACCCGAAACATCCAAAAATCATCTGAAAATCTTTCGCTTTCGGGTCGAAGATTTTTTATCGAGAGGATTTTTGGCAATTCAAGGCAAAAACACAGCCAATCCTTGCGGATTGGCGAGTATTTTAACAAAGAAGTGGCGGAAATCATCCGATAAAAAACATGGTTCGGATTATTACCGTCACCCTAACGTTAATTAGTCGAGGAAGTCCTTTAACTTCTTGCTTCTTGACGGGTGGCGAAGCTTACGGAGAGCCTTGGCTTCAATCTGACGGATACGCTCACGGGTAACGTCAAATTCCTTACCAACCTCTTCAAGTGTGTGGGGATGTCCGCCCTCGAGACCGAAGCGGAGCATAAGAACCTTTGCTTCACGAGGAGTAAGAGTTTTGAGAACCTCGTCAAGCTGCTCCTTAAGAAGAAGGATTGAAGCGGCATCTGCCGGTGCGGGAGCATCGTCATCAGGAATGAAGTCGCCAAGATGGCTGTCTTCCTCTTCACCGATAGGTGTTTCGAGAGAGACGGGCTCCTGTGCAACACGGAGAATTTCTCTTACCTTTGCAACGGGCATACCGAGCTCTGCCGCAATTTCTTCAGCACTCGGGTCTCTGCCGTTTTTATGAAGGAGCTGACTGTTTGTCTTTTTAACCTTATTGATTGTTTCAACCATATGAACAGGAATGCGGATTGTTCTTGCCTGGTCAGCAATAGCTCTTGTGATAGCCTGTCTTATCCACCAGGTTGCATAGGTTGAGAACTTGAAGCCCTTTGTGTAGTCGAACTTGTCAACAGCCTTGATAAGACCGAGGTTACCCTCCTGAATAAGGTCAAGGAAGTGCATACCTCTGCCGACGTATCTTTTTGCAATTGAAACAACAAGACGAAGGTTTGCTTCGGCAAGTCTTTTCTTTGCGCTCTCGTCATCGTCAACGATGCGGACTGCAAGCTCGATTTCTTCCTCTGCTGTGAGAAGCGGAATACGTCCGATTTCTTTAAGATAAACCTTAACGGGGTCATCGTTGCCCTGTGCCTTGTCGTCAACATCCTCGGTTGCAAGCTCGGCTGACTTGGGCATATCCATATTGAAATCAACGTTTTCAAGATCGATGTTTGAAAGGTCGTCGATGAGCTCAATATTCTGATTTTCAAGCGTTTCATAGAACTTGTCAAGCTCTTCGATATCGATATCCATATCGATAAGAGCCTGGTCAATCTCCTGTGAAGTGAGCTTGCCCGTTACCTTACCTTTTTCAAGCAAGAGCTTAAGGGGTGATTTCTTTTGTTGTTCGGGTGCGTGGTTTTCCATAAACAGTTCTCCTTTATTAGACTTCCGTTTTCTTAAACAGATTTCTGAATTCTTCATCGCTGAGCTCTGCGGCATTGACTGCAGAAGCCTTTGCTTTTTCTTGTTTTAAAACATTTATACAATCGTTGCATTCCGCAACGGTGTTGCTGATAGTGCCTGACATTGCACCGAATTGAGCAAGTCTGCCCATTTCTTCGGGAGTGAATTCGGCGGCAAACATTGAAAGCTCAATACTTCTGCCGTTTTCAAGCCGGGCGGCAAGTGCCGTATATACCCTGCGGTTAAAGTCGGTTACAAATAAATCCTCATTCAGGTTGTCCTTGATTTTTTTGTAAAAATCCGGATTTAACATAAGGCTTGCGAGGAGCGTTTCCTCCGCTTTCGTTGCCCGCACATGCTTTGCACGCTCGGGATTTATTGCATCCTTGGGTGTTACGGTTTCCTTGACAATCTCGTTAAAGCGGATTTTTTTCTGCGCCTCGATTTTCCGCTTGAAGGCTCGTTTGACCTCCTGCAGGATTGCATCCTTACTTATACCCATTTCGGTTGCAAGCTTGGAGGCGTAAGCATCCTGCTCAATGGAGTTAGCTGAAGCAAGAATTGTTGCAATTGAGGTTAAAAACTTGGTTTTGCCGTCGATTGAGTCAAGGTCATATTTCTCACGCTCACGCAAAATGGCATATTCAATGTCGTTTGCAGCACCGTCAATAAGGCTCTGAAATTTCTCTTTGCCGTATTTTTTGATGATTTCGTCGGGGTCTTTGCCTCCCGTGAGCTTGAGCACACGGATTTTGACACCTGTTTTTCCAAAAATCTCAATGGCACGCTTTGTGGCTTTCTGTCCTGCTTCGTCAGAGTCGTAGGAGAGAATAACCTCTTCGGCATAGCGTGAAACAAGCCTTGCCTGCTCCTGCGTAAGAGCCGTACCGAGACAGGCAATGGAGTTTGTAAAGCCCGCCTGATGCAAGGCGATAACATCCATATAGCCCTCGGCCACGATAATCTTGGACGGGTTGCCGTTTTTGGCAAAGTTCAGAGCGAAAACACCGTCACTTTTTTTGTAAACCATAGTGTCCGAGGTATTGATGTACTTCGGCTTTGAGTTGTCGAGAACTCGTCCGCCAAAGGCGATTACGTTACCTCGCAAATCAATAATCGGCACCATGGCACGGTTTCTGAAATTGTCGTAATAACGAGTGCGTTCGCCTTTGTCGCTCTTTCGGACAAGGTTGGCATCATAAAGCTCCTGATTAGTGAAGCCTTTTGAACGCATATACTTAAGAAGTGCATCCCAGGAATCGGGTGCATAGCCGAGACCGAAATGCTTTATCGTTTGCATTGTAAGTCCTCGTCCGAGGAAATAGTTAAGACCGATTCTGCCCTGTTCGGACATCATTGTAGCATGAAAGAACTTTGCCGCTTCACGGTTAGCCGCCAGAATACGCTGACGGTGTTTTGCGAGGGAGTCGTCATAGCCGTCCTCGGGCATCTTCATACCTGCACGCTCCGCAAGAACCTTGACCGCTTCGACGTAATCGAGATTTTCGATCCGACGGACAAAGGTTATTGCATCGCCGCCTGCTCCGCAACCGAAGCAGTAAAACGACTGACTGTCGGTATAAATCGTGAAGGACGGTGTTTTTTCGTTATGAAACGGGCAAAGACCTTTGACAAGTCTGCCTCTTTTGGAGAGATTAACATAAGGCGAAATAACACTTTCAATATCGGTGCGTGCCCGGAGTTCGGTGAGGAACTCATCACTGATAGCCATATTATTCCCCCTTCATAACCACCCAGGAGCGGGGAACAAAGAGTTCTTCAAAGGTGTGCACCGCATACCTGTCCGTCATACCTGCGATATAGTCGCAAGCCGCACGTTCGACGCCCTCTTTTTCACGGATGATTTTGTATTCCGCAGGCATCTCGTCGGGGTGAACGAGGAAATATTCATAGAGCCATTTAATCATTTCAATGGCTCTTGCTTCCTCGCCCTTGCAGACGGGGTTGGTATACACCCTCTCGAACATAAAGCTGTGCAGAGTTGCAAAAGCATCAGCACAGTCCTCACCGAGGATGATGTCGTCTTTACTGTTATTGACGGCAGAAAGCACAAGCTTGTTAATTCGCTGTGATTTATTCTGCCCCAAAGCATCACGAATATCGGCAGGGATATCTGTTTCCTTAAGCACTTGGGCGTGGACAGCATCGTCAATATCGTGATTTATGTACGCAATACGGTCGGCAAGACGGACTATTCTGCCCTCAAGAGTAAAGGCTTCCTTACCCGAGGTATGGCGGACAATACCGTCACGCACCTCTTCGGTAAGATTAAGTCCTCTGCCTTCCTTTTCTATAACATCGGCAACACGCAGGCTTTGCTCGTAATGGCGGAAGCCACCGTCATAAACGCTGTTGAGTGCTCTTTCACCTGCATGGCCGAACGGTGTGTGACCCAAATCGTGACCGAGTGAAATTGCTTCGGTCAAGGTTTCGTTAAGACCGAGAGCGATTGCAATTGTGCGTGCAATCTGTGCAACCTCAAGCGTATGAGTAAGACGGGTGCGGTAGTAGTCACCCATCGGGGACAAAAAGACCTGCGTTTTATGCTTTAGTCTTCTGAACGAATTAGAGTGAATTACACGGTCACGGTCACGCTGAAAACAGGTGCGAAGCTCACATTCCTCTTCGGGACGCTGTCTGCCTCGGCTTGAGTCCGCAAAACAGGCATTACCTGATAAAATCTTATGCTCATTTTCGCAAGTTATTTCTCTTACCGTCTTCACGCTTTTCACTCCAATCGCTTATTATCCTATTAAAAATAACCTTCTATTTATTATATACACCAAATATTTTGTTTTTCCTTTAAAAAAATCAAAAATATTTGTATTCTTCTCCGATTTCTTCGCTGTGGAACTTTCCGAAGCTCATATCGACAAGCTTCGCCTCAAAGCCCGACACATCTCCGACAGGCAATTTGAAGGTAACGGTGACATTATCGGCAAATTCGGTGTCATCAATTACACCGCCCATTTCCGGTATAAGTGAATTAAGCCTGCCGTAAAAATTATAGTCGCAGGTGACCTTTAAAACCTTGCAAAGCTTCATTGTGATGATCTTGCCGGCATCAACTGCGATTTTTGCCGTGTGCGAATAAGCACGCACAAGTCCGCCTGCACCAAGCAGAGTGCCGCCGAAATAACGTGTTGCAACAACGACACAGTCGGTCACATTCTCTTTTAAAAGTACATCGAGCACGGGTATGCCTGCTGTGCCCTGCGGTTCACCGTCGTCGGAATAGCGGCGCACCTGACCCTCACGCAGAACATAAGCATAGACATTGTGGGTTGCATCCCAATGCTTTGACTTGATTTCGTTTATAAAGCTGACGGCTTCCTCTTGCGTTGTGACGGGCTTGATATAGCCGATAAAGCGTGATTTGCGTTCGATGAATTCGTCACTTGACTCGTTGAGAATGGTTCTGTATTCCACACGGTTCACCTCCGAAAAAATATGGCGGTGCAAAAAAGCACCGCCTTATCTTTAGATAATTATTTTGACAAATTGAAACGCTTATTGAAGCGGTCAACACGTCCGCCTGTATCAACAAGCTTCTGCTTACCTGTAAAGAACGGATGACATTTTGAGCAAATATCAACACGCAAGTTCTCCTTGGTAGAACGAGTTTCTATCTCATTACCGCAAGCACAGCGAATAACTGTCGTTTCGTACTTAGGATGGATTCCTTCCTTCATTACTGTCACCTCTTTCGAAATATTCACGCAGATGCTATTTTAACACATAATATTTAAAAATGCAACTGTTTTTTTATTTTTTTATAAAGCAATATATTCGGCGTTTTCAAATGAATAAATAAGTGTGCCTTTGACCGCCATTCCGGTGCATTGTGAGAGTGCGTATTCATACATTTTAAGCTGTGTACGGTAACGCTCGCAAAGCTCCTGCAGTGTTACTCCCCTGTCAGTCTTGTAGTCAACAATGACGAGCTCGCCGCCCTCGACAAATGCACAGTCAACATAGCCCTGAATAACCACCGTTTCGTCGCAGAGCACAGGGTCAAGGTCGGGATAAAGCTCGCACGCTTTGATGCCGACAGTCACCTGCTTTTCACGAAGAAGCTTGGGAGAGTTTTTAATTCTCAAAGCAATGTCACTTTTAAAGAAGCGTTCCAGCTTCGGCTTTTCGAGTGCTTCTGCTTCCTCTACAGTAAGGTGGCGTTCCCTAATCATTCGCTCTATTTGTGAATTGATGTCGAAGCTGTCAGCCGAATAGTCAAAGAACTCCATAAACTTATGGGTTGCTGTGCCTCGGCTTGCAGGATTCATTCCCGATTTTGACAGGAACTGCGGTTTTGACGATGCAAAGTAAGTTGAGTCAAAGCCGACAGAATCGAACTCCGACGGCGCACTCTTTGCACGTACAAAGGTAAGGTCAGCATAAGGATATTTATAGTCTATCCTTCTCTTTATTTCTTCCAAAAGCTCGCTGTCGGACGGTGCTTTTTCTGCCTGAACTGTGGTGCAGGCAGTTTGCGCAACACTGTTTATGACTTTTATACAGAGGTTTTCGGCACAATGAAGAGTTGAAATTGCCTCCTGCCTGCCCGAGAGAACACGAAGCTTTGAAGCGTCGGGGTGGCGGAGAAAAGCCATAAGAAGCCAATCTGCCATTGAATTTTTGTTAAGGATATTAAACGGGTCAATCTCCGCTTTTGCACCTGAAAGGCACAAAGACAAGTCCTCGAGTTTATTCTCGATTTTGTCATAACGGGTAACGCAGATGAGTCTTTCCTTGGCACGGGTCATTGCAACGTAAAGCACACGAAGCTCCTCGGAGGCAGATGAAAACTTCTCTGCAAGCATAAGTGCTTTTTTGCCGACGGTGGAATACTGACACTTCGTCCTCGAATCTCTGCGGTCAAAGCAAAGACCGTAATCGGGGTGGAATGCCGCAACTCCTTTTTGGTTGTCGTTGGTAAAGGAATTGTTAAGGTCGGCAAGGATACACACGGGAAATTCAAGTCCCTTACTCTTGTGTATCGTCATAATGCGGACGACGTCAGCCGCTTCTGAAATATCCGATGCACTTTCAAGGTCGGCATTCTGCCGCTGAACACGGTCAATGAAACGGATAAAGCCGGAAAGTCCACGTTTGCCTGATTCCTCATATTTCGAAGCGTAATCAAGAAGCATATTTAGGTTTGCATTGCGCTGCGAGCCGTTTTTGAGAGCAGAAGCGATTGCCTTGTAGCCCGTCACCGAGTAAAGCTCACGTACAAACTCCGAGCAAGCAAGAGTTGACGACAGCATACGGAGATTGTCGAGCTTTTCAAGAAAAGCAATGCACTTTTCATCCCCGTTCTGTGCGGAATTGAGAACGCAATGGTAAAGCGGTTTCTTTCTTTCCTCAACACGCATTTTTGCCAATTCATCAGCGGTGAAGCCGTAAATCGGTGAAAGCATAACTGCAAGAAGCGGAATATCCTGCAACGGATTATCGGTAACACGCATAAGGTTAAGGACTGTGCTTATCTCTGTTGAGGCGAAGAAGCCTGCTTTGTTGGAAACATAGGCAGGAATATTATTAGCCGCAAGTACTTCCGAATAAAGCTCTGCTCTGCCGCCGCCTGTTGCACGCATAAGCACGCAGAAATCACGGTAGGTAACAGGTCTGGTGCCGTCCTTTTCGCTTACAAGCATACCGCTTTCGATTATCTGATTGATTGTGTCGGCAATATGCTGTGCTTCAATTTCTCTTGAAACACGCTCGCCGTCCTCCAACGAGCCGATTATATGAAGCTCAGCTTGCGGGAAAGCACAGTCATCGTAAGGTGCGGCGGCAACAAGTGCCTCGTTTTTGTCATAATCAAGACCGCCTGCCTCTTTGGACATCAGCTGACGGAAAACAAAATTTATATTTTCCGTAACACCCGAACGGCTGCGGAAATTGCGGTCGAGTGTGATTTTTGCAGGATAATTGTTGTCAACATAATCCTCAAGCCCGTCACGGCGGCGAAGGAAAATTTCGGGCATAGCCTGACGGAAGCGGTAAATGCTCTGCTTGACGTCGCCAACCATAAACATATTGCTGTCGGACTTTGAAACAGCCCAGAAGAGCGTGTTCTGAAGCTCGTTGATATCCTGAAACTCGTCAACAAGTATTTCGTCAAATTTTGACGAGAGTTCTTCAGCAAGGTTTGTTTTGGCAGGTTTGCCTTCCTCACCGAAAGAAACGAGAAGCTTCAATGCAAGGTGGGTTATATCTGCAAAGTCAACGCTTGCCAGCTTCTGCTTTTCCTCCCACAGAATTTCGCTGTAACGCTTGACGATAGTGACAAGCTTTGCGACTATCGGAGCGAGGTAACGCATATCCTCAGCGTGTTCCCTGACGCTGACGCAGAAATATTTGGGAAGTTTTTTAGTAAGGTCTTCGGTTATAGCTTTCTTCTGCTTTTTAACAAACTCGGCTTCGGGCGAAGAGTAGCCTCTTGGAAGTCTGCCGAGAGCAGAAAATTTGAGAGAATTAAGGCTTAAAAGTATCTCGTCCCATTCACCTTTTTCGATAAGTGATTTGAGAGTGGATAGATAGGTCTGCATCTCGTAGACATTAGCGCCGTATTTGTCCCCTACTGTTTCGTCATTTTCGAGACAAGCTTGCATATCACCGCAAAGAGAAATGCAGTTATCAACTACGCTGTTTGCGTAGTTAAGGATAACCTTACCCCAACGGGTGTCGGGTAATTTTTCGTCACAGTTTTTGTAATCATACTCGAGATTTTCAAGACAAGCCTCGGGGCGGGCAAACGCCATTGAATGGTTGTAAAGCTTTGAAACAAGCTCGCTGACGGCGCTGTCGTCCGTACCGCTTGCAAGGAGGTTGACAAGCTCGTTGAACTCGTCGGAATTCTCCTTATAAAACTCATCAAGAGTTCTGTTCATTGCTTCGGCTTCGGTGATTTTCAGCTGTGCACCCTCGAGCATTTTATAATCGGGTGAAAGGTCAAGGTCGTGAAAATTCTCCTTAACAAGGTCGTTACAAAAGCTGTCGATTGTGCTTATTTTTGCGAACGGAAGCATTATGAGCTGACGTTTAAGATGTTCATCCGCAGGGTTTTTACGCAATTCATCGCTGATTGCTTTCGAAATTCGTTCCCGCATCTGCTGTGTTGCGGCACGTGTAAAGGTTACGATAAGCAATCTGTCGGCAGAACAGGGATTGTCCCTGTCCATAAGACGGCGGATAACACGCTCGACAAGCACGGCAGTTTTACCCGAGCCTGCGGCGGCGGAAACAAGGACGGTACCGGAGCGTGAATCTATTGCTTTTTTCTGTTCAGGGGTCCATTCAGGCATCGTCCTCACCTCCTAAAAGCCTTAAGCTGTCGTCGTGCTTTATTTTTTCGATATCATTGGTCGGCGTATCCTCGTCAAAGCCGCAGACATCTTTATAATCACAATACTTGCATACATCGTGGTAAGGGCTTGTTGTAGCTTGCGCAACGGCAGGACGAACAGGGATTTTGCCCTCGTGTAAGCTGACTGCCATATCTGCAAGGATTTTTTCAACACGCTTCATAAGAAGTCCCATTTGCTTTAAAGAAATGAGAGTTCCCGAATTTGTGCCGTCCTTTTTGACTGCGGCAGGCACGATATCGCCCGAAAGCCGATTATCCATTGAATAAATAACACGGCTGTCGTCAAGCACCATACCGTTCATTTTTGCCGCCTTTTGCTTTTGAGAAGCTATTGCTTCCTCGCCCTCGTCACGGTCAATTTTTGCAAAAGGAGCATTGACAGGCATATACAGAATGCCTGCAGGGGTAATATTTTTGTAATCTCTGAAACCGCTTCGCCATATTGCAAAGAGGTAAATGAGCATCTGCATATTAAGTCCGTAGTAGACCTCGTTTAAATCGAACTTTTTGCCGCCCGATTTGTAGTCCACAACACGGACGAAGGTTTCGTCACCGTTATCCATAACATCAACACGGTCAACGGAGCCTTTGAGTTTGAGCACCCCACCGTCTGAAAGAGGAATTTCGTAGGCAGGAATTTCACCGTCAGAATCGATTGAAAGCTCGAATGCAACAGGAACAAACTCGCTCACGGAAAACTCGGCAACAAGGCGGTCAACGACCTCGCAGACAACAAAACCGAGTTGGCGGTAAAGGTAATTGAAGCGTTCACCCATATCCTCACCCGAAACAAGAATTTCGCTGAAATATGCTTCAAGCATATCTCTTGCGCACTTATCCCTCTGCTGCTTTGACATTTCGCAAAGTCCGTCACTGCCGTAGACAGAAATAAGGTTTTCGAGTATATAATGGATTGCCGTACCCTTTTGCATCGGGTCAAGCTCGGCAATTTTTCTTGGTTTTGCATTAAGTCCGTATTTGCAGAAATACTCAAACGGGCACTTGTGGTAGACCTCTGTTCTTGAGGCTGACATATACATATTGAAGCCGAAGAGCTTTTTTGAAATTTCCTTGTCGGTAATTTCAAACTCACCCTTATTAACGGCTCTGTTGAGAGCAGACAGCCTGTCCTTATAATCGGGTCTTCCTGCAAAATACTTCTCGAGAGTTGAGTGCATAACTCCGCCCTTAAGGCTTAACTTTGCCATAAGCTCAAAGGCAGGCATATCGCCCTCTATAAAATCAATTTCGGGAGTTAAGACGGTATCAAGAACGGTTACTTTAGGGAAAATCTGCTTTATCTGTGTAACAAGCTCGGAATGAGTGAGCTGTGCTCCCGTGATATCCTTGCGTGAATAGGTTACATACAGCCTGTCGGACGGACTGCAAAGCGTGCTGTAAGCTATAAAGCGCTCCTCCATCATCTTCTGCTCAAAGTTGTCGTCCATTTGCAGATCGAGAGTTGAGAGAGTTTTTCGCTCGTTGTCGGAAAGAATACCGTCCGAAACGGGTACCATTGGGAAAAGACCGTCGTTAACACCGACGGCAAAAACGACCTTCGGTGAGGTTGTTTTCACTCGGTCTGCAGAGCCGATTACAATTTCGTCAAGACCCTGCGGAAGATTGCCGAGGGTATACATTGAAACTATAAGATTTAAAAGCTCGTTAAATCGTTTCGGTGTGAGACTTATTCCTTCAAGAGAGAAAGCTATTCTATCGAGAATTTCTATTACTACATCCCATATCCTGCCCTGCTCAATTGCCAAATCAGTCTCACCTTTTGAGTTGAGAGTTTCGGCAAGCTTTTTGAGGTTTTCAGGCACATTCATCTTAACAAGGAGATTGTAAATTGATTTTGCGGCAGAAAGTCCGTCACAGTTTTTTATTTCATAACGAAGCTTTTGAAGAGGTGCAACGACAGTTTCTCTGGCAACATTCAATGATTGGAGACGTGCGACATCTTTCTCAAGCATTTTTTCACCCAAGCCGTCGGGATG
The DNA here is from genome assembly GCA_017481575.1 of Clostridia bacterium. GTDB lineage: Bacteria > Bacillota > Clostridia > Oscillospirales > Acutalibacteraceae > CAG-488. The sequence continues at coordinate 39,030 of JAFUPA010000039.1, read as the reverse complement.
TGCTGTCCATTCATCAAGCCATTTGTTACCGTTAATCTGCCACAAAACAGCGTAGTTTTCCAACTCGGAAATTTCTTCAACCGTAAGGTCGGTAAGACCTGTTTTGAGCACACGCATAATCGTGTCGCACGAAAAACCGCTGACGGAAATATCCGTAACACTTAACAAAAACTCGATAAGCGGCTGTGTTGCTATCGGCTGACGTCTGTCCTCAAAGACAGGGACACCGTTTTTGACGAGCGCAGAACGAATCTGACGTGCATAGTTATTTTCGCTTCGGCTGATGATTGCGATATCACGGCAACGAAGCCCCTCGATTCTTATAAGATTTTTAACGGTATGCGCAATGAAGTCACATTCACTTTCAAAATCCTCTGCCGAGCAGAGAATGATGTGTTCTGTTTCCTCGTCGTAGGTTTCGTAGTCGTTTTCGTAAAGACTTTTTTCAAGAAGCTGTAATTCGGGATTGGTGTATCTTTTTTCGCTAAAGACTTCGATAAACTCGGGGGGTGCAATTCTGACACCGTTTTTCTCGGCTATTCCTGTCAACTTGCGGACAGTTCTTTTTGTATGTGCAAACGAACTGAATTCGTCAACCGTTGAGGGTACGTCCGTACAGACGGTGACATAAACGTCCTCCGCTTGCGAAAAAATGCGTTCCATTACGTTAAGCTCCTGACTTGTAAAGCCACGGAATCCGTCAAAAAATACGGTTTTGCCGACAAAATCCCTATGCTCGTCAAGCACTCCGCAAACGGCATCAAGAGCACACTCGTCATCAAAATAGCTGTTTGAAACAAGCGAGGTGTAAGCCTCCATAACAAGAGAAAGCTCGTCGAGCTTTGACTTAAGAAGACAGTCCTCCATGGCGGACGAGGTTTGACGAAGCATATCCGAAGAAACGGCGCACTGCCTGAATTCCTTGATGATTTTGAGCATTCGGGTGATGACGCTTGCGGAGTAACGGTGCTTGCCGTAAACCTTGAGTGAATCGCTGACACCTTCGAGAGCAAGGCTCATCATAAGCGCACGGGTGCTGTCGTCAAGTCGGGGGTTGGAATTAAGACCGTATTTTTTCAAAAGCCGTTCACAAAGGAAGGTAAAGCTGACAACCTCAACGCTGTCGGCACCTCTTGCTCCGAGGAGTTCGAGCATCATTTTTTCCGTACAAAAGGAATACTGCTCCGGGATGATAAGCATTACGCTTTCACCCTTTTCGACTCTTGATTTGATTTCTTGATAAATCCTTGTGGTTTTACCGCTGCCGATACGACCGGTTATGAGTCTGAGCATCACTATTCCCCCTTAAAACTTATTTTATTATACAATAATAAGGTAAGTTTTGCAACATTAGTGTATTGCAATCGAGTACCGAAAATGGTACAATATCTAAAACACTTTAAACTTTTTGAGGTAAGCATTATGGCAAAGAAAAGCTATATTGAAAAAGCAAATGCAGTTGTTCCCTCGCCTGAACAGATTGAGTTTATGAACACGGAATTTATTGCGTTTGTTCATTACGGAATGAATACGTTTTGCAACACCGAGTGGGGCACTGGCAGAGAGCCTGAAAAGTATTTTACTCCCGCTGATTTTTCTGCAAAGCAATGGGTCAAGGCAATTAAATCTGCAGGTATGAGAGGTATGATACTGACCTGCAAGTTTTCTGACGGTTTTTGCCTTTGGCCGAGTAAATACACAGAGCACAGCGTTAAAAATTCACCGTGGCTTGACGGCAAGGGCGATATGGTTAAGGAATTGAGCGAGGAATGCAGAAACGAGGGCATCAAGTTCGGCATTTACCTCTCCCCTTACGATATGTATGAGCCGACATTCGGCACAGAAAAATACAACGACTTTTTTGTAAACCAGCTTACAGAGCTTTGCACGGATTACGGCGAGATTTTCTGCGTATGGTTTGAACGTGATGCAAGCGGCAAGCAGCCCTACGATTGGGAGCGTTATTACAAGACTATCCGCAAGCTCCAGCCAAAAGCTATGATTTGCAACTGCGGACCAGACATACGCTGGTGCGGTAACCATTCAGGTGTCGGCAGACAGTCAGAATGGAGTGTTGTACCGAAAGAGCTTATTAACGATGCACCCGCTGAAAAACTGGTTGAGCCTGACCTCGGCAGTCGCAAAAAGATAAAAAAAGCCAAGGAGCTTGTCTGGTTCCCGGCGATTATGGATATGAAGATGAGACCAGGCTGGTTTTTCCACGACCACGAAAACACAAGCCTGGAGGTTATGTCGAAGGCGATTATGTGTTATTTCAAATCTGTAGGTAACAACGGCACATTCATTTTGAATGTGTCCCCGTCACACAGCGGAAGGATTGATAAAAAAGACCTTGAGCAGTTGGTTACTCTCGGTGCACAGCTTGAGCTTGAATTTAAAGAAGATTTTACCGAGGGTGCAGAATTCACATCAAGCGGCGCAAGTGACGAGCTTCATTCCGAGAAGTTTATAAACTCTGGCAAGTCGTATTTCAAAACAGCAAACGGTGCACGCAAAACTTCGATTGTTGTAAACATGGGCAAGGTTTGCTCGATTGATAAAATTGTGCTTGCAGAGAATATTACAACAGGTCAGCAGGTCGAGAAATTTTCACTCTATTATTTCTACAACAAGCGTTGGAGAAAGATTTACAAAGGTACTACAATCGGAAGAAAGAAAATCTGCATTGTTTCGCCTATGGAAGCAAAAAGAATTAAACTCGTCATTGAGAAAACCAGAGATTTTGCTACAATTTCCGAGTTTAAAGTTTATTAACTGTCAAAAACATACAACCTTCGTCATTTTCGGCGAAGGTTTTTATTTTGTACTTCGTTATTTTGCACAATAAATCAGCCCATTATTAAATGATTTTATTTATAATATTAACATACATTCGTACTTCGCTTCGTCATTATAACCAAATATAAATAAAATTCTTTGTGTAAAACGCTTGACAAGTGCATATAATGGTGTTATAATACAGTCAAACGGTAGGAAAAACTTACCGAAATAAAGAAAGGAATGAATTATATGTCAATCGAAAAAATGTACTATGAGGCTGAAAAAGCTATGCTCGACGAAATCGCAAAAGAAAAATCAATCTTTTCATTCCGTACCATCATCAAGCTTTTGACTGCAAATTCAATTGCAAGAAAGTTCTGATGAAGAGTCACTTTTGTGGCCTCAAAACTAAAAATCGGGGTTGGTCAATGACCAACCCCTTAATTTTTTATTTATTTTTCGATGCTGTCAACAAGCTCCATAAACGCTGTGATTGTAGCAGAACCTGCCTTGTCGCCTGATGCAACAATTTCTTCATTTTCACCTGCAAGAAGGCTCTTGAACTCGTTGTCAGGAAGGATGTAACCTACCTGGTCGTTCATAAGACCGAAAACAATAAGCTTCTTGTCCTCGCCTACTACCTCCTGCATTGAGGGGTAATCGAAGTTTTCATAAGTCCATGACTCCTCACCCTGGAGACAGCCACCGAATGCGATAGCCGGCTCAAGCTCACCCGGAACAAGTGCAACAGCGATATCTGTGCCCAACTCAAGGTAGCCGATTTCGGTAAGAATTTCTGCATTGAGGTCATAATCATCAAGACCTACAACTGTGTTTGAAATAGCGCCAAGTTTGCCTGCGAAGAGGAGAATCTGGTTTGTTACGGGAACATAGTACTGTGCCATTTTGAAGTTAAGAAGAGGAGCAACCTCAACTTCTTCTGTTGAATTATCAATCAAACGGTTTGCAAGCTCTGTGCCGTAAGCATCTATTTCTTCGATATCTGTCATTTCCTCGGGAAGCTCAAGCGGACTGTAGTCTGAAGAGATTGCAAGCTCTGCGCCGAGAACCATCATAAAGTTAGCATCTGCACGCTCGTTGATAACCTGCTCCATATAGTACGGATAGTCGCCTGTGATTTCTGTACCTGCGGCACCGTTACCTACGCAATGGATGGGAGAGTTAACAATCCAAGTTTCCTTACCGCCGTCAGCGGGAACAAAACGGAAACGGTGGAGGTCAGCATCTACAGCATAAGGGTCTCTCTTTTCACGGATAAGGTCCTCAACATCTGTGCTTGAATAGTAAATCTTGCCCTCTTCCATTGTTTCAACTGCTGTTTCAACAGCGTCAACTGTTACGTTGTAGAGGTTCTCCATAAATGCCTTGTTTCTGCCGTCAAGAAGCTCAAACTCTGTTCCGAAGAGGTTGTTTGCAATGTTTGCGGCAGGGTTTGTGAATACCATTTTAAGAAGGTCGCCGTTCATACCGAAGGTGTCAACACAGCTGTGCTGATGAAGAACGGAGATGTTGATGCCGACGATATCGTTAGCCTCTGCAAAATCTGCAAGCTCTGCACGGATACCTGCAACGTCTGTGTTTGAAAGACCGAAGCCGTCTACAACTGCGATTACGATTGTACCTCTGCCGCTGCCGTCGTTGAGTGCAACGCAACGTACACGCTGATCGTCATAGATTGCAGTAGCAGATTTCGGGTCAGGGAAAGAAAGGCTGCCGCCGACATAGTGCTCACCGTCAAGCTCGTCACCTGTCTGGATTGAATTGCTGCCGTAACCAACACTCCATACTGCGCCGGATGCCGGCTCTGCAAGATACTCGTCCATACCTGCATAGAACTGGTCGTTTACATACTCGTCCTTATGTTCAAAATCAACAGACGGAATAACAGCATTGATAGACTTGAGAACAACGTCAATAAGAAGGTCTACAATGCCGTAAAGAGTCTTAAGAAGCATATCTGTAAACTGGTCTACCGAACTTGGGAATGGGAAATTCGGAAGGTCGATATTTTCAAGGCTCTGTGCAAAGTAAGCAACAAAAGGAGCCACTGTATCAAGTCCTTCAATTACTTCTGTAGTGATGTCTGTTTCGGGTGCCGCTGTCTCTTCTGCAAAAGCGTCAACGCCGAAAGAAACACTGCCGATTGTAAATATCATTACAACCGAAAGAATGAGTGAAATTATTTTTTTCATAATCGCACACCTTTCATAATATTATAGTACAGTATTATTTTAACATAAAAGTAAGTGTTTTACAACCTTATCCGCCTTATAAATAACAACCAAAAAGGAGTTGCGATTTTTGTATGAGTTGCTGTATTGCTGAATTGAGAAACAAGGAAGTTATTTGCAAATCAAACGGTGCAAGGCTCGGGAATGTTGATGATGTTGAAATTGATATTGAGTGCGGCAAGCTTGTTTCAATTGTAATTTACGGCAAAAGTAAAATGATGGGCTTCTGGGGAAAGTGCGAGGACCTTGTTATTCCGTGGTGCGACATTGATGTGATAGGCGAAGATACGATCCTTGTCAACTGCACCTGCCCCAAGCCGTGCCCGCCGCAACAGCCGAGAGGACGGTGGATGTGAAAAGGAACCGCCCGAAGACAGTTCTTTAAATTATTTGATTAGAGCAAAGAGGTTGTCGTAATTCTGTTTTGCAAGAGAAAGTTGATATTTTGCATTATCTTTGAGGGCTTTATCATACTTTAATCTGTTATCATAGTAATCAAAAAGTTTACTTATGGGCATTGTATGATTATAAGGCTCACAGCCCCAGGTATTAACGAACTCATCAAGTTTAGTTGATGAGTTGTGCGCACCCAAAGCGATATACGGAACAGAGTACGACATTGCGGTAACTATGCCGTGAAGACTTGTTGCAATACAGAGTTCGGAACCTGAAATAAGGTACATAATCTCTTTAATTGTGAGTTTTTCTATAAAGATAGCTTCAGGGATTTTAATTTTAAGTTCTTTGAGTGCGATTAAATCGTCATGAAGAATTGCATAACCAATCGGCACAAGAACGATATTGATACCTTTATATTTCTTTTTAAAATCAGTCAGTGTACTTACAATTTCTTGCGTATGCTGACGGTAATAACTGAGGCTAAACTGAATTGCTATATACCTGCCCTTTACCGCTCTAACCGCTTTACTGACTTCAATATCAAGTTTTTCACGAGGAAATACATCAGACATAATCACAGCGGCATCAGGTGTAAGAATAATATCGTCACGGTACTTTTTATTTTCTTTAAAACTAAGAGTATCTCGAACGGAAAAATAGTCAGCTCTCTTAATATTCTCAACAGCTTGAGTTTCATCCGACGCAACAGATCCACCAACATTACTGTAAGCGATAATGCAAGACGATGAAAGAGATTCAGCTGAAATAATATAAGGAAATTTATGCTTACAACAAAAACGCCTGACAAGCAAATCTCCCCTGTCCTTGCCGATCTTTGAAAAGAGAAAATAGCGAAATAAATCAGCGTACAAAGTGAGTTTGTTCTTCTTCAAAAACTTAAAAAGAACTTCAATGTTTGCTCCAATAACCTGTCCGCCTGCAACAACAGTCATAGACTTTTCAGCAAAGACACAATTATAAAGTTGTTTAATCGGCAGAGTTTCTATACCGCCAACAGAGGTTAAATCTGACTTTATAATTCCGTAATGCAAGATATTATAGTTGTTATAAATTTCGGGTTCGTACTTTTTTATATATTCACTCATCACAACGGCATAAAGCACGTCACCGTAATTATATCTGTCACCTGCAGTAACAATATTTATTACAGGCTTGTTTTGCATCGAATTCACCTCCATATTTATGTTTAGATTTTATCATTTAATTGATTCTCAGTCAACTGTTATTCACTGTGATTGACAAACAAGGCGGGTAGATGTTATAATTTTTAAAATAATATTCAGGAGGTTTGTATGAATATCAAAAAGTATATTGCCGAATTTTTCGGTACAATGGTGCTTGTTCTCTTCGGATGCGGAACTGCTGTTGTCTGCGGCGGTCTTTCGGGCGGAACAGATACAGGTACCCTCGGCGTTGTTGCGATTGCCTTGGCATTCGGTCTTTCAATCGTTGCAGCAGCTTATGCAATCGGTCACATTTCGGGTTGTCACGTTAACCCTGCGGTTTCTCTTGCCGTTCTTATTAACGGCGGCATGAGCTTTGCTGATTTTATAGGTTATGTTATAGCACAGATTGCCGGTGCCTTTGCCGGAAGCGGTATTCTTTATTTTATAACAGCAAGCTCTAACCTCGAGGGCTTTGGCAGTAACGGATTTGAAAACCTCAGCAGCGTGAGTATTTCAACTGCCGGTGCTGTTGTTGTCGAGATTGTTCTCACCTTTGTTTTTGTTATGACAATTCTCGGTGTTACATCAAGTGAGAAAACCTCCAACATTGCAGGCATTGTTATCGGACTTACTCTCACTTTTGTTCACATTATCGGTATTCCTCTGACAGGAACATCTGTTAACCCCGCAAGAAGCATTGCCCCGGCAGTGTTTGAAGGCGGTCAGGCTCTTGAGCAGGTCTGGGTGTTTATCCTAGCTCCCCTTGTAGGCGCTGCTCTTGCTGCTCTTGTTTTTAAATACATCTTTGCACCGAAGACCGAAAAATAATTAAAACAACATATAAGTCAACCCCGAAACCGTAATGAAAGTTTCGGGGGTGTTTTTATTGCGGAGCAACAAGGTTCCGGGGCACCCGACCGCAATCTTCGATTGCTCGTTGGGTCGGGTTCTTATTTGCAGGAATTAAAAAGCTCTCTGAACTTTACCGCCTTGGAATAGGCAAGATTTACATATTCCTCATCAGTAAGCTTTTTATAAATATCGTTTTCCGTCCTTGTCGGTCTGCCTTTTGAAATAACTTCAAAAGAAAGAGTGCCGTCATAACCGCAGGTGTGCATACGTTTTGCAATCCCCTGCCAATCAGCTATGCCGTCAAAGGGTAAAAGATGCGCATCGTCATAGAAAGTGAGTTCATCACCCGTCACACCGACGTTATCGTTGAGGTGAGTTACCATAAGATTTTTGCCAAACCTGCCGAGCATATCGTTGCCGTGGTTGTAGCAAAGCTCGTGACCTGAATCAAAGCAGAAGCCGACATTTTCAAGATTGCCGTAGCGGTTGAATATTGCCTCGAGGTATTCCTCACCCTCGGTATTTTCAAAAGCGAGGTTAATGTTCTTTTTAACGGCGTAGTCTATTACGTCACCAAGTCTGTCAAGACCGAGCTCGGTGGGATTGTGGTTATCCATACCGATAATTGCGTGAAGAACAGCATATTTTACACCGAAGCTGTGGCAATCGTCGATTGTTGCGTAAAGATCGCCCAGCATAATATCGGAGAGCTCACCGCTATCATCGTGAAAGATGTCATCCATTCCGTAAAACGGAGCGTGGATGTATTCACAGTAAAGACCGAGTTTTTCGCCCTTTTTGATAAGCTCATGGGCAAGGTCAGATGTGCCGTGCTTTTCCCTGTCAAAAGCAAAGGCATCAAAGCCTGCATTTTTGAGAAGAACAAGCTGTTCGGCAAGCGAGGTATCCAACTGCATACCCAAGGAAAGACAAAGATTATTTTTCATTCCTTACACTTCCTCAAAAACATAACTGCCTGCGCCGAGCTTGATAACTGCGCAACCGTTTTCTTTTTCAAATTCATCCATACTATGCTCAACGCCGTTGATAATAACATTGTTTGCAAAAACAGGGAGAAGAAGTGTTGCAGATGAGCCTTCGGGAACAGTACATTCGTAAACAAAGCTTTCGTCGTTGCTCCAGCTGCTTTCGATAAGACCTGCGACAGAGTCGTAGGATGCACGTACCCATTTCATTCTCTGCTGACCTTTTGGAAGCTCGTCGGCTGTTCTTGTGTCAACACGAGGCTGAAGAAGAATGTTTTTGAAAGCAATACCGTCTGTCTCAATACCTGCCATATAGCGGTACATCCACTCCTGAACCGAGCCGTAGGCGTAGTGATTAAAGGAATTCATACCGACATCGCCGAAGCCGTTTTCGAGAGTGTAGGAATTCCAACGCTCCCAAATTGTTGTTGCGCCCTGGTCAACGCTGTAAAGCCACGACGGCTCGTCACGTTGCATAAGAAGATTGTATGCAATATTGTCCTCGCCTATTTTTGAAAGAGCAAGGCAGAGATTGTAAGTGCCGACAAAGCCTGTTGAAAGTCGGTTGCCGTTTTCCTTGATTTTTTCAACAAGGCGGTCGGAGGCTTTTTTGAGATAATCTCCGCTGATAAGGTCAAAGGCAATTGCGATAACATAATCGGTCTGTGTGTCACCGATAAGCTCGCCGTCCTTCATAAATGTCTCTTCAAAATACTTGTGGGCGTCCTTGCGTAATGCTCTGTAATGCTCGGCACGGTCTGCCTTGCCGAGTTCATCACTCATAAATGCCATCATATCAAGGTCGTGAACAAGGAATGCGGAGGAGAGATATTCATTTTTGCAGAAATCATAAGCAAGCCAGTCACCGTAGCGTGGAATCGGACCTGCAAAGCCGTAGTTTTCGATAAGCTGTGCTATATACTTTTCCATTGAAGCGTAGTGTTCCTCAAGGAAGGCCTTGTCGCCGTAGAGCTTATAGAGGTTGTAAGGAATGATCACACCTGCATCGCCCCAAGCGGTTGCATTATCATTGCGACAGTAAGCAACACGGGGAGCAATGTCGCCGTAAGCACCCTCATCGCTCTGTCCGTCACGCATATCCTGCATCCACTTTTTAAAGAATCCGAGAACATCGGCATTATAAGCCGCAGTTACGCTGAAAGCCTGTGCATCACCTGTCCAGCCGAGTCTTTCATCACGCTGTGGGCAGTCTGTAGGAATACTTAAATAGTTACTGCGCTGACCCCAGATAACATTAGAAATTAGTTTATTTACAAGGTCGTCAGAGGTTTCTATATGACCGATTTCTTTTGTATCTGAGCCGACAACCTCTGCTCTGAAGCCTGTGAGTTCAATGTCTCCGTCAGCAGAAATTTCTACAAAACGGAAGCCGAAGAAAGTGAAGGTCGGGCGGTAGCACTCTTCCCCGTCACCTGCAAGAACATAATGGCTCTTGCCCTTTGCGGAACGGAAGTTTACTGTATAAATACTGCCTTTAGGGCCGTCGTTACCACGCTCGATGTCGCCCGAATCGTTAAGGAATTCAGCGTAGCGGACCTTGACCTTTGTTCCGTTTTCGCCCTTTAACTTAAGGTTTACCCAACCTACGATTTCCTGTGTGAGGTCAACGACGAGTTTCTGCCCTGCTTTGAGAGAAACGGGAAGATTTTCGGGGGTTGAGATTACGTCAATCTCACCAAACTTTGTACCGTTATCCTTGGTGGTTTCGTAAACGGTCATCACCTTTGCATCAAAGCCGAGACCGTCACGCACACGGACAGTCGGTCCGACAAATGGTGTGATTTCGCCGTCAAAATAGTCGCAGATTTCGGCTGTTTTCCAATCTGAAACATCGTAGTCGGGGCAAGAAATTTTACCGTATCCGTCAATTCTGCCGTCACGGTATTCGCCGTCCCAGATGTCGGCTGTTCTTATCTGACCACCGCAGGTTGCTTTCCAGCTTTCGTCGGTTATTACAACCTTTTCGCCGTCGGCAGTTACGCAAGCCATAACAGCAGGCATATGTGCGCCGTAATATCCGCCCGAAATTCTGCCCTGATACCAGCCGGGGGCGGCAACAAGGAGAATTCTGTTTTTGCCGTTTGCGGTATACTCTGCGATATCGTATTCATAATAGAGAGTGCGTTTGTTGTAATTTGTCCAGCCGGGCTTCATTTCGTCTGTACCGACACGCTTACCGTTGATAAAAATATCCACACAGCCGAGTGCGGTAAATGCGAGCTTGACCGACTGCGGATTGTCGAGGGTGAAATCAGAAACAAACATCGGCATACCGTCATCACAACGGACGTCGGAAAACTGATACTTTTCTTTTTCATCGTCATTTGCCCACGGTGAAGTCTCAAAATCTGCATATGGCTTCATATCGGTTTTAATAAGCTTTGCACCGTTCCAATAGTTTACATCATATTTATACATATCTATATCTCCTAAAAAGGCGGTTAGACTAAAATTCAATATAGAATTCAGTCTGACCGCCTTAAAAATTAATTTAATCAAAGTAAACAGGCTTACCTGTCTGTGCTGATTCGTAAATTGCTTCAAGAATCTGTGTTACAACGAGAGACTGCTCGGGCTTTGTTGGAACTTCGGTATCGTTGATAATAGCCTGATAAAAGCCGTTTGCCTCGAGCACCTCGGGGTCGGTTGAGTCGCCGTCGTAGAAAGCAACACCGCCACAGTCGAAGTTAGGTGTTTCGATAACCTGTCTGCCGTTCTTGACATAGTTAAGACGAAGGTCAACATCGCCCATTGTGTCTGCACCGCCCTTGTCGCCGCAAATCATAACTGTTGCTTCCATCGGGTCTGCGATATTGAGTGCCCAGCTTGATTCAACAGAAACAGTTGCGCCGTTCTTCATAACAACGAAGCCGAAAGCAGAGTCTTCAACGGTGAACTTTTCGGTATCCCAGTCGCCCCACGCATTCGCTGTGCCGACCTGCTTGCCGAGCTTCTTGTAGGAAGTGCCGACAACCATTTTCGGCTCGTGGTTATCCATAAGCCAGAGTGTGAGGTCGAGTGCGTGTGTGCCTATATCGATAAGCGGTCCGCCGCCCTGCTCGTACTCGTTGAGGAAAACGCCCCAAGTGGGAACAGCACGTCTGCGGAGTGCGATTGCTCTGCCGTAGTAAATGTCGCCAAGCTCGCCGTCCTCACAAGCCTTTTTGAGGTAGAGATATTCGTCTCTCCAACGGCTCTGATAACCGATTGTAAGCTTTTTGCCCGTTCTCTTTGATGCTTCAAGCATTGCCTTTGCCTCGGCATATGTCTTTGCCATGGGCTTTTCGCACATTACGTGCTTGCCTGCTTCAAGTGCATCAATTGTGATGAAGCTGTGTGAACGGTTGGGTGTGAGAACGTGAACTACCTCGATAGTTTCGTCCTTGAGAAGTTCTTTATAATCCTCATAAATTGCAACGTCATCACCGAGGTTAAACTTCTTTTTGGTTTCGTGAGCACGCTCGACAATGATGTCGCAAAGTGCTACGATTTCGATATAATCAAGGTTTGCAAGGGCATTCATATGCTTGCCGTTACAAATGCCGCCGCAACCGATGATGCCGACTCTAACTTTTCTTTCCATTCTGAACACCGCCTAATTATTTAACGATAGAATATGCAAGCTCTATAACACCGAAAACACGAAGAACAAGACCGAGAGCCTTAACGATTGTATCGCAAATAAGAGTTGCGGGTAAACCGAGGTCAACAAAGAACTCTTCCTCTGCCTCGGGTGCGCCGTCATACTCGAGTGTGAAAGCCTGTGTATAGATTACGCCGCCCTCACCGATGATTTCTGCACGGACATAAGAGCCGATTTTATCTGAATAATCATCAAGATCGATTGTGTTGCCTGTTGCGATAAACTCGCCGTCAGCAATCCAATGAACGAGATAAGCATCCTTTGTGTTGATTGTGATTGTGTCAGCCGCATCGTCAACCTTGACGCTTGTTACCTTGGGAACAGCTGCGCTCTGGTCAAACTCAAAGATTGTGTCCTGACCGCCGTTCTGCTCTTCAGCAACGATTGTTTCGTATGTTGCCTGAAGCTTTGCGGCAAGCTCGGGAGCCTTACCTGCTGCAGTAAGCTCTGCTGCCCATGTTTTTACTTCTTCTCTGCTGCCCATATAGTAGCTTGCTGCAAAGAATTCGCCCTTTTCCATTGATGTTCTCAATGCTTCGTTTGTAAGTTCGGGCATACACATCCAAGTGTAGCCGGAATTTACAATATTGGGATTGTGAGCGTCAGATGTTGCGATTGCATAAACATTTCTGCCTGTGGGAACAACCTTCTGAAGAAGGATATCCCAGAGCTTTCTGTCATAACGGGTTCTGTAGTCGCCCTTACTGTTGATGTCGATACCAAGGCAGGAATCGTACTCCATAAGAAGATTTGCAAACTTATTTGCAACATACTGATAATGGATGCTGTCCATATCGTAAGCATCCTCGTAGCACTCTTCGTCTCTTGCACTTGAATACTCGCCGGGGTGATTGATTACTGAAAGACCGCCGAGCTTATCAACAGCCTTGATGGGTGTTTCGTAGTCGCTTGTGCCGCCGATTTTATCGTTGCCGTAGTCAACAAACCATGTGTTAACGTGAGCATTGTTGAAGGCTGTCGGATTCTGCTCGTTTGCAAAAGGAACACGCATCATCTGATGAAGAGCGTTGCCGTTTTCGTCATACTGTGTATAATAATCGTTTTCGTATGTATACTTAAGACCCTCTTCTGTGAGTCCGACTGCCTCAAGGGGCTCGAGTGCTCGCTTGCCTTCCTTAACAGAAGTGAACACACGGATAACCTTTGAGGTTGTTTCCTTATCCCAGCCATAGTCAACTGTACCGTGGTCGGAGAGAGCCATAATATCAAAATCAAACTCGTAGTGTCTTTCGATCTGCTGTTTCTTTGTCTGGTCACCGTCAGAAGCGGTTGAGTGGGAATGAAGGTCAGCCTTATACTGATTAACTGTTGCCCAATCAATGTCTTCGTAAGTGCTTGTGATTGTGTAGTCAACGCCGTCAATTGCATAAGCACCGATTGCTGTGCCTGTTGCAAGCATAATCATTGACAAAATAACTGCTAAAGCTTTTCTGAATTTCATTTATATTACCTCCAATGAAATATAAATTAACATTGTAATTTTAGCACAAAGTGTTAAGCAATTCCAGCAAAAGATTGGCATTTTTTCAAGATTAGCAAATTGCACTAAATACGGGATTTAAATTGATAAAATTAACCAAAAAGCAGGAGCGAGTAAAGTTCGCTCCTGCTTTTTGTATGACAAATCAGCAATTCATTATTCAGATTTGATTTTATCAATAATTAAATCTAACACTGCACCGTAATCAACGTCTGTGCTCTGGGTGTCGGAATTCTCTGCCGTGAGGGGCTCAAGGGCTTCGGTTTCCTGGTTATTTACAAGGAACTGCGGATATTCCTCGTAGGTGTGGATTGTCTCCTGTCCCTCGGTATAAATGAGCTTGTAAACAAACTCGTTGTAGCCGTCAGTATACCAGGTGTGCATCATATCCTTGACAAACCACGTGATTTCGGGGAAAGAGCAGGTTGAAGCGTCAATCATATTGTCGGGTGAAACGTGGTTGTGTCCGTCGTCAATCGCCTGAACATAACCGTCGCCGAGAGTTTCGCCGTATTTTGCACAGGTTGCACCGAGTGAGGTGTGTTCGGTTTCGATAAGGAAATCGCTCTGGCTCATACTGTATTCACCGAGCGGCAAAGCACCCTTGCCGTAGTTTGAGAAAATTGCAAAATTAACACCGTTTGCCATAGCGTCGGCAATTATTTCGTCACGCTTGTTGAGCACCTCGTAGTGGTATTTATCAATCTTTTTGATAAGCTCGGCATTGACTTCCTCGTCAAGCATAAATGCCTTTGCTTCCTCGTAGGTTTCGGGAGTGACAAATGCCCAGAGTCCCGGAATGTAACCAAAGAGTGGCTTGATGCACTCGTCGTAAACTATATCCTGAATATTGCCGATAAAGTTGCCGAGCAGACTGACAACAGGGTTGATGATAAACTTTGCAAGTGAAAGATAAAGTGCACGGTACAATACTGTTTCGGTGGAGTTACCCTCCATAAAGTTAGCTATGTAATTGACAAGCGACTGCGGGTCAATGGTGAGGTCACCGACAAAAAGTGAGCTGATTGTCGAAATTCCGTCAAAGGCAGAGGACTGCATAACAACGGTTTCAACGCTGTCGTAGCCGTAAGTTTTGAGATATGCCATTGTAACGGCACCGCCCATACTCTCGGAACGAAGAGCAACCTTGCTGTGACCGGTAAGACGCTTTGTTTCCTCGATATAATCGTTAAGCTCGGCGGCAATGTCGAAAATATCCTTTCGCCAATCGTAGCGGAAGGTCGAATATTCGTTGGGATAATGCTCTGCCGTCGGCGGATTAAAGCGTTCAATATCTACCGTCGGATTTTTGGGAACGCCGTTTTCGTCACAGCTTGCATCGTAGAAAAGCTCCATAACGTCTGCACTCAAGCGGTGTGCAAAGGTGTCGTAATCACGGGTAATAAGAAGTGAAATGAGCGGGAATATAAGCCCCTTTACCATTTCAATGATAGCTTCATTTTCAACACCGAATGCGCCGTATTCATCCTCTGTGCCGGCATTTGCAACAAGCTCGGTATAAGCAAAGCCTGTTACGAAAATCACGGGTATGTAGCCGCAATCACATTCGTCCGAATCTGACTGAGCGAAGATTGAAACGCTCAACGAAAATGCGATAATAACTGAAAGTAAAATTGCAAGAAGTTTTTTCATATTGTATCCCTCCTGATACGGATATTTTACCACATCATTCCTGTGATTTCAATTCTTAATCACCCTTTTACGGCATAATATTTAAAAGGTGATTTTATGGGCGGTGCAAAAAAGCTTTTACACAACACAATACTGCTGACCGCAACCTCCTTTTTGATGAGGACGGTATCGGTCAGCTTTAACGTTTACCTTACAAATAAAATCGGTGCTGACGGCATAGGACTTTTTCAACTGATTACCGCAGTTTACGGTATGGCAATCACTTTTGCCTCGGCAGGTATACGGCTTGCCGCAATGCGGTTGGTTGCAGATAACCTTACGCTCGGAAAATATTCTGAACGCAGGATTATGCGGCTGTGCATTTTTTATTCGCTTATCTGCGGAACGGTTATCGCTTACATTATGTCGGGATTTTCGGAGCTGATAGGTCAGAAATGGATTTGTGACATACGCAGTATACCATCGTTAAAGGTGCTTGCGTTAAGTCTGCCGTTTGTGGCGGTTTCGGCGGCTCTCGGCGGTTATTTCACCGCTGTGGGCAAGCTTGTGCGCTACACGGTTGTGCAGTTTGCAGAGCAGGTTTTTAAAATAACCGTTACGGTTTTCTCCCTTCGCAGTGTGCTTTCGCACGGACTTGAAGCCTCGTGCGTAGCGATTGTTTTCGGTATGACGTGTGCGGAGATTTTTTCAGCCGCCTGCTCGTTTGTGCTTTACAGAATATCGACTGTCAAGCCCGAAATACTTGAAAAGCCGCAGGAAATCATCAAAAAAATGCTCCGTATTGCTCTGCCCGACGCAATCGGTTCGGAGATGCGCTCAATCCTTATGACAGTTGAGCATCTGCTGATACCCGTCGGTTTCCGCAAATCGGGAAGCAATCCGCAGACAGCAATGGCAACCTACGGTGTTATACACGGTATGGCATTGCCGCTTGTGCTTTATCCGTCAGCGTTGCTGTCGTCGCTTTCAGGCTTGCTTGTGCCCGAAATTGCCGCACAGCATATTGCAAAAAACCACACAAGAATCGGTTATATGATTGCAAGAGTTCTGCACATTACCCTGATGTTTGCAATCGGCACGGCGGGGATAATGTATTTTAACTCTACCGAGCTTTCGCTTGCAATTTACGGAAATGAGAGTGCGGGATTTTACACGCAGGTACTCTCCCCTCTTATACCGATTATGTATATGGATATGACAATTGACGGAATGCTCAAGGGACTTGACCAGCAGGTAAGCTATATGCGGTACAACATAATTGACGCTTGTATCTGCGTTGTGTTTGTATATTTGCTTGTGCCGATATTTTCGGTCAAGGGTTACATAATTGTTGTTTTTATGAGCGAGATTATAAACTTCTTTTTGAGTTTCCGCAGGCTGACAAAAGTAAGCGAGGTACGGATTGACCTTTTTAGAGACATTGTCATTCCGATTTTGTGTGTGGTATCAGCAGGCAGTATCAAAAACATTGTTTTCTCTTTTTCACAGCTTGATTTCGGGCTGAAAGGTACGGCTGTTGCAGGAATTTTATTGAGCGTTACAGTTTATGTTCTTTTGCTTCGTGTTTTCACTTCGATTAACAAAGAGGAAATTCATTGGGCAAAAAATCTTACAATAGGAAAAATGAAAAGTCGCAGTAGTTAAACTGCGACTTAATTTTAAGTGAAAATATTTTTGATTTTATAAATTGCGACCTGAATTGCATTCATATCAACATCTATCGTTGCGAATGCCTCGTCCAAAACCATTCCGTCAGCCGAGTAAAGAGTGGCGGTAAGGGTTGCAGTTCCCCTTGACTTTGCGTAGACTACGCCGTCCTCGCTGACAGTTGCAACCTCTTCGTTATCGCTTGCCCAGAGGACATAGCCTCCGTCCTCGTCAAACTCGGCATCGAGCTTGCCGTAGGAATTGTATTTGAGCTTGAGCTTGTTCCAGTTAAGACGAAGCTCGTCATCAATGTCAGCATTTATGGTTTCCATTGTCTGTGCATCAAGAATACGCATCCACGTCATTGTAACATAGGGCTGATGAACGTTGACAACCGTGTTTATCTGCGAAATGAGGGTCGGGATTGCAGTGCGATGATTTTTGATAAGGTCGAGAACTTCAATGAACAAGTCAATCAAGCCTTCGATATTCTCGTCTGTCAGCTCGCTTTCGGTTGTTTTTTCGGCGAGGTAATCTGCAATGTAGGAACGGTAACCGTCCGTCTTAATTCTTTCGTAATTTGACGGAATGAGCGCAACAACCGTTGCAAGTGCCATTGTTCCGACAGAACGTGCAAGGTCCTTGACCGTTCGCTTTTTGCCGAGATACTGACCTGTGAAGAAAATGAGGGAATCCTCATATTTTTCGACATAATTTTCTCTGTCCACCATAACCTCGGTTGCAAGGTAGGAAAAGACATTTTTGAAAATCAGTTCGCAGGAAAATGTATCCTCTTTGCTGTAAAAGAAGTCCTTTGACTCCTTGCCGGTGTGCGCCATAAATGAGTCAAACTCCTCACAAGCGGCGGTGTAAAGGCTGTCGTAATCGTCCGCACGGCTTGCCGACGGAAGATAAAGAGTGCGTCCGTAAACGGTGAAATTGAAGTTATCCATAACAAACATCGGGACATAATCGCTCGGGTTGATTATGTTAAAAATGTTATCGTAAACCACATCTCTCGCCTTTGTGTCGCTTGTGCATTGAGGGGTTTCGTAAAGGTAGGTATAGAGGTTTTCGTTAGTAAAGCCTGCGTTTTTGATATAGTCCGTTTCACCGTTAAGAGTTTCGACATAGCTTGAGTCCACTATTTCTGCGGCAAACAGATTTGCAATTGACGAGCCTCGGCTGTAGCCGGGAATAAGGAGCTTTACCGTGCCGTAGGGCTCAAAGTCTTTGCAAAATTCATTGAAATAATGTATTGCAGTATCCTTGGAAATGTCAAATCCCTCGTGATTTTCGCCTGTGCCGACACGCAGATTTCCGCCCCACTCCATACCGTAGTTTCCGCTTCTGATAGCGGCGATAACGAGTGTTGTCGGCTCACCGTTCAGGTCAACCTTTTTGGTGCCGATTGCAAGTCCGACGGTGTCGTAGCCCTCGGTGTCGTAACCGTAGCTTGTGAAGTCATAGCCACATTCCTCGAGCATCATCTTTATATTCTGGTCGGGATTTTCGGTATCAAAGGAACCGAAGGAAGCCATTGAAACACACAGGGAGAAAAGTGCAAGATCGTGGTTGTAGTCGTAGGCATTGCCGATAAAGTAAGAATCTGAATATTTATAAGGATAAATTATTGTTTCGTCAAACCAGTCACATCTGAATTCGTTTTTGCCGGGCATAGGTATCTCTTCCTCTTTTGCAAATGTTGT
Source organism: Clostridia bacterium (assembly GCA_017481575.1). Classification (GTDB taxonomy): domain Bacteria; phylum Bacillota; class Clostridia; order Oscillospirales; family Acutalibacteraceae; genus CAG-488. The sequence continues at coordinate 20,399 of JAFUPA010000039.1, read as the reverse complement.
TATCGGAACGCTTAACGCAAGCGTTAATGTTACAAGAATCATAGACACAAGCCTTTGGACTTTTTGCTTCATCGGTTTCGCCTCCTTTTACAAAAATTAAGGGTCTGCAACGCTATTTTATAATTTTAAAATCTCCGCTTCGGAGAATTCGCAACAAGTCGTCGTTATTGCTGATTTTTTCTGTTGTGATAATTCCGCTTAAATTTTCGATATGCGCTTCACGGTGGAAATCTGTTCCACCGACACGGATTTTCATATTGCTTTTCTCTGCCCAGGCTTCGGCTTTCTCGTTGATATCCGTGTTTTTGCCCTTGCCGTTGTAAACCTCACAACCGTCAAGGTATTTCGGGTTTGTTCTGAAAATATACGGTCTGAAAGGATGCGCCTGCAGAAAAATCATATTGTGTTTTTTACACAGCTCATAAAACCTGCGTGGATAGTATGTCATAAGGTTGCCGTGCTCACGGATAAACTCGGGTGTGATGCCGTAAACAAGGTAGTCGTTACCGTTGCCGTAAAAGCGAAGCTCCATACCGAACAAAACGGTAAAATCATCGCCTGCGGCGGCAAGCGCTTTTTCGTAACCTCTCAAATAAAAATCCGTTTCCTTCTGAGGGCAAAAAAGATGCCTGTCGAGAAAAGTCTGCGGTGAATAATGGTCGGTTATGACCATACCCGAATAGCCTTTTGACTTGTAAATTTCGACCGCCTTGTCAGCAGGACAAGCCGCACAACGGCTGACATCGCCCGTGTGACAATGCAATTCATACTTGTATTCCATCTCAAAATTTTCCTTTGACAAAACTTAAACAGCGCAGGACAGTACAAGTCAAAAACCGTACTGCCCTGAAAATTATTTAACTCTCTGCATAATATCAGCAAGGGCGGTTGAGAGTGTTTTTGCCGCAGAATAGCCGAGTGAATTTGTCTCGTGATAGTGGCTGCGGTCAAACTTATCTCTGCCGTTGCTGAGGTATGGCTGTGTCTTATGAAGAATGAAATCGTTGGGCGGTACAACATAGCCTGTGAAGTCGTTGCTGACACCGAAAACAAGCAGGTTTTCGTCACCTGTAACCTCGACAAATGTAGGCGGGTTAATTTCTGTTCCTCTGCCTGTTGCAGACTCCTCTGCAGAAGCGGCTCCGCCGTAAGCAATCTCGGGGAACGCTTCGCCCGGAACGAGAACAATCTGCTGTGAGCCGATTTTAATGTAAGTCATTTCTGAAACGAGAGCCATACCGAGACCTGCCTCTTCGCTCGGAACCATCTTTGAGCTCATAACCTTGAGCATTGCAAGGAAGGCAAGAACACCGTTGTCGGCATGGTAATAGAACGGCTGCTGAAGAACTGTGATTTCGGCATCCATTTTCTCGTCATTATCAATTTTAAGAGCGGCGGCGGCAAGTGCTTTACCCTGCTTTTCGGTACGAAGCCACACGTCCTCACCCTCAACAAACACACCCGGGTCAACTGCACCGATTGCACCGATACCGAAGAGGACATTGACATCCTTTTCGGCATAGATACCCTCACGAAGGAAGTGAGGATAGTCGGCACTGCAGAGGGTGTTGCCTCCGCCAAGGGTGTTCGGATGAGCGGCAAAGTTGAGAAGCCATGTTTCTTTTGCGCCATTCTCGGGAACAAAGCGGATACGTGTAAGTGTATCGTGAAGAACAATTGGCGGGCGCTTGTCGTGCTGTGCCTCGGGAACGTGAGCTGTACCGACATAAAGGTCACCCAAAGTTCTGTTTTCGTAAGCTTTTATACAGATTTCCTTGATGGTCTTGAAAATCTTTTGCATATAAGTATCGACTTTACCTGTCTTCGGGAGCTTGCCCCAATAGCCAACGGTGTCGAAGCCTGCGTGCTGATGAGTACAGCAGATGTTGATTGCTTTACACTTTGATGCCTTGCAGAAATCAGCAAGACTTTCTCTGATAACATTTACCTCTGTGTTTGTAAGACCGATGATATCGGCTGTAACAATGATGATACCGCCCTCTTCACCGATGCCGAGCCACATTGCGCTGGCTGTGAGGTTGTCGTGGATACCAGTCATATCCTGCGCCATCTTGTGACCTGCGATGTAGTATTTCTTCTTGCCAAAGTCGTCAGGCATCATTTCTCTTGAAGAGAAACCGACATTATATTTTGCACCGCTTGCACTTTTGATTGTTGTGGGCTGAACCTTCGGGAGTTCGGGTGCTGTGCCTTTTTTCTGAAGACGCTTACCCTTGCTTGTAGCTATTTTTTTGACGGCTGACGCCGCAAGATCTGCTATATCCATTATAATAAACCTCCTGTTTAGAAGCAATTAATTTTCCGTTTACATTATAGCACAACATATAATGACAGACAAGTAAAATTTATATGAACAAAAAAGATTGAAACATTTAGTAAAGTCTGCTATAATAAAGCCAATTTATCAAAAAGAGGCGATACTATGAAGTATGTTCTTTATTTAATTCTTGCCGTGATTGCAGTGCTTGTGCTTTTGCTGCTGGTTGCGGTAATCAGAACAGCCCTTATGAAAACAAAAAAGGCTGATTACACACCAAATCCCGACCCGAAGAGAACCGAAGAATATGTCGGCAAGCTCTCTGAAATGGTGCAGTACGAAACTATTTCAAAGCGTGGCGAGGTAAACACAGAAAAGTTCCTCGGCTTCCACAAGGTGCTTGAAAAGCTTTTCCCGACAGTTCACGAAAAGCTTGAAAAGACAGAAATTGACGGAAATCTTCTTTTTAAATGGAAGGGTAAGTCAAGCGAAAAGCCGATACTTATAATGAGCCACCAGGACGTTGTTGAAGCAACGGGCGAATGGAAGTATCCCCCGTTCAGCGGTGAGGTTGCAGAAGGCAAGGTCTGGGGTCGTGGCACATCGGACACAAAGTGTACGGTTATGGCATTTTTCCAGGCAGTTGAAGAATTGCTCAAGGCAGACTACACACCCGACTGTGATGTTTACATTGCAAGCAGCTGTACCGAAGAAATCGGCGGCGACGGTGCGCCGAAAATTGTTGATTACCTTGACAAGCAGGGCGTTCGACTTTTCCTTGTTTGTGACGAGGGCGGCGGAATTATCCAGGACCCGATGGCAGGTATCAAGGGTAACTTTGCTATGGTTGGTGTTTTTGAAAAGGGCTACGGCGACGTTAAATTCATCGCACGCTCGACAGGCGGTCACGCAAGTGCTCCCCCGAAAAACACTCCGATTGCAAGACTTTCAAAGTTTGTTGCCGCAGTTGAGAAGAAAAACCCGTTCAACGTTGAATTTATGCCCGAGGTTGAGGCTATGTTCACTCAGCTTGCACCTTATGCAGGCTTCGGCTTAAGACTTATTTTCGGTAACCTCTGGCTTTTCAAGCCGCTTATGAAAAAGCTTTTGCCGATGATAAGTGCGCAGGCAGGTGCAATGCTTTCAACAACAATTGCATTCACAATGGCAGAGGGTTCAAACGGCTACAACGTTATTCCGCAGGAGGCTTCAATCTGTGCTAATATGAGATACATCCCCCACCAGGGAACAGACGAGAGCCTCGAGGTTATCACAAACCTTGCAAAGAAGTTCAATGTCGAAACAGAGGTTGTTTACAAAGGCTATCCCTCACCGAGCGTTGACATTAACGGCGAGGCTTTCAAGATGGTTGAAAGTGCGATTAACGAGTGCTTCCCCGGTGTCGGCTGCAGCCCGTATGTTGTTACAGGTGCAACAGATGCCCGCTTCTATTCAAAGATTTGCGACAGCTGTGTTCGTTTTGCCCCCGTTATTTACGGTCCCGAGCAGATGAAGGGTATGCACGGACTTAACGAAAACATTGAGTGCAACACACTTGAGGGTGCGGTTGATTTCTACAAAAAAATTATTACAATGCAGAAAAGATAAACAGGCAAAAATTAAGCAGTATTGAGTAAAATCAATACTGCTTTTCTTTTTAGTTATGTACTCGTTTAATTTTCTTTGTTGTTGTTTTCGGGAATTCGGTTGCGGTGAACTTAACAGTTGCCATTCGCTTGAAGAGAGGCAAGCTCTGATTGAGTTCATTCACCTTTTCGTTGATTGTTTTTTCAACGTCTGCGATTTCATAATCGGGGTAGATTTCTGCAACGATTTTGTCATTCTCGCCGTAAACGACAACTTCCTTAACCTCGGGAATGTTGTTCATAATAAGCGATTCAAGCTCTTCAGGAACGACGTTTTTACCGTTTGAAAGGATGATGAGATTTTTCTTTCTGCCGTCAATGTAGAGAAGTCCGTCTTCATCAATACTGCCGAGATCGCCTGTCTTGAACCATTCGCCGTCAAAGGCTTCGGCTGTTGCTTTTTCGTTCTTATAATAGCCGAGAAAAACTGTCGGGCCTTTAATCTGAATTTCGCCGTCAACAACTCTGCCTTCAAGCTCCGGCTGAATTGCACCGACACTTGCGGGTGCATAATGCTTTGTTCGCATTGTTGCAACAATCGGTGAACATTCAGTAATTCCGTAGCCATTTGTGACTGTGATACCGATATCTCTGAAGCCCTTGATGTATTTTTCGTCTATCGAAGAGCCGCCCGTGATGAGCATTTCGAGATTGCCGCCAAAGGCATCAAAAACCTGCTTGAACACCTTGCGTCTGATATCAATACCTACCTTAAGAAGAGCATTGCTGACCTTAATCATAGTCTTGAAAAGCTTTTCCTTGCCGCCTGCACGGACATTGCTCCAGATTTTGTTATAAATAACAACGAGGAGCATCGGAACAACAGAAATGTGCTTTGGTGCCGCATATTTAATGTCGTCAAATGCACGCTTGAGGCTTGTGTTGATATAAACCGGGAAACCGACAAGCATCTGACAGAGAACACATGCCATAAAGCCGAATGTGTGGTACAAGGGAAGAAGCGAAACCGTGCCCTCGGGAATTGAAAGATTTTTAAGACTGATAACCGCATCCTTTGCAAGTCCCTTGTGGCTGAGCATTACACCTTTCGGCTCTGATGTTGTGCCCGATGTGAACACGATAGCACACATCTGCTCTGCATCAATCTGTGTCTCGTCAAAGCTGTTGTCGCCGTTTTTAATAAGCTCGTTACCCTTGTCGATAAGCTCGGCATAGGTTTTGAAATTTATGCTCTGTATACCGCAGAATTCTGCGATGTCGGAATATGTATCTGAATAAAGAAACAGGTCAGTATCACTTTGTGTAAGCTGGAACTTGACATCTTTTGCAACGTTTTCCTTGTCAATGGGGACAACGACATTGCCACCGTTTACAATTGCAAAATATGAGATAATCCACTCGTAGCTGTTTTCACCCATGATTGCAATGTGCTTGTTTTTGAAGCCGATGCTGTGGAAATATGTTCCGAGTGCCTTGACATCGTCAGCAACCTGCTTGAAGGACTTTACAATTTCCTTATTTTTCTCTCTGTACCAGAAGGCTTTTTTGTCGCCGTATTCTTTTGCACAGTAGTTCACTAATTCTTTTAAATCCTTTGGCTCTGCCACCACATTATAAGGATATTTTTTATTAGACATTTGCGTTCCTCCAAAAAGACACTTGTCAGGCTACAAGCCACTTATATTTCTCTACGCTGTAAAGAGGGATAAACGGAACCATAATAGGTACTGTTTTGACATATTTCTGATACTCGGGGTCGTTACCGTAGTTTTTATTCTGACGGATTTCAAGACGGCGAGCACCGCTGAACATAACGAAAATGATGCCGATATAGCCGATTGCAACCACAAGCCATTGCCAGCCCGTAACTGCACCGATACCCGAAAGAAGCACACCCGTCCAGAAAATCATTTCGCCGAGGTAATTGGGACAACGAACAATTTTGTAAAGTCCTGTATCAACAAAACGGCGGGGATTGACTTTCTTTGCATTGTTCTTCTGAATATCTGCAACGGACTCAAAAACGATACCGAAAAGCATAACTGCAGCACCGATATATGTCCAGACATTACTGCCCGAGCCGTTTACAAGGCGGTAAAAAATGCCCGAAACCTGTGTGACATAAAGTGCGGCACAAGTAACCCAGATAGCAATTTTAACGCCGAAGGGAACGGTTTTTCCGTCCTTGATTTCGCCGGTCATATTCTTTTTGTATGAAGAACTCTTAAGCTCACGGAATGCAAGATAACCGCCGAGACGGCAACCGTAGGCAACAAGCAACAGACAGCAAAGAACTGTGCCGAGTGAAAGAGTTTTGCCATACATAAGCATCATCAAAAGACCTTCGCCTGCAATTGAAAAGCCGTATCCAATAGAAATGAACCAGACATAGTTTTTAAATCCGATTGACGAAATTGCCATTGCGGCGATAAAAAGAAACAATAAAGCAAGTGGAAAAACCATAATTAATCTCCTATTTTTCTATTTTCACAAACCAATGCACATTCTATCACACACAAAATTATATGTCAATAAAAGTATTTTTAGTAAAGTAAAGTTTTTATAAATCATTTTATGTAGTAATACAGAAGTAAGACAAAGCTCCTTTTAATGTCTTTTTCTAATAAAGCCACGTGGTCGTTCTGATTTTCGTTCCGCCTAACTAACTGCCTAATTTTAACTTTAATGTTGTTTTATCAAGTTCCACACCATACGACGAGGTATCTTCGTTGTTAAAGAATATAACCTTGTAACAATCCTCACAGGTTATAAACATACAATTGTCAATATTCCATTCATCTTCATATCTGACCCTGCATAAATCTATCCAAGCATTATTTTTCAACTCTGCTTTTATATCGCTGATATCAACCTTTTTTCTTCCGAGTGTCTGATATACAGTACCGTCTTCAAACTCAGCCAAGATTAAATAGTCTGTGTCTTTCGGATAATTAAAATGCTTATCCAACCAATTAAAATCTCCACTTCCTGATTTATATTCATTTATTGTTTTTTCAATCACAGCGGTATCTGTAATTTTTGTAACTTTTGAAAAATCGTCCGAACAAATATAATCACCAAATCCAGGTGTTACTATACTATCGTATATTAACAAACTTACAACTTTGTCTTTCTCAACAGTCGGAAAAACGTAGTCTTTCTTTATAAACAAATCGGCCGAGTTGTCGCTTTTGATTTCCCTATAATAATATAAATTTTTCTCATCGTCGGTGTAAAAATATCTATTGTCTCCATCGGTAAACAGGAAAGCTTCATCAATAAAATATTTATTGACACGAAGAGGTAGATCGGAATCTTTTTCCGGCAATACATTATAATAATTTGCGACAATATACTCCTGACCGTCTGTAAATTTATAATCCGAAAAGCTGATATAATCGTCAGGATTTATTTCGATTTCTTCAGATAACATGACTGCGTGTTCAACGTTATACTGATACATATCGTATCGGTTTGCCTCTTTATTAAAAGCACTTTCAATAAGTGAACCAAGATATGCAAACGAAAATCCCGAAACAATAAAAACTATTACGACAAAGCAAAGGCACAGCGTTATACCGATTGCCACAATTTTTCTGTTGGTAGACATTATAATTCACCTCATTTATTTTATAACGGAATAAATAAGTGGTTGTTTTTCGACGGGGGTTTGCGAGTATTTAACCGCTTCGTTAAACTTATCGACTGCGGCGGAGAATTTTGTTTTGTTGTTTGTGTAAAGAGTTGCGACGGTATCGCCCTTTGCGACCTTGTCGCCTGTTTTTGCTTTAAGAATTATACCTGCGGCAAAGTCGATTTCGTCCGCCTTGGTGTTTCTGCCTGCACCGAGAAGAAGCGAGGCAACTCCGATTTTTTCGGCATCCATATGCTCAATGTAGCCGTCCGTCTCGGACTTGATTTCATACTCAAACTCTGCTTTCGGAAAAAGTGAAGTATCATAAATCCAATCGGGGTTACCGCCCTGCTCTGCTACCATCTGACCGAGCTTTTCGAGTGCCGAGCCGTCGGCAATGGCACCCTTTGCCATTTCGGTGCAGGTTTCTTTATCTTTACCCGTGACGAGAGTGAGCATATTGGCGGCAAGCTCAATACAAACAGCTGTAAGGTCTGCACTGCCGTTCCCCTTAAGTGTTTCGACCGCCTCGATAACCTCGAGGGAATTGCCGACCGCATTGCCGAGCGGAATGTCCATATTTGAAATGACAGCAACCATATCTCTGCCTGCGGATTTGCCGATTTCGACCATTGCTTTGGCGAGTGCTTCGGACTCTTCGACGCTCTTCATAAAAGCTCCGCTGCCTGTTTTGACATCAAGAACAATGCCCTTCGAGCCTGCGGCAAGCTTTTTGCTCATAATGCTTGAAGCAATGAGCGGTATGCTATCAACCGTTGCTGTGTCGTTGCGGAGTGCATAGAGCTTTTTGTCCGCAGGTGCGAGGTCGCCCGACTGACCGATGACGCTCAAACCGATTTTGTTGACCTGATTTAAGAAATCCTCACCCGAGAGAGTAGTTCTAAAGCCTTCGATTGACTCGAGCTTGTCGACTGTGCCGCCTGTATGTCCGAGACCTCTGCCCGACATTTTGGCAACTTTGCCGCCGAGTGAAGCGACAATCGGTGCAACAATGAGAGTTGTTTTGTCGCCCACACCGCCGGTTGAGTGCTTGTCGACCGTGTAGCCGTCAATTGCGGACAAATCGACCATATCGCCCGAGCGAGCCATTGCTAAAGTAAGCGTTGCGGTTTCTCTTTTGGTCATACCGTTAAAACAGATTGCCATAAGTAATGCGGTAATCTGATAATCTTCGATTTCGCCGTTGCTTGCCGAAGAAACAAAGAACTCGATTTCCTCGTCTGTTAACTCTTCACCGTAACGTTTTTTGAGAATTATATCGTAAATTCGCATTTAATCACCTCTCGGTTTTTGTTTATTACAATATAACATATTATTTTTAAAATGTAAAACAAAAAACGTCGTAAATTGATTTGACAAATTGGAGTTTGTTGGGGTGAATCCCAAAAGTAATAAGTAAGAAGTAATAGTGAAGAAGTGTGGGGCTGCGCCGCTTTTTATAATATCCTCCCGTCACGTCTTGCGCCGTGCCACCCTCCTTTAGGCAAGGAGGGCAACGCACGATCAACAGTTGAGCGAGTAGGGGCGACCATTGGTCGTCCGTCAAAATCAGCAAAAAATCGGCGGACGTCTGATAGACGCCCCTACGCACACAAAGGCAGTTTGTGCGAATTTGAAACATCTCCACAAATTAAAATTTGTCATTTACGGGTGACTGTATTCTTAAAATCAGCAGATATTTATAATTCTACCAAAGGTAGGGTGACTTTTTGAGTATGGTGTGATAAAATTTTTACAGAACAGGAGATGATAAAATGGACAATAAACACACGGGAGATTTTATTTGTGCAAGACGTAAGGAACTTAATTTAAGCCAGAAGGATTTAGCGGAAAAATTGAATGTTACGGACAAGGCCGTTTCAAAATGGGAAACGGGCAGAAGTGCGCCGAACATATCTATTCTGGAGCCTTTGGCTGAAGTTTTGGGAGTTACGGTTGCAGAGCTTTTAAAGGGTGAAAAGGCAAAAAATGAAAGCCTCAACAACACTTCAAACGAAATCATTGTTGAAATCATAAAAAAATCCAAGAAAAGTTTTTTTACGGGTATTGTTTCGGTTTTATTATTGCTGACCATTATTTTATGCAGTTATTATAGCTATCGCTTTTTCTATTCCGTAAACCCGAATGATATCGAACAAATAATAGAAGCCGCTGATTTTTCTTCCATTGACGGTGATGAAAACATGGAAATTATCAAGTCGGCAAGAAAAGGAGAATATTATTGTTTTCTGATGAAAAAGGAAGGCAGTAATGAAGTGCATTTAAGATATTTCTCCCCTGACAAGATTTTTGAAGAACGAATTATTTGTTGGGGCGGGACGTCTGCAGATATCAGTGAACTCGGAGTGTACTGCTTCGGCATGAATTGTTTAAATGTTAACGCAATATTCGGATATAACATAGAACAAAACGAATACCGATATAGTTATAAAGGTGTCACTTGTGTAAAACCGATTGAAGATGACGGTATTGTGTTGGATCTACTTATTGATTACGACAACACATTCTCACACGTTAGTTTTATATATGAATAACACATAAAAAAGGGACTGCTTTCGCAGTCCCTGATTTGTTATTGATTATTCCTCTACAGGTGCTTCTGCTGCTTCTTCAGCAACTTCTTCAACTGCTTCCTCTGCAACCTCTTCTGCCTTCGGAGCAAGAAGTGCACGGATTGAAAGGCTTACACGGCTCTTGTCAAAGTCGATAGCTGTAATCTTGCAAGTAACCTTTTCGCCAATCTTAAGAACATCCTGCGGCTTGCTGATGTGCTGGTCAGCAATCTGTGAGATGTGAATAAGACCGTCGATGCCCGGGATAACTGTTGCGAATGCACCGAATGTTGTCATGCCAACGATTTCTGACTCGATAACAGTATCAACAGGATAGTCACGGCGAAGGATCTCCCAAGGATTGTCCTCTGCCTTCTTGTAGCCGAGAGAAATCTTCTTGTTTTCCTTGTCAAGTGACTTCACGAAAACTTCGATTTCCTGACCGATAGCAAGAACGTCTGACGGATGCTTAATTCTCTTCCATGAAAGCTCAGAGATATGTACCATACCGTCTACGCCGCCGATGTCAACGAATGCACCGTAATTTGTGAGTGACTTAACTGTACCCTGGTAAACCTGGCCCTCTTCAGCCTGTGCCCAGAATGCTTCTTCCTTAGCCTTGCGTACTTCCTTAAGAACTGCCTTGATTGAACCGACAGCCTTCTTACGACCACGCTCTGCTTTAACTTCGATAATCTTAAGCTCAACCTTTGTCTTGAGAAGATCGTCAAGTGAGTCGCCTCTTGATGCTGTTGCAAGTGATGCGGGAACAAATACTCTTACACCGTTAACGATAACGATTACGCCGCCCTTGATAACGTCTGTAACTGTACCTGAAACAACCTCGTCATTCTCCTTAGCTGCTTCAATCTTGTCCCATGCGCCCTGTGCGTCATATCTCTTCTTGGAAAGCATTATTGTGCCTTCCTGATCGTTTGTCTTCATGATAATGAGGTTAATCTCGTCACCGATCTTAAGCTCCTTCATCGGGTCTGCAGTCGGGTCTGCGCTGTACTCGTCAGCAGGAACATAGCCTGTCTGCTTTCTGCCGATGTCAACCTGAATCTCGCTCGGTGAAATACCTGTTACGATACCGAGAACCTTCTGGTCCGTGCTCATATTTTTAAGAGACTCTTCGAGTGCCTCCATAAAACTCATATCTTCAGCGTTAGAAGTCATTGCCACCTCCTCTGCTGTTTCAATAACGTTTGCGTTTGTGTTTTCCGACATTGTTGAAAGTACCTCCTTTATGATTGCCGCCGGAGTGGAAGCTCCTGCGGTTACACCTACCCTTTTGTAACCGCTCAGGTCAACCTCAGAGAGTTCCTTTGCAGTTTCAATCAGATAGGTCGGACAACAGTTCTCACACACAGCCTTCAACTTCGCAGTGTTGGAGCTTTGCCGTCCTCCTACTATAATCATGGCGTCGCAGGTTTTGGCTAAACGCATTGCCTCTTCCTGCCGCTCATTCGTAGCACTACATATTGTATCAAAAATTTTTGCATTTGTATAGTGTTTTTTTATTTTTTTTAAACATTTTTCGTATTCTACGGTGTTAAATGTCGTCTGCCAGACAACAATTATTGCTTTTTTTGCATATTCGGGGTGTTTTTCGACTTCTTTTTCAAGCTCGTCGCTGTTTTTAAAGACAACACTTTCGCCCTTGCAATAGCTCCTGATGCCCTGAACCTCGGGGTGGTTTTCGTCACCCGCAATAAAAACAAGTGTATTTTCGTCAGAATTGTCCGTGATAATCTTGTGAATTTTGCGGACGAACGGACAGGTTGCATCACAGAAATCGACATTTCTTTGCTTTAATGAATCAACAACCTGCTTCTCGACACCGTGAGTTCTGATTACAACCTTTGTATTTTCGGGAACATCTTTTTCGCTGTCGATGATGACAACACCTTTGTCTGCAAGGTCACCGATAACCTGCGGATTGTGAATTATCGGACCGAGGGTGCAGACCTTTTCACCGTTTTCGACCATTTTATAAAGCATATCGACAGCACGGTTTACTCCGAAGCAGAAGCCTGCTGTTTTGGCAAGTTTAATCTCCATGACCTTTCTCCCTTTGCAATGCCTAAGGGCATTGCAGTAATATATCTGCTACGCTATTATAATTGTTTTACTGCGCAATCATCTTGTATTTGATGACCCAGTTTCCACAATTTTGTAATTTCTTCCATAATAAGGTTGGTTGCGTGGCGCAAGTCCTTCATTTTGTTGCTGTTCGGGTCAAATTTCAATTCCTCGTGCTTTATAGGCTTGCCGTATCTTACAGTAAGCCTTGTGCCTGTTTTTGCTTCGTCACTTGTATAAATAGAAACGGGAACGACATCGCATTTGCACATTTTTGCTATGTAACACACACCGCCCTTACCTTTTTGCGGAGTGTAGTCGGGTGAACGTGTGCCTTCCGGGAAGATACCGAGCACATCGCCGTTTTTGACAACGCTGATAGCATAATCTATTGCATCGTAATCGAATTTTGTTCTGTCCACAGGGAAGGCATTAAGCTGTGCCATCGCCCAGCCGATGAGTTTATTCTGAAAAAGCTCGTCCTTTGCCATAAAGTGCATAGTCCGTTTGAAGCCGACAGAAATTATAACCGGGTCAAGGGCTGTGATGTGGTTTGCCGCAAGAATAAATCCGCCTGTCTCGGGAATATTCTCCTGACCGATATACGTTATTTTATATTTAGTTTTTGTGACAATGCCTGCTAACGGTCGCATAAACCTGTAAGCAAAGCGTGAATTGTGATTTGAAAAATCAAATTTATAGGGCATAGAAATAAACCTCAATTATGCGAGCTTTTCGCTGATAACATCTAAAATAAGCTGTGCGCCCTCTTCAAGATTGCATCCGCTGTTATCGACAAGGATTGCATCCTCTGCCTGCTTAAGCGGTGCGATTTCACGGTGAGAGTCCTGATAGTCACGCTTGTTTATGTCGTCAAGAACGTCTTGAAAATCGACCTTTTCGCCTTTTTCAATGAGCTCCTTGTAGCGTCTTTCGGCTCTTGCTTCAGGAGAAGCTGTGAGAAAAATCTTAATCTGTGCATCGGGAAGAACGACTGTGCCGATATCTCTGCCGTCCATAATGCAGTCGTTTTCTTTGGCAATATCTCTCTGCAAGTCAAAGAGGAAAGTTCTGACAGCAGGGATTGCTGAAACGTTTGAAGCACCCATTGATGCTTCGGGAGTTCTGATAGCATCAGAAACGTCCTCACCGTTGAGGAAAACGTGCTGTGCACCGTCAACAAAACCGAGCTTGACCTCGATATCCTTAAGTGTAGCTGTTACAGCTTCTGCATCCTTTGTGTCGATGCCCTTGCGGATTGAGTAAAGACCGACTGTGCGGTAAAGCGCACCTGTGTCAACATAAATATAACCGAGTTTTTTTGAAACAAGCTTTGCTACGCTTGATTTTCCTGCACCTGCAGGGCCGTCAATTGCAATATTTATAGCCATATAAAATCTCCTAATCATATATTTTCGCCGGCAAGCTTGCCGGTTGAAAATGCAATCTGTAAATTAAAGCCGCCCGTGTAGGCATCAACGTCAATGACCTCGCCTGCGAAATAAAGACCTTTGAGGAGCTTTGACTCCATTGTTTTGGGATTTATCTCCGAAACCTTGACTCCGCCCGAGGTGATGATAGCCTCGTCAATCGGTCGGAAGCCTTTAACTGTTACCTTGAAGGATTTTAAAAGCTCAACAAGTCTGCGGCGTTCCTCACGTGTAATCTGATTAACCTTGACTGTCGGCTTGATTCCGCTCAATTTTGCCACAACGGGAATAAGCTTTCTCGGTAAAAGAGCACCGAGCGAATTGATATAATTTTTATTAGTATTCTCTGAAAAATCCCGCAATATTCTTGCGTCGAGCTGGTCGTGGTCGAGTGCGGGCTTTAAATCTATATATATAATGTATCTGCCCTTTTCCATTTCACGAAGGTGTGAGCTTGCAGAAAGCACCATAGGTCCCGAAACACCAAAGTGTGTAAAGAGCATTTCACCAAAATCCTCGTAAATAACCTTGTTGTTTTTCTTGGCATCTACAACCTTCATTCCGACATTGCGCAGAGAAAGCCCCATAAGCTCGGAGCAAAAGCCCTCGTGAGCATTGAGAGGTACAAGCGACGGCTTAGGCTCGACAATCGTATGACCTGCCTGACATGCAAGAGAGTATCCGTCTCCCGTTGAGCCGGTTGCCTGATATGACATACCGCCCGTTGCAACAAGCACGCTGTCGGCATAAAGCTCCTCGCCGTCAAAGGTACGCACACCACGAAGCTCGCCGTTTTCGATAATCAGTTCCTTTGCCCTGCCCTGCACAATCTCGGCACCGTCATCCGTACCGTAACGCACAAGTGCATCGACAATGTCGAGTGCTTTATCCGAAACGGGAAAAACACGGTTGCCACGCTCGCATTTGAGCGGCACACCCATATCCTCAATAAGCTCGATTGTGTCCTGCGGCATAAAGTTGGAAAATGCACTGTAAAGAAAACGTCCGTTGACCGGAACATTTGAAATAAGCTCGTCAAGCTCTTTACAGTTATTTGTAACGTTACACCTGCCCTTGCCTGTTATAACAACCTTGCGTGCCGGGCGTTCATTTCTTTCAAGTATTGTAACTTCTTTACCGTAGGCGGAGGCAGTACCTGCGGCAATAAGTCCCGCCGCACCTGCACCGACTATCAAAACTTTCTGTGACATAATTACTCCAATCAAACAATACACAAATATACTTATATATTCTATAATAAAATGTTAAAAATTGCAAGATAATCAATTGACTTTGATTGTTTATATAATGTATACTTTGTTTATATCTATTATGGAGGTAATTTTTATGGGACTCGGTTCACACGTTTTATGGTACAATCATCCTGCTAAAGAGTGGGTTGAGGCTTTGCCGCTCGGTAACGGTAGCCTCGGTGCAATGGTTTTCGGCGGTGTTGACAAAGAAACCGTCGGTCTTAACCTTGACACACTCTGGTCAGGCTTTTCACATAAATATGCTGTTGATAACAAGTACGAGCATTTTGTAAAGGCTCGTGATCTTGCGCTCGACGGCAAAATGATAGAATCAAGAGATTATATTGAAGAAAACCTTACGGGTGACGATTGCGAATGGTATCTTCAGCTCGGTAAGCTTATGCTCACATCAAACGTGCATATGTGTGCTAAAAAGTACAGACGTGAGCTTGACATTGCAACTGCTGTCACAAAAGTTGAATACACCGCTAACGACACAGTTTATAACAGAGAAGCTTTCATCAGCCACCCCGACAAGGTGCTTGTTTACTCAATCAAGTGTGAGGGTAAAAAGAAGCTCGACTTCAACGCAATGGTAAACTGCGAGCTTAAGAACGAGGTTGAGACAAATGGTGATACATACACTTTAAGAGGTCTTTGCCCGAGCCACATTGACTTTTCAAAAGACCCGAAGGCTATCGCCGAGTATTGGTGCGGAGATCAGGTTGGCGTTTCATTCTGCTGTATGTTCAAGGTGCTGACCGACGGTCAGATTAAGGCCAATAAAAAGCATCTTACCGTTTCAGATGCAACATACGCTAACATCATCCTTACCGCAGAAAGTAGTTTTGAAGCTTGGGACAAGCCGCTTACACAGTCCGAAAAGGATTATGAGGGCATATGCCGTGAAAGAATTTCCGCCGCTTCGGTACAGAGTGTTGAAGAACTCAAGGCTCGTCACATCGCTGACCACAAAGAGTTTTATGACAGAGTTTCAATCGACCTCGGCAACAGTAAAAAGGACTCAACACCCACAAACCGCAGACTTCACGAATTCCTTTACAATAAAAATAACGACAACGACCTTTACTGTCTTCTTTTCAACTACGGTCGTTACCTTACAATTGCTGCTTCAAGAGCCGGCTCACAGGCTATGACACTCCAGGGCATCTGGACTTTCAAAATGTGCTCACCGTGGCGTTCAAACTACACCACAAACATAAACACAGAAATGAACTACTGGCCCACAATGACCTGCTCTCTCCCAGAAATGAACCAGCCTCTTATTGATTTTATCAAAGAGCTTTCGGTTTCGGGTAAAGAGGTTGCAAAGAATTACTACAACGCAGGCGGCTTCTGCGTTCACCATAACGTTGACCTTTGGAGAATTCCCACTCCGTCAAAGGGCAACCCCGTATGGTCTTTCTGGTCAATGGCAGGTGCTTGGTTCTGCCGTCACCTTTTTGAGCAGTATGAATACACACTCGACAAGGCTTTCCTTAAGGACACAGCTCTTCCGATTATGGAATCTGCTGCTCGTTTCTGCCTTGATATGATGATTGAGGACAAGGACGGCTATCTCATTTTTGCTCCCTCAACCTCACCCGAAAACGAGTATAAAATCGGCAGAAAGGATTGCTCTATCAGCGAAACCACATATATGACAATGGGAATCATTCGTGACCTTTTCCTCAATATTATGAAGGCTGCGGAAATTCTCGGTGCAGAAAGTGACATCATTGACGAGATTAAAGTGAAATATGAAAAGCTCCTTCCCTACAGAATAGGCTCAAAGGGTGAGCTTCTTGAATGGTACAAGGACGTTGTCGGGTTTGACCAGCATCACCGCCACGTTTCTCACCTTTATTCGCTCTTCCCTGCAAACCTTATCAATGTTGACGACACACCTGAGCTTGCTCAGGCGGCAAGAAGAACACTTGAGCTTCGTGGTGACAACGGCACAGGCTGGAGCCTTGGTTGGAAGATTAACTTCTGGGCAAGACTTCGTGACAAGGACAAGGTGATTAAGCTCATTGACAACCAGTTGAGATACATCAACCCGAAGTATACACCCGGCAGAGGTGGCACATTCCCGAATATGTTTGACGCTCATCCGCCGTTCCAGATTGACGGTAACTTCGGTGCAACAAGTGGTATTGCACAGGCTCTTATGCAGTCGTTTGAGAACAGAATTCTCATTCTCCCCGCACTTCCCGACAAGTGGGCTGACGGTCACATTCACGGACTTACAGCCAAGGGCGGTGTTAAGGTTGACATCGATTGGGCAGACGGCAAGCTCACAAAGCTTACACTTGACGGTAAGGGCGACTATGAAATCATTTACGGCGACAAGACTGTTAACGTAACTCTTGACGGCAAAAAGGATGTTGAAATTTAATGATTGCTGACCTATACGATTTTGACAAAACGATATTCAACGGCGAATCAGGCACGTATTTCTACCTTTTCGAGTTAAGAAGACATCCTCGTTTTCTCCTCTACCTTCCGTGGCATATAATTACGCTCATCGGTTTTGCCCTCGGAATTGTGCCAACGGAAAAATTTAAAGAAGCATTCTACGCTCCCTTAAAAAGTGTGGATTGCGAAAAGGAAACAACACTTTTCTGGCAGAAATACGCACACAAAATCAACCCTTATTTTGTCAACAGAGACAGGAGTGTTAAAACGATTGTCTGCTCTGCCTCCCCTGTTTTTCAGATTAAGCCGATTTGCGACAGGCTCGGTGTTGACCTGATTGTTGCAACCGAGTTTGACACAAAAACAGGTAAGGCAATCGGGCTTAACTGCAAGGACGGAGAAAAGGTTGAAAGAATGAAAAAATACGCTGACGAATATACAATCCGTGACGTATATACCGACAACCTTAAATCCGACGGGCCGCTTCTGACGCTTGCAACAGAAAACAAATATCACGTCGTGAAAGGTAAAGTTACTAAAATCAACTGACAAAAAGGCTGTGTACCCAAAAAAGTACACAGCCTCGTTTTTATTTCAGCTTGTCAAGCTGAGCCTGAACGTAATCCTCGGAAAGACGTTTTCCGCTTTCATCAAAAAAGATACCGTTATCAAAAATAGCAACAAACTTGCCGTCTGCGGTGTAATATTTTTCCTGAACAGAGTTGCCCATATCGTCCGCACCGCTTACGAGACTATAATAAACAAGTTTACCGTTGCGGTAGGTTTCAAGCTTGGCAGGTAAGCCGTTTTCGTCATAATAGTAAAGCTGATATTCATTTTCGCCCGTTTCAAAACGCTCGCTCGTCTTGACCGCACCAACGGTAAATGACGGCTCGGTTAAAGAATAGTAGTCATTCGCATAATCATTCATAGTCGGACTTGTGGTAGTTTCGCCCTCTTCGGACTTTTTGCCGCAAGCGGTAAATAACGACAGTATTATAATTAAAACAGAAATAAAAATTAACGTTTTTTTCATTTTAATCACCCAAAAATTGAATATAGTAAACTTATCGGATATATATTAACTTATGAAATAAAAAAAGTCAAAAAATTTTTAAAAAAGGTATTGACAATTCCTAAAAATCAATTATAATAACAGTAACGATTATCATTATTAATTGATTGGAGGTTATGCAATGGCAATAACAAAGCACAGCAAACAGCGTGACGCAATTATAAATGAGTTATGCCAAAGGCATGACCACCCGACCGCCGAGGAGATTTATTTATCACTTAAAATAAATATGCCGAACTTAAGCCTCGGAACGGTTTACAGAAACCTGAATATGCTTTCGGAGGACGGCACAATTCAGAAAATTTCAGTCGGCGGAGCCGATCACTTTGACGGCAATGCAAAAAATCATTATCATATGCTCTGTTCGGAGTGCAAACGACTTTACGATGTCGCCTACCCCGTGCTTGAGGATATTGAGAAAAAAGCTCATGATTTTGTAGATGGCAGAATTACATCACACACGATAACATTTATCGGTGTATGTAACAGCTGTTTATAATAAAAAAACAAATTATTTAAAATTTATTTGGAGGTAAATTATTATGGCAAAATGGGTATGTAGCGTATGCGGTTATGTTCACGAGGGAGATTCAGCACCGGAGTTTTGTCCGCAGTGTAAAGTTCCTGCAGAGAAGTTCAACAAGCAGGACGAGAATCTTGCATGGGCAGCAGAGCACGTTGTTGGCGTAGCACAGGGCGTTTCAGAGGACATCATCATGGACCTTCGTGCAAACTTCGAGGGCGAGTGCACAGAGGTTGGTATGTACCTTGCAATGGCAAGAGTTGCACACCGTGAGGGTTATCCTGAAATCGGTCTTTATTGGGAAAAGGCAGCTTACGAAGAGGCAGAGCACGCAGCAAAGTTTGCAGAGCTTCTCGGTGAAGTTGTAACAGACTCAACAAAGAAGAACCTTGAGCTTCGTGTTGCTGCTGAAAACGGCGCAACAGCAGGTAAGTTTGACCTTGCAAAGAGAGCAAAGGCAGCTAACCTTGACGCTATTCACGACACAGTTCACGAAATGGCTCGTGACGAAGCAAGACACGGCAAGGCATTCCAGGGTCTTCTTGAGAGATATTTTGGTTAATAAGTTTAATATTCCCTTATTGCAAAACAAAAAAAGATATGCTATCATCAAGGTAGCATATCTTTTATGTTATTTAGGGAGAGATAAAAATGAAAAGGAAGTTTGTCTTACCGAAGTTTTCGTTGGTCGCATTTGTTGTCGGCGTTGTACTTATCGGATTATGGCACATCATTAACAAGCTGGAGGGTATGAATTATTACTTCTGCTTCGGTACTCTAAACACGGAACTAATTTATTTCATAATCCTTTGCATTGGTACTGTGCTGCTTTTGTGCTCAATTGCATGGCTAATGTTCAAAAACATAAAAAGGAAATGGGTTTCGGTTCCGGTTACAGCAGTTCTTGCATTGGCTACTGTATGGTATCTCGGATTAATGACATTCTCTTCAATAAGTATCATTGATGCTGAATTTACTGAATCCTCTTCTACCGACGGTAAACATAATATAATGGTTATGGAAGCCTCGCATCTTCACGGTGGTGTCGGGCACGTTTTTGAAAAAACATCTGACTTCACAATGAAGAAAGTCGGAGATTATTCGTTCAATCACGTATTTAACCCTGTTAACAAAGGTGAATTCTATTTTGTGTGGAATGAGGATAATTTTGAACTGCATTACAAAGGAAACCGTACAGATGAATATGACGTTTTGAAAATGGAATATGTAAAATAAACGAATTCAATTATAAATAAAGAGTTTTTCCGAGAGGGAACAGTGTATGCTGTTCCCTCTCTTTTCGTGTCATTTATTTCCGTTGCATAAAACTTCAAATCGTGTGCGGTAGGGCAGGCGTCTTGCTTCCGCAGAAGACTTCGGCAAATTGGGGTTTGTCGGGGTCTTTTTATTAACACCTCATCCGTCATTTTCTTACGAAAATGCCACCTTCCCCTCGAGGGGAAGGCTATCAAATTTGTGATAAGCCAAGGCTTCTCCTTGAGGAGAGGCTCCGCCGTAGGCGG